>VGTG01000122.1 GCA_016874795.1 Deltaproteobacteria bacterium | reverse complement strand
CCGACCTCGATCAGGGACTCGGTGCGGAGGAGGTTGCGCGCCGGCTCGCGCGCGACGGACCGAACGAGCTGCGAGCCGCGCCGCCGGTTCCGGCGTGGCGGCGGCTGCTGGCGCAGTTCGAGGACCCGCTGATCTACCTGCTGCTGGGCGCGATCGTCATCGCGCTGGTCGCCTGGTTCCTCGAGGGCCGGCACCGCTGGCCGGTCGACGGCCTCGTCATCGCGTCGATCGTTCTCGCAAACGCCGTCCTGGGCTTCGTGCAGGAGGCCAAGGCCGAGAACGCGGTCGCGGCGCTCGCGCGCATGACCGCCGTGACCTCCTCGGTCCGGCGCGAGGGGCGCGTCCAGCGCGTGCCGTGCGCCGATCTGGTCCGCGGCGACATCCTTCTGCTCGCCGAGGGTGACGCCGTGGGCGCGGACGCGCGGCTCGTCCAGTCCGCGTCACTCCGCGTGCAGGAGGCGTCGCTCACCGGCGAGAGCGAAGCGGTGCTGAAGGACGAGGCGACGCTGCCGTCGCGGGTCGCCCTCGGCGATCGTTTCGACATGGTCTTCAAGGGCACCGCGGTCGTCCAGGGAACAGGTTCCGCCGTGGTGACGAGCACCGGGATGGCGACGGAGGTGGGCGCCATCGCCACGATGCTGGAGGCCACCGCGGAGGAGCCGACTCCTCTGCAGATCGAGGTGGGACGCATCGGACGGATGCTCGGCATCGCGGTGGTGCTCATCGCGCTGGTGGTGGTGACGACGGTTCTCCTGACCTCCGACGTGCGCGGCGCTCACGACCTCGTCACCGTCCTGCTTCTCGGCGTGTCGCTGGCGGTCGCGGCCGTTCCCGAGGGGCTGCCGGCGATCCTCTCGGTGGTTCTGGCGATGGGCGTGCAGCGCATGGCGCGACGGAACGCGATCGTCAAGAAGCTCTCGTCCGTGGAGACGTTGGGCTCGGCGTCCGTCATCTGCTCGGACAAGACCGGCACGCTGACCCGATCGGAGATGACGATCGAGCGCATTTTGACCGCTTCGGGCGCGTCCCGCGTCACGGGCGTGGGCTACGCGCCCGAGGGCCGGGTCGAGGTCGAGGTCGAGGACGAAGCCGCGATGGCCGAGCTCATCGTGGTCCTGTGCGGCGGCAGCCTGGCCGGCAACGCCGAGATCCATCGGGCGGACGACGGCACTTGGGTCATTCACGGCGATCCGACGGAAGCCGCGTTCCTCGTCGCCGAAAACAAGCTCGGCGCGCAGGAGCGGCGCCGCCGACGCTTCGATCGCGTGCGCGAGATCCCGTTCACGTCCCTGCGCAAGAGGATGTCGACGATCGTCATCGACCACGAGCACGGCGACGAGGTGGTGGTGATCTCCAAGGGCGCTCCGGACGTCCTGCTGGAGCGCTGCACGCGCGTCCGATCGGGGATGGAGGTCGTCCCGCTCGACGACGAGTGGCGCCGGCGCATCCTGGGCGGCGTCGATCTGCTGTCCGACGCGGCGCTGCGCACCCTCGCCGTGGCGTATCGTCCGCTCGCACCCGGCGAGGATCGCGCGGACGATGACGCTCTCGAGCGCGAGCTGATCTTCGCGGGCACGGTCGGCATGATCGATCCGCCGCGCCCCGAAGCCCGGGTGGCGATCCGCGAAGCCCATCGGGCCGGCATCCGCGTGATCATGATCACGGGCGATCATCCGCGCACCGCCGCGCGCATCGCTTCCGATCTCGGCATCGTCGCCCCCGGCGCGCGCGCGCTGACGGGGCTCGATCTCGACGCGCTGGACGCCGCCGCGTTCGCCGAGGCGGCGCGCCGCACGTCCGTGTACGCGCGCGTCGCGCCCGAGCACAAGCTGCGCATCGTCGACGCCCTCCAGGCCGAAGGCCACGTCGTCGCGATGACGGGAGACGGCGTGAACGACGCGCCGGCTCTGAAATCCGCCGACATCGGCATCGCGATGGGCCGGACCGGGACCGAGGTGACCAAGCAGGCGGCCAAGATGATCCTCGCGGACGACAACTTCGCGACGATCGTCGACGCCGTGCGCGAGGGGCGCTCCATCTTCGACAACATCCGCAAGTTCCTGCGCTACCTCCTGTCCTCCAACATGGGGGAGGTGCTGACCGTCTTCCTCGGCGTCGTGCTGGCAGGCGTGATCGGCCTCGCGGAGCAGGGCGAAGGCGTCGTCGTGCCTCTCCTGGCGACGCAGATCCTCTGGATCAACCTGATCACCGACTCGGGTCCGGCGCTGGCGATGGGCGTCGATCCGTCGGTCGACGACGTCATGGCTCGCCCGCCGCGCCGGATCGGGGATCGCGTGATCGACGGTGAGATGTGGATCGGCGTGCTGACCACGGGCCTCACGATGGCGGCGATCACCCTGATGACGATCGACCTCTACCTGCCCGGGGGCTTGATCGAGGGCGACCGCGATCTCCGCAACGCGCGGACCGCGGGCTTCACGACGTTGGTCTTCGCGCAGCTCTTCAACTGCTTCAACGCGCGCTCGGAGGCGACGAGCGCCTTCCGGCACGTGCTCGCCAACCCGTGGCTGTGGGGCGCGATCGGGGTGTCGCTCTTGCTGCAGGTCGCCGTGGTCCACCTCCGGGTCCTGAACGTGGCCTTCGGCACGGTGGCGCTCGACCTCTCGCAGTGGCTCGTGTGCGCGGCGATGGCGAGCGCCGTGCTGTGGCTGAGCGAAGCGCGGAAACGGCTCCGGCCGGCGATCCACACAACCGCGGTCGCTCGGAAAGCGTGAGTCTCAGGGCCGGCCGCGCGTTTCGGGCGGGTTGTCCGCAACCATAGATGCTATCGGCGGCCGCCGTAGGGATCTGGTGAGAGATGCAGGCTAGGCTGGACCGAGGTCCTCGGTGGCGAACTCGCGCCAGGAGACGGCCGAAACGCCGGGTGCAATCGCGCGAGAAGTGGTTCCGCCGCCGACGGCCCGCTCGTGAACGATGTACATCTCCGGTCGGCCGCGGCGGGGCGCCCGCTCGATCAGCGCCTCCGCCAGCCGCCGCATCGGACGAGCCATGTCGGGGAAAACGGTGCTCGAGGCCTTGACCTCCACGAGCCGAAGCCGTCCGCCGCGGGTCGGCACGACAAAGTCGACCTCGAGCCCCTGCTGATCGCGGAAGAAGTAGAGCTCGCGACGGCGGCCGGCGTTGACCTGAGACTTGATGATCTCGGCTGCGACCAGCCCCTCGAGCAGCGCGCCTCGGAACGGCGACCTTCGCAGCTCGGCCGCGGTCTCGATGCCGAGCAGATGACACGCAAGTCCCGAGTCCGCGATGTACACCTTCGGCGACTTGATCAGCCGCCTGCCGAGGTTCTCGAAGAAGGGCGGGATGATCAGGATTTGAAGGGTGATCTCGAGAACGTCGAGCCATCGAGAGATCCCCGGCACGCTCATGCCGAGCGGCGCGGCGAGGTCGGATTTGTTCAGTACTTGCCCGTGTCGGCTCGCGAGGACGGACAGGAAGCGCCGGAAAGTGGCAAGATCGTGCACGGCGCTCACGGCGCGGACGTCCCGTTCGAGATAGGTCTGCAGATACGAAGCGAACCACAGGGACGCTGCTCGAGGCCGCGCCAGAACCTCCGGATAGCCACCGCGAAGCAGGCTGACCCTCGAAGTCTCGCGGGTCGAAAGAGGCCAGAGCTGAAGCACGGCAGCCCGGCCGGCCATCGACTCGCTGACGTCGCTCATGAGCGCCGCCTCTTGCGAGCCGGTCAGGAACCATTGCCCCATCCGCCGCTTCGAGCGGTCGATGCGTGCACGGACGAAATCCGAAGACCCCGGGACGTTCTGGATTTCATCGAGTACGGCCGGAAGGCGAAGCCCATCGAGGAATCCCTGCGGATCGGACCGAAAGCGGCCGATGACGTCGGGATCCTCGAACAGGGAGTAGCTCGCCTTCGGAAAGAGCCTGCGAAGCAGAGTCGTCTTGCCTGCACGCCGGGGACCCGTGAGGACGACCGCTGGAAAGCTCCGGGCGGCCGAAATCACCTGTTGCTCGAGCTCTCGGTGTACGTAGCGCATTGTGTGAGTTTTTTAAGGTACAGATTTCAAAAGCTCAACAAAAGGCGAGTCGAGAGGAGCTCGCCGCGGCGACAGCGGAGGCGCTGAGAGACGCCGCTGTGCTGGGCAACCGATCTCATCCTCCAGCGGGACCGCGGCCGAGCGAAGTCTGCGCCTTTTCCTCGGGCGAACCGGCAGCGATGCCGCGGCTCCGACGACGAGCGGGGTAGCGCAAGTCCGCGAGCGTCCCGGGATCGGATCAGTAGGAGACGCGGGCCTCGAGCGTTCCTTCTTCGCTCCGCACGACGACGAGCCGCGACATGCAGGGCATGCAGTAGACCCGATCGCCGGGACGAAGCTCGCGGGTCGAGCGGATCACGACCTTGCACACGGGGCAGATCACCTCGTTCGGCGCGAGCGCGTCTCCCACCCCGCGCCACTTCCGGTAGAACCGGCGATACTTCGGCGGCACCTCGTCGAAGCCGGTGTCCTCGAGCACGTAGCGACGACGCTCGCCTGCGGACTCGACCGCCTCCTCGACGCTCTCCAGCGGATCGACCATCACCGGAACCCGAGCCTCTCGACGGAAGCGAGATAGGAGCGCGCGAGCGTCGTCCGCTCCGCGCGCTCGACGCCGATCTCGCCCGCGGTGTGCTCGAGCATGCCGAGAACGAGGTGATCGAGCTCGTCGCGGACGCGGTCGAGCCGCGCGCGGATGTGCGGCGAGCCGCCGATGCGCCGGCCGAGCTCGTTCTCGCCGAATCCGATGTGACGCCGCTCGTCCTTGATGATGCCTTCGAGCACCTCGGCCGTGACGGGATCCGCCGTGGCCGCGTGCGTCCGGAAGACCGCGAACTCGAGGGACTCGAGGATCACGTTCTGCGCGAAGATCGCCGCTTCCCAGTCCTTGCCGTGGACCAGCTCGAGGAGACGGCGGCGGAAGCTCTTGAGGCTCTCGCTCGTCCGCCGCTCGGTCTCCTCTTCGGGCTTCTCGACGCCGAGCTCCCGCAAGCGGTGCAGAAGCACCTCGAGGTGGCGTCCCTCGTCGGCCACCTGCGTCGCGAGGAACACCTTCGCGAGGTGGTTCGGAGCGATGGCGACGAGCCCGCTCGCGCCTTCGAGCGCGGTCGTCTCGCCGAAGCAGTAGTTGCAGAGCACGTTGATCAAGCGCTCGCGGTCCGCCCCCGTCGGCGCTTCGTCTCGCGTGGCCGCCCGATGCCCGTACGAGGTTCCGGACAGGTACCCTTCGACCGACTGGAACCAGAACTCGAAGGAGTGCACCTCCTCGAGGAAGCTCGCGTGCTCGAGCTGGTGGAGGTCCGTCGGCGTCGCGGTCGTGGGCATGCTCGTCTCCTCACGGGCGAACGGGAGTCTGGTACTCGATTCCGATCCGGCCGAGGCGCGTCTTGAACTCCTTCAGCACGGTGTCGGCGAGGACCTGCTCCATCTCCTCGGGCTCCATCCGGCCGAGATCCGCTCCGTGGAACTCGGCGTGCGGCCGCTCGAGGCCGCTCGCCTCCATCGCGGCGACGGTCGGATTGCCGCGAAACGCGTCGGCGAAGGTCGCGAGCATGTAGTAGGACATCTCCTTCTGCATCCGCTCGATCTCGGGCTTCTTTTCCGGGTTCTCGCGGATCAGCGAGCCGATCCGGTTCTCGCCGAAGCCGACGTGACGGCGCTCGTCCGCGATCGTCCCCGAAAGTGTGTGAGCGAACTTCGGGTTCACCTGCTCGTTCATCGCGAGCATCATCTCGAAGACGCTGAAGGCGAGACCTTCGAGCACGATGTTCTGGCCGACGACGCCCGCGACGAAGTCCTTGCGGTCGACCTTCTCGAGGAGGATCTCGGCGAAGCGCACGAGGTTCGGATTGGCGTAGCGCTGGATCGTGGTCTCGAGGTCCGTCTTCCGGACGCCCAGGTCGTAGAGCCGCTGCGTGAAGATCTCGACGTGGCGTGCCTCGTCGAGCGTCTGCGTCGCGAGGAAGCGGCGGCTCGCCTCGTCGGGGGCGGCATTGATCAGGCCGGACGAGGCGGAGAGCGCGCAGCGCTCGCCGACGACGAGCTGGACCGTCGACTTGATCGACTCCTCGCGGAGGACCGCGTTGTCGAGCAGGACCCCGGGCTCGGTCTCGCCGGGCGCGTGTCCGTACGTGGTGTTGGTCAGGTAGCCCTGGGGACAGGACTCGAGCCAGTTCTGGATCGAATACGCCGCGAGAAAGTCTGCCATGGACGCCTCCTCTTCCGTGTCCTGTCGAATGCAGGCGCACGAGTCGTGCCACGAGACGCTCGGCGGGAGGCCCGCATCTGAAAGACCGAGCGTTCGTCGAGACGCACGCGTGGGAATCGGGAGGGCGCCGAGTTCCTCGCGTTGGGAAAGTCGGCGCGACGAGCATTCGATTCTCCCTGGCGCCGGGATGGCACGCCGCGTGCGTTCCAAAGGCCGGGGCGACGTTGCCCCAGCGGCCAGGAAGTGGTCGGGGAAGTGAGGTGTCGCCTTGAGAAGATCCGTCGCCGGGATTACCGCCGTCCTCGTCGGGCTTGGCTCACTCGCGTGCTGGGCGCCGACAGGCGCCGTCGAGATCGAGGACGTCGGTCGGGAGCTCTATCTCCAGCATTGCAGCTCGTGTCACGGGAGCGACGCGAAGGGGCAGGGGCCGGTCGCTTCCGTCCTCGACGTGAAGCCCCCGGACTTGAGCGGGATCAGCAAGGCGAACGGTGGTGCGTTCCCGTATGCCGCGGTCTTCCGCGCGATCGACGGGCGCGACACGCCGCGGGCGCACGGGAGCATCGAGATGCCGGTGTGGGGCGAGGTCTTCCGAGCGGAGCCGTCGGCTCCTCTGCGGGATCAGGTCGCCGGAGCCGGGAAGATGATGCTGATCACGATGTACCTGGAGACCATCCAGGCGAAGTAGGGCGCGTCTTCACGGGAGCTCCCAGCCGCACGGGCAGCGCTCCCAGTCCGCGTCGAGGAAGAACGGGGGCTCCCGTCGCGCTTTAGCTTGACCTTCCGGCGGAGGCCCGCCTTGTTCGGTACGTCCCCGGCGGGAAGACCTCGGAGTAGACGTCGCTGAAGGCGTTCCGGTGCGTCAGGCGAACCGTCTCGCTCGCCGGGTCGAAGTCGGACGACGGCAGCGCTCGTGCGCCGAGCGTGAAGGAGTCGGGGCGGAGCGGCTGCTCGAAGCGCATCTTTCAGGTTGTCCACCGGGAGCGAACGGCATAGATTCGGCCCTGATTCAGCGTCGCCCCTCTTCCATCCCGAACCAGGAGATTCGCATGAACGCCCGATGCCGATTCTTGGCGGCTGCGGCCGTCGCCGTCCTGCTCCCGATCGCAGAGCAAGCGCACGCGTCCTCGATCGCGCGGGAGTGGAACGAAGCACTGCTCTCGGCGATTCGGCGCGACCTGGCGCGCCCCACCGTTCATGCGCGGAACCTCTTCCACGTTTCGCTGGCGATGTGGGACGCGTGGGCGGCCTACGACGACTTCGCGCTCACGTACCTGCACCACGAGCGTGCGACGGCCGACGACGTGGAAGCGGCTCGCGAAGAGGCGATCAGCTTCGCCGCCTACCGCATCCTGCGCGCTCGCTTCGCGAACCCGCCGGGAGGCCCGACCACGCTGCCGGCCCTCGACGCACGGATGGACGCGCTCGGCTACGACAAGACGTTCACGAGCGTCGACGGTGACTCTCCGGCGGCGCTCGGGAATCGCATTGCCGCGGCGGTGCTGGCGTTCGGGGCCGCGGACGGCTCGAACGAGGAGAACTTCTTCGCGAACCAGTTCTACACGCCGGCCAACCCGTCGATCGATCCGAAGTCTCCCGGGAACCCGCTCCTCCTGGATCCGAACCGGTGGCAGCCGATCGCTCTCGATCTCTTCATCGACCAGGCGGGAAACGTCATCGTGGGAGGATCGCCGCCGTTCCAGAGCCCGGAGTGGGGCGTCGTCACCCCGTTTGCATTGACGGCCGCCGATCGGACGATCGGCACCCGGGACGGCTTCGACTATTGGTTCTACCACGACCCCGGCCCGCCGCCGCTGTTCGGCGGCGTCGGGCACGACGAGTACCACGCCACGTTCGAGCTCGTCCTCGAGTGGAGCGGTCAGCTCGACCCGACCGACGGAGTCATGATCGACATCGGCCCGGGTGCACGCGGCAACAGCACTCTCGGCACGAACGACGGCATCGGGTACTCCGTCAATCCAAAGACCGGGCTGCCGTACGCGCCGCAGGTCGTTCCGGCCGGCGACTACTACCGCGTGCTCGCCGAGTTCTGGGCCGACGGCCCGATGTCCGAAACGCCACCCGGACACTGGTTCACGATCGCGAACCACGTCGCCGATCATCCGGATTTCGTCCGCCGGATCGGCGGCGTCGGACCCGTGCTCGATCCGCTCGAGTGGGACGTCAAGCTATACCTGGCACTCGGTGGCGCGATGCACGACGTCGCGGTGACCGTGTGGGGCATGAAGGGTTGGTACGACTACGTTCGTCCAATCTCCGCGATCCGCTTCCTCGCCGACCTCGGCCAGCGTTCGGATCCGGACGGTCCGTCGTACCATCCGGACGGGATCACGCTGGTGCCCGGGCGCGTCGAGGTGGTGACCGCCGAGTCGAGCGCGCCCGGCGAGCGCCACGAGCACCTCGCCGGCCCGAGCGGCGAGAACGTCGGCAAGATCGCCGCGCGGGCGTGGCGTGGCCCCGATTTCATCGACGATCCCGAGACGGACACCGCCGGCGTCGGGTGGATCCTGGTCGAGAACTGGTGGCCGTACCAGCGGCCGACATTCGTGACGCCGCCGTTCGCCGGGTACGTGTCGGGTCACAGCACCTTCAGCCGCGCGGCGGCGACGGTCCTCGAGCTGATGACCGGCGATCCCTTCTTCCCGGGCGGACTGGGAGAGTTTCCGGCGCCGCAGAACGAGTTCCTGGTCTTCGAGGAAGGGCCGAGCGTCGACGTCACGCTGCAATGGGCGAAGTACGCCGACGCCTCCGACGAGTGCAGTCTGTCGCGGATCTACGGCGGCATCCATCCGCCCGCGGATGACATCCCCGGCCGCTTCATCGGCGCGGCGATCGCGCCCGATGCGGTCGCAAGGGCGACGACCTACTTCGGCCCGCGCCCCACGTTGGCGATCAAGCGCGCGGCGGCGCGGCCCGAGCGGCCGGGCCGCGGACGGCTCACCATCGAGGGAACTCTCTCCACGGAGGTCTACGGCGCGGAGGACGTGCTCGCCGTCTCCGACGGCCTGCGCATCCGCGTGCGCGACGGGCTCGCGCTCGACGAGGTCGCTCTCCTCGAGGCCGACGACTGTGCGACGACGCGGACCGGAAAGATCCGCTGCCGCTCCGACGATCGCTCGGTGAAGGCCACGTTCCGGCCAGCCCGGACCGCGGGCGAGCGCGAGTTCGAGATCCACCTCGAGGACCGGGAGCTCGTCGCACCCGTCGCGGGACCGCTTCGGCTCGACCTGGAGGCCGGCGGCATCGCGCGTGCCGGCCGGATCGAGACCTGCGTCGACTACGAGGAGAAGCTCGTCTGCAAGGGTTGAGGTCGGCGAGCTACGGCAGCTCGCAGCGGAACTTCAGCACCAGGCCGTCCATGTCCTCGCAGAAATCGGCGCTCGAGCCGCCGCTGACGAGATCCAGGTTTATGCCGCCCTGCAGGTCGTCCGCCCCGCTCTGACCCTGCAGGCGGTCGCGGCCCGGGCCGCCGTCGACGAGGTCGTCGCCCTCCTTGCCGTTCAGGCGATCGTCGTCGTCCTCGCCGTAGATGAGATCGTCCCCGCCGTCCCCGTTCAGGCGATCGCGGCCCGCGCCGCCCAGGATCAGGTCGCCGCCTTCCCCGCCCTCGACGAAGTCGTCGCCGTCCTCGCCGAAGATCACGTCGTTGCCGCGTCTTCCCTTGATGCGATCGCGGCCGTCACCGGCGTAGATCACGTCGTCGCCGGTCGTCCCGGTGATCACGTCGTTACCGGCGGTGCCGATGCAGGGTTGGTCGGCGACGCCGTTCACCTGGCAGCCGCCCGTCGCCGGCTGAGCGCCGGCCGGCGCAGCCCAGAGGAGACCGGAAGCGAGGATCGCCGTCGCGGCGAGGAGGAGAAGCGGGCGTGGGCGCATGAGGTTTCCTCTCGCTTGAGGGCCGTGCGGTACGGTACCGGCGCAACGAAGGACCCCTTGTCGCTACACCGCCCGGAGCTCCGCGCGCAACCAGATTTCTTCGGGGTGGCGGGCTCCTTCGCTCGATCCGGCGGCCTGCCCGGCGGTGCTGGAGCTCTCGTCCTCAACGGCACAGGACCTTGTCGTTCTTCGAGTTGATCGAGCAGCTCGGGTCGGAAAGCTCTTCGAAGGCGAACTCGCCGCACTGACCGGCCGAATCGTTGATCGCGATCGTCAGCGCGAGCGGTAGGTCCGACCCGGTGATCGGATAGCTTCCGTCCTTCCCCGTGATCACCACGCCGACCCGACCCTCGTCGCTGGGACGGGACTTCAACGTGACCGAGCGCACTCCGTTCACGCCGTCCGCGCTCAGGAACCTGAAGGTCGTGGCCGCCGGATTCGCGAGCCAACCCTCTCGCGTGGCAGGTGCATAGAAGCCGGGCGGCAGCGTCACGTCGATCAGCGGCGTACGCGGCTCGCCGACTTTGGTCACGACGAGCCGCAAGCCGTGCTCGACGGGATCGAGCCACGGGGTCAGCGGCGACGGAAGGTTCACGTTGCCCTTGACCGTGAGCCCGTGCTCTCCCGCGGGCTGCGAAAGCTTTCTCAGCTTGACGAGAGTCCCGCTCATCGTGGAGGCCTGGGTCGCGGTACAGGGATCGCACTCGTTTCCGAGACCGTCCTGGTCGCCGTCGAGCTGCAGGGGATCGCTCGTCTCCGGACAGAGGTCGAGCACGTCGCAGGCGCCGTCCTCGTCTCCGTCGGGAAGGCCCGTGTCGGCGGGACAGGCGGCATCGGCGCCGGTGCATTCCTCGGGAACGTCGCAGATATCGGACGGCGTTCGACAGACGACGCCGGCGGGCTCGATCTCGTCGGCGCCGCAGTCCGGACCGGAGCCGTCGCAGAGATCGTCGACGTCGCACGCTCCGTTCGCGGCGCGACACACCGTTCCCGATGCGAACCCGTCGGCCGGGCACGTCTTCTCGGCCCCGTCGCAGGACTCGGCGACGTCGCAGAAGCCGTCCACCGGTCGACACTCGGTCCCTGCCGGCTCGACCTCGTCGGCAGGACAGGCGTCGCCGCTTCCATCACACGCATCGGACTGGTCACACGGGCCGGATGCAGCGCGGCACTCCGCCGTGCTCTTCGCGTCGGCCGGACACGTGGCACTCGATCCCGAGCACGTCTCGGCGACGTCGCAAACGCCGGCAGCGCCACGACACTCGACGCCGGACAGCTCGTACGCGTCCGCGGGGCACGTGACTGCGGCTCCGTTGCAGACCTCGGCGACGTCACAGGCCGCGGTAGCCTCGCGACACGTGAAGCCGGCGTCTTGCAGCACGTCTGCCGGGCAACTCGCAGCCGTTCCCGTGCAGCTCTCGGAGAGATCGCACGGACCCGCGCTGGCGCGGCACTCCGTCGTCGAAGCGGCGAATCCGTTCGCCGGGCACACGGCGCTGCCGCCCGTGCAGGACTCCGCGACGTCGCAGATTCCGGCGACCGCCCGGCACTCGATCCCGGCCGCGGCGAATCCGTCGGCAGGGCAGGCGGCCGCGCTGCCCGTGCACGATTCGGCGACGTCGCAGACGCTCGCGGCCGACCGGCACTCGACGCCCGCCGCAGCGAAGCCGTCGGCGGGGCAGACCGCGCTGCCGCCGGTGCAGGCCTCGACGACGTCGCACGCGCCGGCAGCCGATCGACACGCGACACCGGCACCTGCGAAGGCGTCGGCCGGGCACAGGTTGCCAACCCCGTCGCAGGACTCGGCGACGTCGCAGACACCCGCCGCGGCGCGGCACTGTGCCGTGCTCTTGGCGTCGGCCGGGCACGAAGCGCCCGAGCCGTTGCAGAGGTCGGCGACATCGCACGGACCAGCGGCGGCTCGGCAGAGCGTCCCCGAGGCGAATCCGTCCGTCGGGCAGTCGTTCGAGACTCCGTTGCAGGACTCGGCCAAATCGCAGTCTCCGGCAACCGCACGACATTCCGCAGTGCTCTTCGCGTCCGTCGGGCAGGCCGCACTCGCGCCGCTACAACTCTCGGTGAGATCGCAGACGCCGACCGACGCGCGGCACTCGGTCTCGGCGGGCGCGAAGGCGTCGGCGGGACAGGCGGCGCTCGCGCCATCGCATCTCTCCGCCGCGTCGCACGAGCCGGCGCTCGCACGGCAGACGCTGCCCGCGGAGAGCAGGACGTCGGCGGGACAGGTCGGTGTCGCGCCGTCGCACGTCTCGACCGCGTCGCAGAGGTCCGCTGCACCACGGCAGGTGGCTCCCGAAGGGCGGAGCCGGCAGTTCACCTGACAGCAGGACACGCCGCCGTTCGAAGCTCCCAGGTCGCACTGCTCGCCCCCGTCGACGATGCCGTTGCCGCATGTGCTCGGCGGCTCCGTGATCGTCAGGACCTGATTGGCGGTCACGTTCGTGAGCGTCGTGGTGCCGCCGCGAAACCACTGGACCTCGACGGTCTGCGCCTGCGTCGCGTTGCCGAGGCCGAAGTGGGCTTCGGCCGGATCCTGCGAAACGTAGTTCGAGCCGGCGCGGAGCTCCTGCATCTGCGTTGCGCCACCGGCGGTGACGACGACGCGAGACCCGATCCCTTCCGTGTTCGGCGCGAGTCCGGCGAGCTTGACGGTCAGGCTGTTGTGCGTGATGCCGTCGTTCCGGTAGAGCTTCGGCGCGGCGTTGTTGTTCGCGATGTAGATGTCGAGGTCGCCGTCCCGATCGTAGTCGAAGGCGACCACGCCGAGACCGCGGCCCGCGTCGGCGATGTTCCGGGTCGGCGCCTGGTTGCTGAAAGTTCCGTTGCCGTTCGAGACGTAGAGCTTCGCCGGGTCCGTCGGGAAGGGCTGGACGTGCCAGCCGTTCACGTGGAAGAGGTCGAGCCACCCGTCGTCGTTGAAGTCCTGGCACGTGGCGGCCCAGCCCCAGTCGCCGATGCGCACGCCCGCCGCCGACGTCACGTCCTCGAAGAGGCCGCCCGGCTCGTTGCCGCGGTTCCGGTACAGCCGGTTCCCCGTGCGAAAGCCGATCAGGTAGATGCTGGTGACGAACCAGTCGAGGTCGCCGTCGCGGTCGTAGTCGCAGATGGCGGCGCCCATGCCGTTCTCGTCGGTGATGACGGCGGGATCCGTGACGTCCGAGAACGTGCCATCGCCGTCGTTGCGAAAGACCCGGGTCGTCTCGAAGTCGGACGCGAACAGCAGGTCGAGCCAGCCGTCGCTGTCGATGTCGGCGAGGTTCGGCGTGAAGGTCCAGTCGACCAGTCCTGCGGGGTCGACGATGACGCCCGCGGCGATTCCGACGTCGGTGAAGGTTCCGCCGTCGTTTCGCCAGACGTGCTCGTTTGCGATCGCGGGCGTGCCTTCTTTCCAGTGGGACACGAAGGCGTCGAGATCGCCGTCGCGGTCGTAGTCGGCGAACGAGGCCGAGTTGCTCTGGCGCGTGAGGGGAAGCGCCGCGCTGACGTCCTCGAACGTGCCGTCGCCGCGATTGCGGAAGAGGTGCGACGAGGAGCCCTCGAATCCGAGGACCAACAGGTCGAGCCATCCGTCGCCGTCGTAGTCCGCGAAGGTCGCGCCGCAGCCGCGCATGACGAGATCCACTCCGGCGAACGCCGCCTTGTCCTCGAACGTCCCGTCTCCCTTGTTGCGGTAGAGATGGTTGGGGCCCGAAGGCCCCTGGAGCGCGTAGAGATCGACCCAGCCGTCGTCGTCGTAGTCGCCCGCCGCGACTCCACCGCACAGGGCGCGATCTTCGGGATCGCCCACCTGCACGAACCCGCTGTGCACGTGCGTGATCTGGGCCGCCGAGGTGACGTTCGTGAACGTCCATTGGGCCGAGGCCTGCACCGCGATCCCGAGCGTGGCGATCGTCGCGGTCATGATGAGGATGAGCATGTCCGCTTCCGGATGATACGGCTCTATCCGGGGTGCACGTCCTCCGTCAAGCCACCGTTCTCGCGGTGCCGGACCTCGGCGCAGATCCGCGGGAGTCGGGTCGCCAGGGGCGCTTCGCTCGCCGGCGCCGCGAACTCCCGAGAAGCCCGGCTCAGGGAGTGCACGCAGGTGGAACGCTCGTGTACCGGCACTGCTTCCCGAGAGCGCCTGCGCGACCGGCGCGAGCGGCCGACGAAGGGTAGATCGCCGTCAGAGACGACGCACCGCCCTCGCGATCTCTTTCGCGACGCGCTCGCCCGACTCGATCGCTCCGTTCATCGTGCCCTGCGACGAGTAGGATGCCGTGTGCTCGCCGGCGAAGTGGATGCGGCCCTGCGGCTTCGCCTCGATGCCGCGAAACGCCGTGAACTGCCCCTTCCGGTAGTAGGAGTACGATCCCTTCACCCATGGATCCGCGACCCAGTGATCGAGCGTTGCGACGCCGGCGTACGCGGTGCTCGCGCCCGGAAAGAGCGCGTCCATCGCCTCGAGATGGCTCGCCACCACGGGGGCCGGCGCCGGACCGTGTGCTGCGGCACCTGCGTACGCAGCGAAGTCGCCACCGTTCATCGCGATGAGCAGTCCCTGCGGGCCCGGAAGGCCGACCTGTCCGGGCCACGTCGAGCCGAGGACGAGATCCGAGTACGACTCGCCGTCGCTCGCCGGCTCCCAGGCCGGGCGATCGAGCTGGAAGTGCAGCTTCGCGTTGACGCCCATGCCGAGCTGGCGGATCGCGGTATTCTTGCGCGGCTCGAAGTCGACGCCGGCGTAGTCGACGTCGCGGAGCGTCGTGAAGGGCAGGGCCAGGACGACGAAGTCCGCTTCGACGTCGAAGCTGCCGCCGGCGAAGTCGAACGTGCACCGCACGCTGTCGTCGGCGTTCGACCCGAGCTTCGTCAGCGAAGCTCCCGTGTGGACGGATCCGACCGGCAAGCGGGCAGCGAGGGCGGTGACCATCGCGTCGCTCCCGCCCTGAACGACGAAGCGCTCGTCGTAGCCGCCCGAGCCGGAAGCGAAGTCGTAGATGACGTGCAGCGCGCTCGCCTCGTCGATCGGGCCGGCGTATTCGGTCTCGAAGTAGACCTTGACCCATTGCCCGAGCGCACCGTCGAGACCGCCTGGGACGTACGCGTCGATCCAGTCCGCGACGGAGCGGGAGTCCCAGTACTCGGTGCGCGCGTTCGTGTCGTCGTGCTGCGCGAACCAGGTGATCTCGCGACCGTGGCGCGTGGCATTGCGATACGCCTCGTTGATCCCGTCGAAGAGCGCCGACTCGCTCCACGGCTGTCCGAGGAAACGGTAGGCGACGGGACCTTCCGGGTAGACCCGGAAGGTGTCGATCAAGCTCAGGCCCAGCTCCTTCACGAGCTTGCGCGCGTATTTCTCGCGGCTGCTGATGAGCTGGCCGCCGCGCTCGGCCCACTGGCCTCCGGGAAGATCGCGGTTCGTCCAGCAGCGGCCGCCGAGCCGATCCTGCGCCTCGTACACGTCGGCGCGAAGCCGGTACTTCGTCCACAGGCGGTGCGCCGCGCGCAGGCCGGCGAGCCCGGCGCCGACGACGACGATGCGCGGCGTCGCGGCGGCGTGCACGGCGCGGGGCATCGCGAGCAGCCCGCCCGCGGCGACGCTGCTCTGGAGGAACCGTCTGCGCGAGAGTGGCTTCAATGGAGCACCACGACCGGCGCGGCGACGGGCACGAGGCCTCCGGTCGCGGCCCACTCGTCGGAGTAGCGGGCCATCGACCACGCGGTGAAGTCGACGGGGCCGGTGATCGAGACGCTGCGCTCCGGATCGACGACGATGCTCTCCGGGAAGTCGGCGGTGTCGGGCTCGAGCGGGTGCATGTCGTCGTACGAGCTCTCCGAGTAGGGCAAGAGCTTCTCCGGGAACCAGCGGCCGTAGACGACGTCGAGTGCTTCGTTCAACACCGTGAGCTCGAGCACGATCCGGCTCGCGTCCGACGAGACGCGCTCGAGATCGAGAGCCCAGATCGGGGTGTAGCGTCGCATGGTGGGACCTCCATGCAGCCCCACTATCACGGCTCGCGTCGTCGCTACGAGCCGAGCGGGCGCAGGATGTCGTTTGCGAACCTCGCCAGGCCGTCGAGCTTCTTCTCCAGAGGGCAGTCCGGTCCGTAGTAGTAGGCCCAGGGCTTCGTGATGACTTCCGTGACGCCGCCGCGCGCGGCGCGCTCGAAGTCGGCGGGAACGAGAGCGTCGGTCAACGCCTGAAGGATCCCGAAGTCGCCTTCGCGTCCGGCGGCGGCGCGGAGCCCGTGCACCTTTCCGGCGAGGGCCGTCGCTTCGTCGATGGTGCAGAGGTCGCCGATCCAGCCGTCGTGGCGCGCGGCGCGAGCGAGGGCCGCGTCCGAGACGCCGCCGACGAGGATCGGGATGCGCTGCGTCGGCGTCGGCTCCATCCGGAGGCGTGGGCAAGAGTAGAATTCACCGTGGAATTCGGTCCAGCCCGGCTCCCAGAGGCGGGCGATCAGCTCGAGCGCTTCGTCGGCTCTCTTCCCGCGTCCGCGGAACGGCTGCTCCATCAGCGCGAATTCCTCCGCGCACCAGCCGGTTCCGATGCCGAGCGCGACGCGGTTGCCGGAGAGGGCCGCGGCGGTGGCGACCGCCTTCGCGACCAGGAAGGGATTGCGCATCGGCGCGACGTAGACCGCGGTGTAGAACCGGAGCTGCTTGGTCACCGCAGCGAGGGCGCCGATCAGCACCCACGGGTCCGGCCACGGCGCCGAGACGTTCCACCGCCGCGAGCCGTCCTCCGTGTACGGGTACGGCGTCGACAGCGTCTCCAGATCGACCACGTGATCCGGGACCGACATGCTCCGGTACCCGAGCTCATCGGCCGCGACGGCGATGGGAGCGAGCTGATCGACGGGGACGAACGCCGAGCTGACGGAGAAGTTCAACGTGAGGATTCCTTTCTGCGGCGCGGCGACGCTCCTCGAGCGCCGAGCGAGGCGGGCTGGTCGAGGAACGTCATTCGATGGCGCGATTCATTCGTACGGGCTTCGTGGAATCCGCGTTCTCGATTGAGAATCGCTTCCTTCGAGCCCTAGAGAGTTTGGTCCGATGCACGCCCGGGCGGCAGCGCAGCTTCTCGTTGCTTTCGCGGTGGTCTTCGGTGCCGGTTTCATCGTTTCCCTACCGCCCTTTGGCTGGGGGGACGAGGTGCCACATGACCTGAGGGCACTTCGGACATCGGAAGGAAGTCTCTTACCCCACATGAAGGGAGGCGTCCGGGGTGCTCTCGTGGACCCCCGCCTGCGCCGGACCCTGGTGGCGACGGCGTTCACGACCGAGGCCATGCATCGCCCGATTCAAGTCCAACGAAGTTAATTCTTGACGAGAAGATGCGG
>VGTG01000121.1 GCA_016874795.1 Deltaproteobacteria bacterium | reverse complement strand
CCCTGGCCTCTCGGGCCACGGCGCGGTGGTATCTCTCCATCCGCGCTCGTACCCAGCAGGGCGGACATCTCCGAGTGCTTATGCACCGGACATCTCCACTGCTCCTTACAGCGGGTGCAAACGCGCTTGTTCGGGCAGCGCGGCGCGGCTAGAGTCGTCCCGCCATGAAGAGAGTGCGCACCGTCGAGTGGAAACGCGATCGCGTCGTGATGCTCGATCAGCGCTTGCTGCCGAACCGCGAAGTCTATCGTCTTTACAAGGATCCGGAGGACGTGATCCGCGCCATCAAGGAGCTGGTGGTGCGCGGCGCTCCGGCGATCGGCGTGGCCGCGGCGATGGGCCTGGCGCTCGGCGCGCGGAGCTTGCCGGAGGACCGCTTCGCGAAGGACTTCGAGCGTCTCTGCCGCGCCTTCGCCGCGGCACGGCCGACGGCGGTGAACCTGTTCTGGGCGATCGAGCGCATGCGCCGCCTCGTGCGGGAGAACGCCGACCGCTCGGTCGAGACGATCCGGACGATGCTCGAGCGCGAGGCGCTCGCGATCCATCGCGAGGACATCGAGGCGAACCGCCGCCTGAGCGAGTACGGAGCGGCGCTCCTCCCCGATCGCGGCAGCGTGCTCACGCACTGCAACGCCGGCGGGCTCGCCACGGGTGGCATCGGGACGGCGCTCGGCGTGATCCTCGCGGCGCGCGAGAGCGGCAAGAAGCTCTCGGTGTTCGCGGACGAGACGCGTCCGGTCCTGCAGGGCGCACGCCTCACGGCTTGGGAGCTCCGGAAGGCACGCGTGCCGGTGACGGTGATCACCGACAACATGGCCGGGCACTTCATGCAGCGCGGCGAGATCTCGGCGGTCGTCGTCGGCACCGACCGCACGGCCGCGAACGGCGACGTCGCGAACAAGATCGGCACGTACACGGTCGCCGTCCTCGCGGCGCGCCACGGAATTCCGTTCTACGTCGCGGCGCCGACGAGCTCGATCGACCTCGCGTGTCCGACGGGGGCGAAGATCCCGATCGAGGAGCGCGATCCGACCGAGGTGAGCCAGTTCAACGGGAGGCCGACCGTGCCGTCCGGCGTGAAGGTCGCGAACCCGGCCTTCGACGTGACGCCGGCCGAGCTCGTCACGGCGATCATCACCGAGAACGGTGTCGCGAAGGCGCCCTACAAGAAGAGCCTCGCGCGCGTGGTGAAGCCCTCGAACGCTTCGCCCGAGCGGACCCGGATCGCCGCGACGCCCCGGCGCGGGCAGCGCGCCCAGTAGCCCTTCGCGGCTCGGCGGAGCGGGGCGGAGTCCGGCCCGCGGAACGGATCCGCAGGATCTTCCGGATCCCTGTCCGGGAAGTCCCTGACTTCCGGCGATCAAACCGTTTGTCTCTTCGCATGCACTCATGCGACCTTCCGGCTCATGGCCGTGGTCATCACGGGCATGGGCTGCGTCACTCCGATCGGGACGGGAAGGCCGGCGTTCTCGGCGGCGCTGCGCCGTGGTGAATCCGGTACGCGACGGCTCTCGCGCTTCGATCCGGGCGGATACGAGTGCCAGGTCGCGGCGGAGGTCGTCGACTTCCGCGCCGAGGACTTCATGCCGCTTCGGGAGGTGCGCTCGCTGCCGCGCGTGGCGCAGCTCGCGGTCGCCGGCGCGCGACTCGCGATGGAGGACGCGCGGCTCCGCGCGTGGCCGGATCCGACGCGCGTCGGCGTGCTCCTCGGCACGAGCGGCGGCTCGGGATCGTACCAATTCGAGCAGGGGCTGATCTTCGTCGAGCGCGGCGTGCGGCGGATGCACCCGTCGTTTCCCGCGTACGCGCACAACGGCGTGATCGCCTCGGAGTGCGCGATCCAGCTCGACGCGCACGGTCCCGTCTTCACCGTGTCGAGCGCCTGCACGTCGAGCACCGACGCGATCGGCCTCGCTTGCGCGCTCCTCGAGGCGGGAACCGTCGACTTCATTCTCGCGGGCGGGAGCGACGCCCCGCTCGCGCCGCTCCTCTTCGCTTCGTTCGACCGACTCGGCGCGATGGCGCGGCGCTTCAACGACCGCCCGGAGCAGGCTTCGAGGCCGTTCGCGGCGGATCGCGACGGCTTCGTCCTCGGCGAGGGCGCCGGGGTCTTCGTCCTGGAGAAGCGGGAGCGCGCCCGCGAGCGCTCCGCTCCGATCCTCGCCGAGATCGCGGGCTACGGCGCGACGTGCGACGCCGCGCACCACTTCACGCAGGAGGAGAGCGGGGTCGACGCGACACGCGCCGTCGTCGAAGCGCTTCGCCAGGGGAACCTCTCTCCGGACGACGTCGACTACGTGAACGCGCACGGGACGGCGACCGCGCAGAACGATCCCTTCGAGACCGCGATCTTCCACCGCGTGTTCGGCGAGCGCGCGCCGCGCTTGCCCGTCAGCTCGACGAAGTCGATGGTCGGCCACCTCCTCGGCGCGTGCGGCGCGGTCGAGCTCGCGGCGACGATCGTCGGCATGCACGAGGGATTCCTGCCTCCGACCCTGAACCTCGACGAGCCCGATCCGGCGTGCGACCTCGACTACGTCGCGCACCGTGCACGTCCGGCGCAGATCGACGTCGCACTTTCGACGAGCTTCGGCTTCGGCTCGCGCAACGCGGCTCTCGTCGTGCGGAAACCGGACGATGCCGGCTGACGCCGTCGACACGGTCGTGCGCTTGATCGCGATCGAGCTCGAGATGCCGGAGGACCGCGTGCGCAGCGCGACGTCGCTTCGCGGCGAGCTCGGGATGGACTCGATCGCCGCCGCGAACGTGCTCTTCGCGATCGAGGAGGAGCTCGGCGTCGAGCTCGTTCTCGAGGACGTCGAGCACCTCGATGACGTCGCCGAGATCGCTCGGGTGGTCCGGCGCGCACGGCCCACCACCGGGAGCTGATCTTCGATGGTGCCGTCGTCCGCCGGCGGCGCGGGACAGGGAGCGGATCGAGTGGCCCGGATCGTCGTGCGGGCGCTCGACGGGCATCTGCGCCGCGTCGCAGCCACGGCGTACGCCGTGGACGCCGAGGCGTCCCGGGCGCGGCTCCGGGCGCTCCACGAGGATCTCGGCGGGCGCCGGGTGCTCCTCTTCTACTGGATCGAAGACGCGCTACCATTGATGCTCGGCGCGCGTCTGGCGGAGGACCTTCTGCGCAGTGAGATCGCATTCATCCGGGACGAAACGATCGGCGGGCGGATCACATCCGGCATGCTCGAGCGCACCGGCCGTCCCGTGCGCGATCTGCGCACGACTCCGGCCGCGGCGCGGACGCGCGACGTCCAGGACCTGATCTGCGATCCGGGCTGGCTCGGGATCGCCGTCGACGGGCGCGGACCCTATCGCCGGGTCGGGCGGCCCTTCGCGCGCCTCGCGGCGCGACGGGACGGCTTCGCGATCCCGCTGGCGGCGCGGGTCGATCGCGCGTGGACGGTGCGAGCCGGTGCTACGTTGCGCATCCCGCGCCGCGGGACGTCGGTCACCGTCCGCTTCGGCGAGCCGATTCTCTGCCGCTCCGGAGCCGATGCCACGCTTCTCCAGCTCGTCCTCCAGCAAGGCCTCGACGAGACCGTCGCCGCGGCCGACCGTGCCTTGCGCGGCGGCGTCGCGCGCGCGGCGACGGCGTCGAGCTGACCCGCGATGTTCGAAGAGCCACCTCTCGAGACGCGCCGGCAGCTCTTTCGCGACGGTCTCTTGATCCGGATCGTCCTCGGCTCCGTCTTCGCGCTCGTCGCTGCCGTCTTCGGAGTCGCCGGGCTCGCCCCGCGCGCGAGCGCGCTGCCGGCGATCGTCATCCTCGGCCTTCTCGTGCTGATCAACGTGCCGTACTGGATCGCGGGGAAGCGGGCGGGGTTCCCGCTGAGCCACTTCGCGGTCCACTGGGCCGTCGACATCGTCTTTCTGACGGTGATGATCCACTACATCGGCGGCATCGATGCGCCGTATGCGACGCTCGCGTACTCCGCGCTCGTGCTGTTCGCCGCGGTCAGCGAGTCGCGGCGGGTCTCGATCCGTCTCGCGATCCTCTCGATGATGAGCTTCGGAACGCTCGTGGCGCTCGAGACGTCCGGGATCGTGCCGCGCGTCGGCGGCGTGTGGGACCACCACTTCTCGCCAGCCGCGCAGGCGGTCTCCTTCGTCATCAGCGTCGTGTTCGTCTTCGCCCTCGCGTTCGTCGGCGGGACGCTGGCGGACCAGCTGAAGCAGTCGCTGGCGGAGCTCCGCCTCGCGAGCGCACGCGTCGAGGAGCAGAACCGAGAGCTCGAGCAGCGCGTCGCGGAGCGGACGGCCGAGCTCGCGGCGGCGACCCAGGAGATCGCCGACCTCGTGCACATCATGTCGCACGACCTGAAGAACGTCGCGGTCGGCGCGACGGAGACGGCCCGGCAGCTCGCGACACGCGAGAGCGACCGGCTCTCCGAGCGCGGAAAGGAGTACACGCAGTACCTCCTGGATGACTCGCGCGAGCTCTCTCGGATGCTCGAAGACCTTCTCCGGCTCTTCCGCGCGACGGACTCGGAGGGAAGCGGCCGCGAGTGGGTGGACGTCGGGGAGGTCGTCCGTGGCGTCGTGCGGCGCCTGACCCCGCAGATCGAGCGCAAGCAGATCGAGGTCGTGCAGGGTCCGATGCCCGCGATTTTTGCCGAGACGGGAAAGATCAGGCATATCTTCGACAACTTGATCGACAACGCCTGCAAGTACGTCGGCGAGAACCAGCCACCGCGCATCGAGATCGGCGGGCAGCGTCGCGACGGTCACGTCGAGTACTTCGTCCGCGACAACGGGATCGGGATCGGCGAGCGCCAGCGCGACCGCGTGTTCCAGCTGTATCACCGCGGCACGGGCGAGCAGGCCGGTCACGGGATCGGGCTCGCGATCGTCAAGCGCATCGTCGAGCGCTACGGTGGCACGATCGAGCTCGACAGCGAGCTCGGAGGAGGCAGCACCTTCCGCGTCCGCCTCCCGCTCCACCGGGAAGCCGCCGCGTGAGCGAGCTCGGCGAGCCGTTCGCGGTCCTCCTCGTCGAGGACAACGCCCGCCACGCGGGCCTGATGCGGGAGGAGCTCGAGAGCAACCTCCCCGCGGCGACGGTCACGCTCGCGCAGAGCGTGGCTGAGGCGCGCGCCGCGTTGCGGGACGCGACGTTCGATGTCTGCATCCTCGACTACCAGCTCCCCGACGGCGAGGGGCTCGAGATCCTGCGCGCGATCCGCGAAGCGGACCGGAGCGAGGCGGTCGTCGTCGTGACGACGAGCACGTCGCCGGAGGTCGCCGTCGAGGCGATGAAGATCGGCGCCGAGGACTACCTCGTGAAGGGCGAGGGCTACATCTCGATCCTTCCCTTCGTGGTCCGCCAGGTCGTCGAGCGGATGCGCCTTCGCGCGGAGCGGAAGTCGCTCGAGCGGCGCCTCGCGCGCGCCGAGCACCTCGCCTCGCTCAACACACTGATGGCCGGGATCGCGCACAACCTGAACAACCCGCTGACGACGGTGCGGACGTTCGTCGAGCTCCTGCCGGAGCGTTACGATCGCGATGCCGAGTTCCGCTCGAGCTACTACGACCTGGTCCTCTCCGAGCTGCAGCGCATTCGCGCCTTGATCCACAGCATGCGGCAGGCGGTGGCGCTGCCGCTGACGAGCGAGGAGGCCCCATGGCGGATGGGCGATCTCCTCTGCGAGCTCGAAATCTACGTGCGCGGCAGCGCGAGCGGGAAGCAGGTGTCGTTCGCGAGCGAGGTCGAGGACGACCTGCCGCTCCTCGCGGCGGGGCGCGAAGCCGTCAAGCAAGCGATCGTCATCCTGCTCGACAACGCGGTCGCGTTCTCGCCCGAGCGCGGTCGCGTCGAGCTGCGCGGCATAGGCGTCCGCGAAGGGACGGCTCCGCCGCGCGTGCGCGTCGAGGTCTCGGATCAGGGACCCGGCGTTCCGCCGGAGAACCGCGAGAAGATCTTCGATCCGTTCTTCTCGACGCGGCCGGGCGGCCTCGGGATCGGCCTCTTCGTCGCTTCCTCCGTCGCGCGGGTGCACGGCGGCTCGCTCGAGGTCGCGACGCGGGAGAGCGGCGGCGCCCTTTTCAGCTTGACGCTTCCGGGGGAGGGCGCGGACCGTAATCGAGGCTGACGAGGTCCTGGCCGACCTGGACCATCTCGCCCTCGGCGACGAGCAGCGTTTCGACGGTGCCGTCCGCGGGCGCCTCGACCGGGTTCTCCATCTTCATCGCCTCGATGACGAGGAGGGTGTCGCCCGCACGGACGGCGGCCCCCGTCGCGACGAGGACGCGCAGCACGCGTCCTGGGAGCGTCGCACGCAGGACCGGCTCGGCGCGCGCCGAGGACCCGTCGCCGCCCGCGTGGCCGCTCGACGCCTCCCGAAATCGCGTCTCGCGTCCGCGGAGCTGGACCGACCAGCCGTCGGGCACGGCCGCCACCCGGGCGTGGTGCACGCGGCCCTCGATCTCGAAGACGAGCTCGCCGCCGCTCTGCGAGAGCACGCGAACGTCCGCCTTGACGTCGCCGCGATGGACGATGACCTCGCTGCCGGTCCCTGCGATGTCGAGGTCCGCGCGTGAGCCGTCGGGGAGGAGGACGGCCACCTTCACGAGCGCACTCCGCCGCCGCGCCACCCGGGGAGGCTCGTCCACGGGCTCGGCGTTGGAGCTTCCGATCCGTCGCCGGCCGGTGCGGGAGCGAGCCTTCGCGCCGCGAAGAGCGCCACGGCGACGAGCTCCGGTGGAAGGCCTTCGCTCGATGAGGCCGCGGCGGCGTCGAGCTTCCTCTGCACGAGCTGCGTGTCGAGCCGTCCCGCGCGGACCTCGTCGTCCTCGAGGAGATCGAGCAGGTGACCCAGGTTCGAGGCGACGCCGACGACCGCCGTCTCCTCGAGCGCGCGCCGCAGGCGGGCGAGCGCCGCTTCGCGATCGTGGTCGTGCGCGATGACCTTCGCGATCATCGCGTCGTACTCGGGCGGGATCCGGCTCCCGGTGACGACGCCGGCGTCGCAGCGGATCCCCGGTCCGGCCGGAAGCGAGAACTCCGCGAGCAAGCCGGGCGAGGGCACGAAGCCGCGCGACGGATCCTCGGCGCAGACGCGCGCCTCGATCGCCGAGCCCTGGATCTCCAGGTCCTCCTGGCGGAACGCGAGCGGCAGCCCGGCCGCGATCTCGATCTGCGCGCGCACGAGGTCGACGCCGCAGATCATCTCGGTCACCGGATGCTCGACCTGGAGGCGCGTGTTCATCTCGAGGAAGTACCAGTGCCCGTCGTGCAGCAAGTACTCGACGCTGCCGGCGCCTTCGTACTCGACCGCGCGCGCGAGGCGCACCGCGGCATCCGTAAGCGCGGTGCGCGTCGCAGGCTCGAGATTCGGCGCGGGCGCCTCCTCGACGATCTTCTGGAAGCGACGCTGCAGCGAGCACTCGCGCTCGAAGAGGTGCAGCGCGTTGCCGTGTCGATCCGCGAGCACCTGCACCTCGACGTGGCGCGGCCGGTCGAGAGCGCGCTCGAGGTAGACGCGGCCGTCGCCGAAGGCAGCTTCCGCCTCGCGCGAGGCGGCCGCGAGCGCTGCGCCGAGCTGCGATGGCTCCTCCACGCGACGCATGCCGCGTCCGCCGCCGCCTCCCGCCGCCTTGACGAGGATCGGAAAGCCGATCCCGTAAGCTTGCGCGGCGAGCGCGTCGAGACGCGACTCCGGCTCGCTTCCCGGCACGATCGGGATGCCGTTTGCCGCGGCGGTCCGACGCGCGGCCATCTTGTCACCCATCGCCTCGATCGCTTCGGGCGTCGGGCCGACGAACGCGAGCCCCGCGGCGCGCACCGCACGCGCGAAAGCCGCGTTCTCGGCGAGGAAGCCGTAGCCCGGATGGATCGCCTCCGCGCCCGACGAGCCCGCCGCTTCGAGGAGCCGGCGCGCGTCGAGGTAGCTCTCGGCCGGCGCCGCGGGACCGAGACGAACGGCGCGATCCGCAAGGCGCACGTGCGGCATGTCGGCGTCCGCGTCCGAGTACACGGCGACGCTCTCGATCCCGAGCTCGCGACAGCAGCGCAGGATGCGGACGGCGATCTCGCCTCGGTTGGCGACGAGCAGGCTCCGGAACACGGTGCAGCTCTACATCCGGAAGACGCCGGTCTGCGTCGCGGGGATCGGAGCGTTCGCCGTCGCGGCGAGCGCGAGCCCGAGAGCCGCACGCGACTCGACCGGATCGAGGACGCCGTCGTCCCAGAGGCGCGCGCTCGAGAAGTACGCGGCGCCCTCGCGCTCGAAGCGCTCGCGAATGGGCGCCTTGAAGGCTTCCTCCGCGCCGGGCTCGTCCTGCTTGCCGCTGTGCGAGCGGACGGTCCAAAGCGTGCTCGCCGCCTGCTCGCCGCCCATCACCGAGGTGCGCGCGTTCGGCCAGAGGAAGAGGAGGCGCGGCGAGTACGCACGTCCGCACATCGCGTAGTTGCCGGCACCGTGCGAGGCGCCGACCACGAGCGTCAGCTTGGGCACCGCAGCCGTCGCGACCGCGTGCACCATCTTCGCGCCGTCCTTCGCGATCCCGCCGTGCTCGTACTGCTTCCCGACCATGAAGCCAGTGATGTTCTGCAAGAAGAGGAGCGGAATGCGCCGCGACGTGCAGAGCTCGATGAAGTGCGTGCCCTTCAGCGCCGACTCGGAGAAGAGGACGCCGTTGTTCGCGATGATGCCGACCGTGTAGCCGAAAAGCCGGGCGAAGCCGGTGACGAGGGTCGGCCCGTAGCGCGCCTTCCACTCCGCGAAGCGCGACCCGTCGAAGAGGCGTGCGATCACCTCGCGGACCTCGAGCGGCTGGCGCGGATCGCGCGGCAGCACGCCGTAGAGCTCGTCGGGATCGTACGCGGGCTCCTCGGGAGTCGCGTCGGGACGGAGCGAGGGTTCGCTCCGGCGGCCCAGGTTCTCGAAGATGCCGCGCGTGATCTCGAGCGCGTGGCGGTCGTCGCGCGCGAGATGGTCCGCGACGCCGGAGATCCGCGTGTGCACGTCGCCGCCACCGAGCTCCTCGGCGGTGACGACCTCGCTCGTCGCCGCCTGCACGAGCGGCGGCCCACCGAGGAAGATCGTTCCCTGGTTCGCGACGATCACCGCCTCGTCGGACATCGCGGGCACGTACGCGCCGCCCGCGGTGCACGAGCCCATCACGACCGCGACTTGCGCGATCCCCGCCGCAGACATGCGCGCCTGGTTGTAGAAGATCCGCCCGAAGTGGTCGCGGTCGGGGAAGACCTCGCTCTGCAGCGGCAGGAACGCACCGCCGGAGTCGACGAGGTAGACGCAGGGAAGGTGGTTCTCGAGCGCGACGTCCTGCGCGCGGAGGTGCTTCTTGACGGTGAGCGGGTAGTAGGTGCCGCCCTTCACGGTCGCGTCGTTCGCGACCACCATCGCCTCGCGGCCCTGGATCCGCCCGATCCCGGTGACGAGCCCGGCGCCCGGCGCGTCGCCGTCGTAGAGGCCGTGCGCCGCGAGCGCCGAGAGCTCGAGGAACGGGCTCCCGGGGTCGAGGAGCGCGTCGATCCGGTCGCGCGCGAGGAGCTTGCCCCGCGCCGTGTGGCGCTCCCGGGCCGCGGGCGGGCCGCCGAGGCGGACCTCCGCGAGGGTTTCCCTCAGGCGACCTGCGAGGCCGCGGTGATGCGCGGCGTTCTCACGGAACTCGTCGCTGTCGCGACGGACTCTCGAGACCAGGCGTTCCACTGCTCCGGTTGACGTACGGGTCGAAGGTCAGGAAGTGAAGACGCCGCTTCGCGAGCGCAGGCCGCGGTCGATCATCGAGGTCATCTCGCGCTTCACCTGCTGGACCATCCCCTCGATGACCGCGTCCTCGTCGTTCGGGTTCCCGGTGAAGTGCATCGGCGGCCCGATCTCCACGTGATACTTGACCGGAAGCGGTAGGAGGCCGAGCGGCCCGAGCAGGGGAAAGGTCGGCGTGACGGGGAAGGCCGGAGCGCCGATCAGCCTCGCGAGCGGGCCGATGCTCGTGAACGCCGGCGCCTGCTCCTCCGAGCCGATGATCACGGTCGGGAGGATCGGCGTGTCCGTCGCGAGCGCAAGCCGCAGGAAGCCGAGCCCGAAGCGCTGGAGCTGGTAGCGCTTCGCGAACGTCTTGTTGAGGCCGCGGACACCCTCGGGAAAGGCGATGACCGCCTCGTCGCGCCGCAGGAGGTCCTCGCAGTTCTTCGGCGTGCCGACGACGGAGCCGATCCGCACGCCCGTCGTCCCGACGAAGGGCAGCGTCGGCATCCAGTACTCCGCCATGCCGCGGAGGAGACGCGGCGGGTCGGGCTCGAGCACGCAGCCCGTGATCAGCATCGCGCCGTCGAGCGGGAGCTGTCCCGCGTGATTCGCGATCAGGAGAAAGCGTCCCTCCGGGAAGTGCTCCGTCCCGCGCATCTCGACGCGGAAGTAGTAGCGGTAGAGAAGCGCCAGCATCAGCAGCGGCCGGCGGAACGCGTGCGGGCTGAAGCCCCACGGGTCGTAGCCGAACTCGTTCAGCGGCGTCGGCAGGCGAGCGAGCTTCGCCTCGATCTCGTCCTCGAGCGCGCCGATCTGGCGCGGCGCTACGAGGCGTGCCGCGGACAGGAGCCAACCCAGCGCATCGTCGAAGGCGCCTTCGCTGCGGTTCACGCGTCGTGCGGCGGGGGTGGGAATCGCAACACGCCTCAGGCGGCGTCGCGATGCCGCTCCGCCTTCAACTGCGCGAAGATGTCGAGCAGGCTCCATTTCGGCTTGAACCCCGTCGCCGCGACGAAGCGGCTGTCGCTCACGGTGCATGGATACTTGATGAAATCAATTGCGCCCGGCGGGAACGGATAGAGGCCGAGCCCGAAGAGCCGGCGCGCGAGTGGCCGCAGCGCCTGCTCCGGCACGTTCAAAGCGACGCCGCCGGTCTCCTCGATCGCGACGTGCAGCGGCACGGCTCCCGGTCCGGCGACGTTGAAGATCCCGCGCAGCTTGCGCTCGATCGCGACGAGGATCGCACGCGCGAGATCCTCCTCATGGATGAACTGCATCATCGGATCGAACCCGAGGATCGTCGGGATCCAGCGCCTCTTGAGGTAGCGCCCGATCGCGCTGTGCACGGAGTCGCCGAGCGTATTGACCGGCCGCAAGATCGCCGTGCGGACCTCCGGGTGCTGCCACAGGAAGGACGAGCAGAGCGTATCGACCTCGGCGAGGTCGCGGACCTCGGGGTAGGTGCGGCTCACGTTCAGCGGATAGTCCTCGGACATGTAGCTCGGGTTCTCGGGGAGCGCGCCGTACGCGTACGCGCTCGAAAGGACGACGAGCTGCCGCACGCCGTACTCGGCGCAGTAGTCGAGGAGAAGCTTCGTCCCGGCGACGTTGATCTTGTGGCGCGTCTCGACGCCCGTCCGGAAGTGGCGCACGAAGGCGAGGTGGACGACCGCGTCGGGGCGCTCGTGACGGATCACGTCCTCGAACTTCCGCCGCATCAGATCGACGACGTAGACGCGAAACGGTGCCTCGTCCCCGAACGAGACGAGCTGGTCCCGGTCGACTCCGACGACCTCGTACCGCTCGGCGGCGAGGCGAGCGACGAGACGCCCCTGGCCGCCGGCCACACCCGTGATCAGGACCTTCTCCACCCCGCACGAACATAGCGGCTGCGTGCCGCTAGGTCTCGTCAAAGAGAGGGGCGCTGCCCCTCTCCTGCACGCGGCAAAGCCTGAGCTGCGCCTCCTCTCCCCGCTCGCTCTCGCTCGGCCGCGCGCTTCGCGCGCGGAGCCAGCTGTCAAGCGGCGGGAGAGGCGCGGAGGAAGCTCGTCGCCGGAGCTTCGTCGGGACGCCGAGGAGCGATTCGGGGGGTGCGCGAAGCCCGGCTCGGGCCGACGAGGCGTGCGACCGGGTCCGTCCGGTGCGCGAGGGGCGGCATGCCGTGGTGCGACCGCCGGTAGTCGTCGAGGCGCTCGCTCGCGAGGCGTCCCGGATCCTCGGCGACCTCGAACCGGATGCAGTGGGCTCGCACCAGGAGAGCGGGGCTCGTCAGCGCCGCGCGGACGCCCGACCGGAGACCGAGCTCGGCCGCGCCGACGAACAAGACCGTCCGGACGAGGTTCCCGATCTCGAAGACGCCCGGTCCCTCGGGCAGCTCCTCGAGAAGGTGCGGCGTGATCACACGCCAATCGCCGCTGGACGACATCTCGACCGGATTCCCCGAGGAGACCGGAGTTTGCGGATTCCGTGCCAGCCGAGACGCCGAGAGAATGAGGGTTCGCGAGGTCACGAGTGCGACCGGACTACGACACCCCGTCAAGAACTCGTCAGGGCAGAGCCCAAGGCGGCATTCACCGCAGGCGGCTTGGTCGAGTAGTCGTAGAACCCGCGCTTCGACTTCCGGCCGAGCTGACCCGCGAGGAAGAGGCGGCGGAGGACCGGCGGCGGTGCGAAGCGAGGCTCGCGGTACTCCTCGTAGAGGTTCGAGGCCATCTCGTAGACCACGTCGAGGCCGATGAAGTCCGCCAGGGCGAACGGGCCCATCGGATGGTTCGCGCCGTTGCACATCGCGGCGTCGATGTCGGAGATCGAGGCCGTCCCGCGTGACCACTCCTGCATCGCGTCGAGCATGTACGGGACGAGGAGGCGGTTCACGACGAACCCGGTCGAGTCGCGGACGAGGACCGGCGTCTTGCCGATCCGGCCGACCAGCTCGCGGACGGACTCGACGACGGCCGGATCCGTGAGGAGCGTCGCCGCGATCTCGACGAGCTTCATCGCCGGCGCGGGATTGAAGAAATGCACGCCGAGGAAGCGGTCCGGGCGCTTCGTCCGGACGGCCATCTGCGTGATGCCGAGGGTCGAGGTGTTGCTGCCGAAGATCGTCTTCGGGCCGCAGAGGCTCTCGAGCCGGCCGAAGGCTTCGATCTTCGTCCCGAGGTCCTCGACGATCGACTCGATGACCAGGTCGCAGGCGCCGAGCTCGTCGAAGCTCGTCGTGACCGAGAGACGGCCCATCGCGGCGTCCTTGTCCTCGGCCTTCATGCGGCCCTTCTCGACGTCCCGCCCGTAGGCGCCGTCGATCTTCTCGCGAAGCTTGCCGGTGTCGCCGGGCGTCGCCTTCACGAGGACGGTCTTCACGCCGGCCTGCGCGGTCACCTGCGCGATGCCGAGCCCCATCTGTCCCGCGCCGAGCACGCCGACGCTCTCGATCTTGTTGCCCATGTGTCTTCGGTCTCCGTCTCCGTGCCCGGGGCGTGGCCTAGGCCGCGAACGAACATTCGGCGAAACTGATTTTCCTCTCGCGTCGGGGGACGCGCTGCGCGCGCTTCACCCGGGAGAGGAACGATCGGGCTCTCTTAGAATCGCCCGCCGCGGTGGTCAACTCGTGGACCGTATCCGGGCACGGTTCCGGTCTCCCGAATCCGCGGCGTGGCTGCTACGGTTTTCGTCGATGGAACGCGATCGTCCGTGGGTCATGCGCACCTATTCCGGGCACAGCAGCGCCCGCGCGAGCAACGAGCTCTACCGGCTGAACCTGTCGAAGGGACAGACGGGCCTCTCGGTCGCCTTCGATCTCCCGACGCAGACCGGGTACGACAGCGACGATCCGCTCGTCGTCGGCGAGGTTGGCAAGGTCGGCGTCCCGATCGGCCACATCGGCGACATGGAGACTCTCTTCGCGGACATCCCGCTCGGAGAGATGAACACCTCCATGACGATCAACGCGACGGCCGCGTGGCTGCTCGCGCTCTACATCGCCACGGCCGAGCGGCAGGGCGTCGACCCGAAGCTGCTCGAGGGGACGACGCAGAACGACATCATCAAGGAGTACCTGTCGCGCGGGACGTACATCTTCCCGCCGGGGCCGAGCCTGCGGCTCACGTCCGATGTCATCACCTACACCGTCAAGGAAGTCCCGAAGTGGAACCCGACGAACGTCTGCAGCTACCACCTGCAGGAAGCCGGGGCGACGCCGGTGCAGGAGGTTGCGTACGCGCTCGCGGCGGCGCTCGCGATCCTCGACACGGTGCGGGACACGGGCACGGTCGACGCGACGGAGCTCGGACGGACCGTCGGCCGCATCAGCTTCTTCGTCAACGCGGGCATGCGCTTCATCGAGGAGGTGTGCAAGCTCCGCGCGTTCGGCGAGCTCTGGAACGAGCTGACGGAAGAGCGCTACGGCGTCGCCGACGAGAAGATGCGCCGCTTCCGCTACGGCGTGCAGGTGAACTCGCTCGGGCTCACGGAGGCACAGCCGGAGAACAACGTCCCACGGATCGTCCTCGAGGCGCTCGGCGTCACGCTCTCGAAGAACGCGCGCTGCCGCGCGCTGCAGCTTCCCGCGTGGAACGAGGCGCTCGGCCTGCCGCGCCCATGGGACCAGCAGTGGAGCCTCCGCATCCAGCAGATCCTCGCCTACGAGTCGGACCTGCTCGAGTACCCGGACCTCTTCGACGGAAGCCCCGTGATCGCGGCGAAGGTCGGCTCGATCAAGGAAGAGGCGCGCGCCGAGCTCGAGGAGATCCTCTCGCGCGGCGGCATCGTGCCGGCGATCGAGTCGGGCTGGGTGAAGCAGCGCCTCGTGCGCTCGCAGTTCGAGCGCCTGCGGCGGATCGAATCGGGTGAGCAGGTCGTCGTCGGGCTGAATCGCTTCCGCGAGACGGCGGACTCGCCTCTCGCGCAGAACGGCGCCGCTTCGATCCTCCAGGTCGACGAGGCGGCGGAGCGCCAGCAGATCGAGTCGCTGCACGCGTTTCGCGCGAATCGCAACGCGAGGGAGGTCGAGGCCGCGCTCGCCGGCCTGCGCGACGCCGCGCGGAACGGGACGAACCTGATGCCCGCTTCGATCCGCGCCGCGCACGCCGGCGTGACGACCGGAGAGTGGGCGGGAATCCTGCGCGAGATCTTCGGCAGCTATCGCGCGCCGACCGGCATCGGCGCTTCGGCGGCGCGCGGCGGCGAGGCCGAGCCGCGTCTCCAGGCGCTCCGCGAGCGCGTGCGAGACGTCACCGGCGAGATCGGTCATCCGCCGAAGGTCCTGATCGGCAAGCCCGGGCTCGACGGACACTCGAACGGCGCCGAGCAGATCGCCGTCGCCTGCTACGACGCGGGCTTCGAGGTGATCTACGGCGGCATTCGCTTGACGCCGGCGGAGATCGTCGCGACGGCGTGCGACGAGTCCGTCGATCTCGTCGGATTGAGCATCCTGTCCGGCTCGCACCTGACGCTCGTGCCGGAGGTGATCGACGGGCTCCGCGAGCGCGGCTGCGGCGAGATCCCGCTCGTCCTCGGGGGGATCGTTCCCGAGCAGGACGCCGAGCGTCTCCGCGAGCGCGGCGTCGCCCGCATCTACACCCCGAAGGACTACGACGTCATCGCCATCGTGAGCGACATGGTCGACGTCGTTGCGCAGCGCGCCGAAGCGTAGAACCACCGCGATCGGTCCGCGGCGAGCTCCAACCACGCAGAGGAGAAGTGCATGCCATCTTCCAGCGAATCCCTGAGCGCGGCCTCCGCGGTACGCGACCGGCTGCGCCGCGCCGTCGACGCGGCTCTCGAGGCAGGGCGGAAGAAGACCGACAAGGGTGCTGCGATCGACGAGCATCAGCCCGAGACGGAGCGCCTCGCGTACCTCGCGACGGAAGCGGCCGCGGTCGACGCTCTTCTCGAGTACGCGAAGGCGGCGGGATCGAATGATCTCTTCGCGGGGGAGTCGGCGGCGATCTTCACCGCGATGGTCGCCTCGCGCGCGCGCTCGCTCGCCGCCGAGCATGCGCTCGGCGTGCCGGACGGCCTCCTCGCCGAGACGCTCGACTCCGCGGAGCTTCGGGACTTCCTCCGTGCCGGTCTCGAGGACGCGCGGATCGTCGAGCTCGGCCGTCGCGTGGTCGAGGGTCGCGGCACGCCGGATTCCTGGCTCGAGGCGGAGGAGCACCGCATGACCCGCGAGGCCGTGCGGAGCTTCGCGCAGACCGAGGTCGCGCCGCATGCGCAGGAGCTCCACCTGAAGGACGATCTCGTCTCCGACGCGGTCATCTCGAAGATGGGCGAGCTCGGCTTCTTCGGGCTCGCGGTCCCCGAGGCGTACGGCGGGCAGGGGATGGGCAACCTCGCGATGATCCTGACGACCGAGGAGCTCTCGGCCGCCTCGCTCGCGGGCGCGGGCAGTCTGATCACGCGGCCCGAGATCCTGACGAAGGCGCTCCTCGCGGGCGGGACGGACGACCAGAAGCAGGAATGGCTGCCGAAGATCGCCGCGGGCGAGATCATGGTCGCGATCTCCGTCACCGAGCCCGACACCGGCTCGGACGTCGCGTCGGTGAAGGTGCGTGCGGAGAAGGGCGAGCAGGACGGGAAGAGTGGCTACTTCCTCTCCGGCGCGAAGGCGTGGTGCACGTTCGCGGGCCGCGCGAACGTGATCGCGATGCTCGCGCGCACGGATCCCGATCCGAAGAAGGGCGGACGCGGGCTCTCGCTCTTCATCGTGCCGAAGGACCCGTTCCCCGGGCATTCGTTCCTGATGAAGCAGCCGGGCGGCGGAACGATCGAGGGCAAGGCGGACCGGACGCCCGGCTACCGCGGCATGCACTCGTACACGATGGGGATCGAGCGCTACTTCGTCCCCGAGGAGAACCGCGTCGGCGAGGAAGGGCGCGGCTTCTACCTGCAGATGAACGGCTTCGCGGCGGGACGCCTGCAGACCGGCGGCCGAGCGACCGGTCTGTCGCAGGCGGCGCTCGAGGCGGCCGCGATCTACGCGAGCGAGCGCTCCCAGTTCGGCCGCCCGATCGGCGACTACGGGCTCACGCGCTACAAGCTCGGGCGGATGGCGGTCGAGCTCGCGGCGGCGAGGCAGCTCACCTACCACGCGGCGCGGATCTTCGACGTCGACGAGGGGAGGGCGCTCGAGCCGGCGATGGCGAAGCTCTTCGCGTGCGACGTCGCGGTGCGGACCACGCAGGAAGCGCAGCTCCTGCACGGGGGCTGGGGCTTCGCGGAGGAATTCCCGGTCTGCCGCTACGCGATCGATGCGCTCGTGCTGCCGATCTTCGAGGGCGTGAAGCCGATCCTCGAGCTGAAGGTGATCGGGAGAAGCCTCTTGTCCTGAGCGGGTACCTTTCGAGCGGTCGCGCTTGCCCACGAGCGTGGAATCGGTGTACTCGCCGGGCACCTCATGGCCCGGCCCTCCCACCGCACTCTCGCCGCTTTTGCTTTCTTGACGTTCTTCGTGCATGCCGAGAGGGTCGCCATGGCCCAGGCGTCGGGAGATCCGCCGGAGGGAATCGAGGCGCCGTCCAGGTTCCTCGAAGAGATGGAGGGCCCGGACGCGGGCCCGGGCGTCGCATCGGAGGTCGATTCCGCCGAGGCCCAGGCCGACGAGGCGAGGCGCACCGGCCGCAAGGTCGGCCAGGACGTCGATCAGATCGTGGTGTACGCGCGCAAGCGAGCGGAGCTCCTCGAGGACACGCCGCTGTCGGTCTCGATGATCTCGGAGGAGCTGCTGCGGGTCACCGGAACGACACGCCTCGATCAGCTCCAGGAGCTGGTGCCGAACCTGAGCA
>VGTG01000120.1 GCA_016874795.1 Deltaproteobacteria bacterium | reverse complement strand
GAGCTCGCGCGCGCACGCTTCGCGGTCGCGCAGATGATGGATCACGGTCGAGAGCCACGCCGCGTCGCACGAGCCGCTCGCGAGCGGAAGAGCCTCTCCCGCGGCGCCGACCTGCACGATCCCCGGGAGGAGCCCCTTCCGCACGGCCTCGCGACGCATGCCGGCCGACGGTTCGAGCGCGACGACGCGCGCGCCGAACCAGTCGGCGAACGCGTTCGCGAACGTCCCCGCGCCCGACCCGACGTCGGCGACGCGCAGGCCGGGTCGCAGAGAGAGATGTCGCGCGATCGCGTCGTGCCACGAGGCGATCGCGTCGAGCGGCAGGGCGCGGCTCTTGCCGTAGTCCGACGCGACGCGATCGTAGTCGAGCCGCGGGCTCAGGAGGCGACGGCCTTCCGCAGGCCCGCGATCCCTCCCTTGTAGACTCCCTCGAAGAGCTTGACGCAGTCCGCCTCGGGCGCGCCCTTCGCCGTGAACGTGGCGCTCCAGGTGATGCGCGCGCGCTTCGGACCCGCCTCGGAGATCGTCATCGTCGAGAGGTAGTTCTCGACGGGGACGGGGCCGCCGACGATCGCATACGAGAAGCTCCGCTTCGCTTCGTCGAGCTTCTCGAGGCGCTCCTTGATCTCGATGGGTCCCATCTTGATCGTCCGGACCGCGCCGATGCCGCTGCCCTCGACCTCGCAGCTCTCGAGACCGGCGCTCCACTTCTTCAGCCCGCCGAAGTCGCGGACGATACTCCAGATGGTGTCCGCTCCGGCTTCGACCTCTTCTTCGACCTTGACCTCGCCCATGGCGTTCTCCTTCTCGTCGCCGAGCCTGACTCCGCGTACTGCGCCTTCGCGGCGCGCGCAACGACGGCGCCTGTGGTAGAGGCGGCCTGCCGCGCGAAGCGGCGGACGAGGGGTCGAACGATGTCGCGGAACGAGGGGAGTCTTTCGCCGGAGCAGCTCGGCGGGCTGGTCGAAGCCGGCGAGATCGACACGGTGATCGTCGGGTTCTCCGACGTCTACGGACGGCTCATGGGGAAGCGGTTCGACGCGAGCTTCTTCCTCGACTCGGCCCTGCACGACGGCACGCACGGCTGCGATTACCTGCTCACCGTCGACATGGAGATGGAGCCGGTGCCGGGCTACCGCTTCGCCAACTGGCAGAAGGGCTACGGCGACTTCCACCTCGTCCCCGACCTCGCGACGTTGCGGCGCGCGGACTGGCTCGATCGGAGCGCGATCGTCCTCTGCGACGTGAAGAGCGACGCGACGCACGCGCTCGTTCCGGAAGCGCCGCGCTCGCTCCTGCGCGCGCAGATCGACGCGGCCGCGAAAGCCGGCTTCCAGACGGAGGCCGCTTCCGAGCTCGAGTACTACATCTTCGAGACGAGCTATCGGGACGCCGCGCGCGGCGGCTACGCGAACGCCAGCCTCGATCCGTCCGGCTGGTACCTCGAGGACTACCACCTGCTGCAGGGCACCCGCGTCGAGAAGCTGAACGCGGCCGCGCGACGTCATCTCGCGCGCTCGGGAGTGCCGGTCGAGAACTCGAAGGGTGAGTGGGGGCTCGGCCAGCACGAGCTCAACATCCGGCACGCGCCGGTCCTCGAGATGGCCGACCGCCACACGATCTACAAGCAGTGCCTGAAGGAGATCGCCGACGGCCTCGGCATGAGCGTCACGTTCATGGCGAAGCTCGCACAGGAGCGCGCGGGCTCGAGCTGTCACGTCCACCTGAGCCTGTGGAAGGACGGGAAGAGCGCCTTCCCCGGGACGAACGATCTCGGCGGGGTGAAGTGCTCGGACGTCTTCCGCTGGTTCCTCGGCGGGTGGATGGCGCACGCGGCGGAGACGATGGTGTTCTACGCGCCGACGGTGAACTCGTACAAGCGCTACCAGGCAGCTTCGTGGGCCCCGACGCGCGTCGCGTGGTGTCGCGACAATCGCACGGCGGGCTTCCGCGTCGTCGGGAGCGGGCCGAGCCTCCGCATCGAGTGCCGCCTGCCGGGTGCGGATTGCAATCCGTATCTCGCGTACGCCGCGGCGCTCGCCTCCGGACTCGACGGCATCGCGAAGAAGATCGAGCCGCCGCCGGTCTTCGAGGGCGACGTGTACGTCGCCGAGGGTTTGCCCGAGGTCCCGAAGTCGCTGCGCGATGCGACGGACCTCTTCGCGGCGAGCGAGTTCGCGAAGAGCGCGTTCGGTGCGGACGTCGTCGAGCACTACACGCACTTCTTCCGGACGGAGCAGGCCGCGTACGACGTCGCGGTGACGGACTGGGAGCGGAAGCGCTACTTCGAGCGGATTTGATTGAACGCGAGGGGCGCCGCCCCTCGCCCCCGGCGAGCGTCACGCGTCCGTCGCGCGCCGCCAAAGCGAGCTCGGTGCCGAAACGCCGCTCGATCCTCGGCTCCGCCGCCGCACCCACCGCCGCCGGCTCGGCGACGCGCTCGATCAACGTCACCTGCGCGCCGGCGCGAGCGCGAGGACCAGAGCCGCGCCCGCACCTCCCAGCGCCGCTCCGACGACGGCGACCCGCTTTCCCTCGATGGCGTTCGGCATGCCGTTGCCGTCCCGATCCCGATGCGCGTTGCGCCTCGGTCCCGGACGCCATACCGAACGCGGCGCGTCCCGTCGCCGAGCCTGTTACAGTGACCGCGGCATGCGGCCGAGGATCGGAATCACCACGTACGGACGGGACCGCGGCAACTCGTTCTCGCTTCCGGCGGAGTACGTCGATGCGATCCGGCGCGCCGGAGGAACGGCGTTTCTTCTGCCGCCGTCCGTGGACGACGTCGGCGCCTGGCTCGACGCCGTCGACGGCTTCGTCCTCGCGGGCGGAGGCGACCTCGATCCCGCGCGCTACGGCGGCTCGCCGCACGAGACGGTCTACATGGTCGACGCGGAGCGCGACGGCGCGGAGCTGTCCCTCGCGCGTCTCCTGATCGAGAACCGCCGTCCGACGCTCGCGATCTGCCGCGGTGCGCAGATCGTGAACGTCGCCCTCGGCGGCACGCTGCACACGCACGTCCCGGACACGTTCGGCGACGCGACGGCGCACCGTCTGCCGCCGCGCGAGCCGACCTCGCACCGCGTGCGCGTCGATCCCGAGTCCCGCCTGGCGGGTCTTCTCGGCGAGACGGAGTTCGAGTCGGCCTCGTGGCATCATCAGGCCGTCGACCGCCCGGGAAGCGGGCTCGCGATCGTGGCGCAGGCGCCGGACGGCGTCATCGAGGCGCTCGAGAGCCGGACGCATCCGTGGCTCTTCGGCGTGCAGTGGCATCCGGAGCTGACGGCAGCGAAGGATCCCGTCCAGCAGCGGCTCTTCGACGCGCTCGTCGCGGCATCGGCCGCCGGCGAAAGCGAGTGAAGGAAATCGAGAGGAAGGTGGGAATGCGACTCGACGGCAAGGTGGCCTTGATCACGGGCGGCGCGAGCGGGATCGGCCGGGAGACGGCGCTCCTCTTCGCGAAGGAAGGCGCTCGCGTGCTCGTCGTCGACCGCGACGAGAAGAACGGCAGGGCCGTCGTCGGCGAGATCGAGAGCGCCGGCGGCACGGCGCGCTTTGCCCCCGCGGACGTGTCGCGCGCCGCCGATTGCGAGAGCATGGTCGCCGCCGCCGAGAGCGCCTTCGGCAAGCTCGACGTCCTCTTCAACAACGCCGGGATCATGGACTCCGCGGACGACGACGCCGTCAAGACCGAAGAAGAGGTCTGGGACCGCACGATGGCGATCAATCTGAAGGGCGTATTTTTCGGTTGCAAGTACGGGATTCCGGCTCTGCGGCGCGCGGGTGGCGGCGTCATCCTCAACACCGCTTCCTTCGTCGCGGTCCTCGGCGCCGCGACGCCGCAGCTCGCGTACACGGCGAGCAAGGGCGGCGTCCTCGCGCTGACGCGCGAGCTCGCCGTCGTGCACGCGCGCGAGAGCATCCGCGTGAACGCGCTCTGTCCGGGCCCGCTCCGCACCGAGATGCTGATGAAGTTCCTCGACACCGAGGAGAAGAAGCAGCGCCGCCTCGTGCACGTGCCGATGGGCCGCTTCGGCGAGGCGCGCGAGATGGCGCAAGCGGCGCTCTATCTCGCCTCCGACGAGTCCTCCTACGTCACCGGCGCGAGCTTCCTCGTCGACGGAGGGATCACGAGCGCCTACGTCACGCCGCTCTGAGAGGTTCGAGAGACGGGGAGGGAGGCAGCATGGCCGCGGTGTTGGAGGTCCGAAGCCCGTACGACGGCGCCGTCGTCGCATCGCTCCCGCTCGACGGGCCGGAGGCCGTGCAGCGAAAGATCGCGGCGGCCTCGGCCGCGTTCGGGCGATGGCGAGACGTTCCGCTCGAGGACCGCTGTCGTCTCGTTGCGAAGGGTCTAGAATGGTTCCGCCGCGACGGCGAGCGCATCGCGCGCGAGATCTCGTCGCAGATGGGGAAGCCGGTCACGCAGGCACGGCGCGAGATCGAGACGATGCTCGACCGCGCTCGCTGGGCCATCGGCGCGGTGGAGGACGCTCTCGCGACGGAGCTCGTTCCGCCGGCGGGGGATCTGCACCGGCGCATCGAGCACGTGCCGCGCGGGGTCGTCCTCGACATCGCAGCCTGGAACTATCCGCTCCTCGTGCCCGTCAACGTCGTCGTGCCGGCACTCCTCGCGGGCAACACGGTCGTCCTGAAGCACAGCGAGCGGACGCCGCTCACGGGCGAGGTGTTCGCGCGCGCTTTCGGCACGCTCGACGTGCCCGACGTGCTCGTGCACGTCGTCGTTTCGCGTGCCGGTGCTTCCCGGCTGATCGACGATCCGCGGATCGCGCACGTTTCCTTCACCGGCTCCGTCGCGACCGGCCGCGCGGTGTACCGTCGCGCGGCGGAGCGCATGGTGCCGTGCGGTCTCGAGCTCGGCGGCAAGGACGCGGCGTACGTCGCGGCGGACGCCGATCTCGCCTTCGCGGTCGAGAACGTCGTCGACGGTGCTTGCTACAATGCGGGCCAGTCGTGCTGCGCGGTCGAGCGCGTGTACGTGCATCGCTCCGTGTACGACGAGTTCGTCGACCGCGCCCTCGAAGCGCTCGGCGGCTACCGGATGGGAGATCCGCTCGAGGAGTCGACGACGCTCGGACCGCTCGCGATCCGCGACGCGATCGGGCCGCTCGAGGCGCGTATCGAGGAGGCGAAGCGCCGCGGCGCGAGCGTGCTCTTCGGCGGCGGCCGCGCGCCCGTCGTCGGTGGCGGCTTCTTCGCGCCGACGCTCGTCGTCGACGTCCCGAACGATTCGTCGCTGATGCAGGAGGAGAGCTTCGCGCCGATCGTCCCCGTCCGGATGGTCGAGGACGACGAGCAGGCTCTCGGCCTGATGCGCGACACGCGCTTTGGATTGACGGCGTCCGTGTGGACGCGGGACGAGGAGCGAGCCGAGCGCATGGCGCGCGACCTCGAGGTCGGCACCGTCTTCCAGAACCGATGCGACTACGTCGATCCGGCGCTGCCGTGGAGCGGTGCGCGTGAGAGCGGCCTCGGCGCGACCCTCTCACGCCACGGCTTCCTCCACCTGACCCGCCCCCGCGCATTGCACTTCCGAGGGGGTCCGGTTCGTTAGCGCCTATCTGCACCCAGGCTCCGAGCTTGCAGCGCAAGACGCTACGCCGGTCGGTGAGCCTGGGTGCAGATGCGACCTATCGAACCGGACCCCTTAGGGAGCGGCCGGGGCGGGCGCCGGTGTGGGCGCCGTCGCGGACGACGGACGTTTCGTTCACGAACACGTGGCGGATGCCTTCGGGTGCGCGTCGCGGATCGGTCCAGGTCGCGGTGTCCGCGATCGTCTCCGGATCGAAGACGACGAGGTCTGCATGCGCACCGACGCGGATCGTACCGCGGTCCCGCAGTCCGAACTTCTCGGCCGGAAAGCTCGTCATCCGCCGCACCGCTTCCTCGAGAGAGAGGATCGCGAGGTCGCGAGCGTAGCGGCCGAGGACGCGCGGAAACGTCCCGTAGAGCCGCGGGTGCGGCTTCCCCGCCGGCGTCTGGATTCCGTCCGAGCCGATCATCGTCGTCGGGTGGCGCAGCACGGTCTGCACGTCGTCCTCGCACATCGTGTGGAGCACCACCCAGACGCGCAGCTGCCCCTGCTCGACGATGCGCCGCGCCACGTCCGCGGGAGCGATCTCCCACTGGCGCGCGATGTCGGCGATCGAGAGGCCCTCGAGCGACGGATCGTCCGGATTCGACGCGATCACGACGTCGCACGGCTCCATCCGCAGCCCCTCGTCGGATTCGCCGGTGAGCCAGCCGAGCACCGCCGAGAGGATCGTACTCCCCGCCGTATACGGATACTGGTCCGCGGTGACGTCGCCACCCTGCGCGCGAGCTTCTTCGATCAGACGTAGCGAGTCGTGGACGAGGCCCCAGCTCGCGCGGCCGGACGCCTTGTGATGTGAGATCTGCACCGGTACGCCGCCCTCGGAGCCGACGCGGATCGCCTCCGCCACGGAGTCGAGCAGGAGCCGGCTCTCGTCGCGCATGTGCGTCGCGTAGAGCCCGCCCGTGCGGCTCATCTCCCGTGCGAGCGCCACGAGCTCCTCGGTGGTCGCCCACCGGCTCGGGTCGTAGATCAGGCCGCTCGAGTAGCCGACGGCCCCTTCCTCGAGCGCACAGCGCAGGCTGTCCCGCAGACGAGAGAGCTCTCCCGCGCTCGGCGCCCCGCGCGGGTTCTCCATCGCCGCCTGCCGGAGCACACCGTGACCCGCAAGGGTTCCAACGTTCAAGCTCGGCGGGTTCTCGTCGAGGTAGTCGAGGTAGTCGAGGTAGCCGGCGAAGCCGTTCCACGGCGGAAGCTGGTGTCCGGGAAAGATCGCGTTCGAGAAGCCGCGCGCGCACTCGTGCGGAGCCGCGCCGATGCCGCAGTTGCCGACGATCTCGCTCGTCACGCCCTGCTCGACCTTGAACCCCATCTCCGGCTCGAACACGACCGCGAAGTCGTCGTGGCTGTGCACGTCGATGAACCCCGGCGAGAGCACGCGACCGTCGACGTCGAGCGTGGCCGTCGCCTCGGCTTCGACGTCCGACGGCTCGATCGCGACGATGCGGTCGCCGCGGACGCCGACACTGCCGGTGAAGGAGGGCGCTCCCGTCCCGTCGACGATGCGGGCGTTCCGGATCAGGAGATCGAGGCGCGGAGAGCCGTTCTTCATGAAGCAGACATCGCCTCGGCCGCTGGACGGGCCGGCGGGAAGTGGACGTAGGTTTCGACGAGGAGCTCCGCGAGCTCGCGGCTCGCCGGCCGCTCGCCGGTGATACGACCGCGGTTGCGCAGATCCTTCTCGAGCGCGTCGAGCACGAAATCGAGGCTCAGGTCGTCGCACTTCTCGCGCCAGCTCCGCCGCTCCTCTTCGTCCCGGAAGCAGTAGGCTTTCCAGGAGATCGAGAAGCGCATCTCGTCCCAGCCGTAGCGGCCGATCACGCTGTCACCGTCGCGCACCTGCCAGCGGCCGGTACCGGCGCCCTCGGAGTGCACGCGCATGCCCGGTCGGAAGGGCGGCGCGACGTCGTCCGGGGAATGCACGCGATCGACGCCGTGGAAGACGGTGTCCGTGTCGAGGATGACCGCCGTGTTGTAGCGCACGGCGTGTGCGACGGGCTCGCCTTCGGCGCCGTCGGGATAGAAGGCGAACGCGCCGCCGCGGCTGTCCTGGTACCACGAGACCGCGGTCGCGATCGGCATCCGCCAGCGATCGAAGAGTCCCGAGTGGTGCATCACGACGCACAGCCACTGCGGATGGAGCTTGCGGCTGATGCCGCGGAACTCCGGCACGTCCGTGTGCACCGCGAGCTCCTGTCCGGGGAGCAGGAGGTTCGCGTACACGATGGCGGGCTCGACCACCGGGCGGCCGTGGATCTCACGCGCGGCGTCGACGAATCCCTCGTAGTGGAGGAAGGGCTCGATGCCGGGCGCCCGCACGTCCTCTCCGTACGCGTAGGTCTCGCGGAAGTAGTTCGTCCGCGCGGCGAGGGAATGCAGGTCCTCGCGACGACCGAAGCGGCCGCCGGTGCGAATGAAGTTGAACGCCGCATCGAATCGCTGCGGCAAACCCTCGCCGATGCCCTCGTTCAGACCTTCCTCGGAGTACAGCCCGTAGCTCCCGAAGCGCTCGCAGAGCGCCACGATGTCGCGGGCTTCCTCGGACTGGAGCAGGGGTTCGAAAGTTCGGTACGTCGCGCTCGCCATGCTGCTCTCTCCGATTCGTGGGGGGGTGAGCTCTGAAGGTTATCGGCCGTTTCGAAGGAAGGTCAAGGCGGTCAGACGGGGCCGACGGCGAGGTGGCTTCGCGGCGGGGGTCGTAGTAGCAGGACGCCGAGATGCGCTGCGGCGGCGCATCCGGAACCTGGAGGCGATCCGCATGCGTGTACGTGGGAACCGGGCGATGGCGACGCTGGCCGTTCTCGCCCTCTTTGCTTCGGCGTGCTCGTTCTCGAAAAGCTCCGAGAGCAGCTCGGACAGCAGCGCGGCGAGCTCGAGATCGCTGAGCTCGAGCTCGCCCGACGGCAAGAGCAAGAACGAGCAGGCGTACCGGCAAGACGTCGGCGACTACACCGCGAGCTGGGCGCGGTCGAAGGGCGATCCTGGAGACGGTGCCGAGTTCCAGAAGGGCCTCGCGAGGATCGCGGAGCGGCACGGCGTGACGAACTGGGAAGCGGATCGCGCGACGTACCTCGGCATCGGACAGGGGCTGCGAAGCGCGGGGGTGGCGCCGGACGACGTGTCGGCGTTCCAGTCGTCTCTCGGCGGTGACTCGGGCTCCGGCGCGAAGCTGATCGAGGAGGGGTACGCGGACGTTCGCTCCTGAGCGTCGGAGGCTCGCGCGGCTCGTCTGTGCGGTCGCGGTCGCGCTCGCGGCGATGGGCGCGGCGATCGCCGACGTCGCGGACGCGCTCGCGGCGATGGGCGCGGCGATCGCCGACGTCGCGGACGCCTCCGAAGCCCGGCACGTCGATTTCCTCTACGTCGACGCGAACGAGGACACGGCGAGCGGCGGCCACGTCGCGCTGCGCCTCGGCGATCAGACGTATCACTTCGGCTATCACCGGCCCGGGCTCCTGTTCCTCGATCGCGAGGACTCCGATCACTTCGAGCGCGTCTATACGGGGCTCGAGAACCGGACGATCGAGAGCCGCCGGATCGCGGTCTCGGCGGAGACCTTCGAGCTCCTCCGCGCCGGATTCAACGAGCGCTATCTCACCGAGACCGCCGAGCGAGAGGCGATCGACTCGATCGTCGCGGATCGCGAGCTCGTGGAGCGATGGAGCTCGGGGTCTCCGGAGGTCGACGTCCGCGCGGCGGGCTACTTCGCCGATCGCGAGAAGAGCGTCGCCGATCCTCCGCTCGCCCGTCTTCGTGCCGCCGTGCGCGCACGCTACGGGAATGCGTACGCGGAAGAGCGCATCGAAGCGGCGACGCGAGCGATCCGGCGCCTCGCGGAGACTCCGATTGCGTCCGGATCGCACGTGGGATGGCACGTGGGATGGCACGTGGACGTCGATTACGGTGTCGCGGCACGCGCCGCGGATCTCGCGAGCGAGATCGAGGCGTTCCGCGTCCTCGATGCGGCGTCACTGCTGCGCACGGGCGCGCTCGTCCCTCCCGCGGCGTCCGAGCCCGATCTCGACGCGCGCGAGCGGCGCTCCCTCGCGTCGTACGCGGGCCGTCTCGAGCGCGAGCTCGTGGATCTCGCGGGCTCGCGTCGTCCCGACGTCGGATTCGCTCTTCTTCTCGGGATGGCCCGCTTCCTCGCGCTGGAGGAGTCGCTCCGGACAGGGCGCCTTCTGGTGCTCGATGCGTATCCGCTTCCGCCTGACGTGCGGACGCTCTCGCGCGAAGAGGTCGAAGCGCAGGGCGGACGGCTCGACGAGCTCGGCGCGAGCACGCGGAGCGATCTCGAGCGGTCGCGCGTGGCCTTCTCGCTCGCGGAGGATCCGCGAGAGCCGGACTGGGGCGCGCTCGAGGAGGCGGCGAATCGCCATCGCGAGGTGGCCTCGGCGATCGGGAGCGACCGACCGATCCGCATCCGATCCGAGAGGCTGCTCCCGGCTCGTCCGGCGCGCCGATCGCTGCCCGGTGAAGGGCGCATCGAGCCGTCGATCGCGAGCGCCGCGATCTCGCGCCTCGAGCGAGAGGAGACGACGCGCCGGGAGAAGCTCGTGGCGACGTACGACTATGATCTCCTGACGCGAAACTGCGTGTCCGAGATCTTCGTCGAGATCGACCGCGCGCTCGAGAAGAAGGCCGAGCCGGATCTTTCGTCCGAAGCGCGTGAAGCCGCCGTCGAGCGGCTCGCCGTCGAGCACCTCGGCGGCCACGTCCCGCCGAACCGCGGCTTCGAGTTCATACCGTTCGTCGCCGCGGACGCGGTGGATGAGGAGCTTCGCGTCGACGGCGTCGAGGTCTCGTACTCGTATCGACGAGCGCGCGTCGCGGAGAGGACCGAGAGCGAGGGCTTCGTCGCAGCACTCCGCGAGTCGAACGTGCTGACGTCGACGGTCTATCGGAGGAACGTCGAGGATTCGGCGTTTCTGTTCTTCACCGACGACGCGTTTTTCGCGCGGCCGCTCTTCGGTGCGGTGAACCTCGTGGTGGGGGTCGGGGCGAGTGCCTTCGGGTTGGCGCTCCTGCCCTTGGATCGCGGGGATACCGCATGGGCGGGCTTGCGCGGGATCCTGTGGAGCGTGCCGGAGCTCGCGTTCTGGAACGTGCGGAAGGGATCGTTCTTCGCGGTGCCGGAGCCGGAAGCGAACGCGCGGCCGCGGCCCGAGAGCGCCGCGGCCGATCGAGACCGCATCGGCTCTCCGTTTTCGTAGCCGTCCCTCCTACCGGGAAGGCCTCGGCTCGTCGGCGCTGACGGATGTGGCGCGGTCGTTGCTGAAGCTTCGTCCTCGGTGAAAGAACCACGACGATCTCGAGACCTCGATGAAGCACGCCGTTTCTCGGGTGAATCCTCCGGAGCCGTGCGAAACACGGTGCTCCGAGGGGCGGCTCGATCCGGCGGAGCCGTCGCACCCGCAGCTCGCGGACAGCGGAGCGGCCTCGGACGCGAGGTCGTCGTCACTCTCGCAACGGGGGTGGGGTGCGGCGTCCTCCTCGGCGGTCGGGAGGGGCTCGCGACGCTCGCCTCGAATGCGTTCGCGAATCCCGAGCATCATGCGCTCGCGTTCGTCGTCGTGCCGATCGCGGTGTGGTCCATCCTCGGACCAGTGCTCGCGATGCTCGTCGCGATCCTCGCGCGATTCTGGGGCGGCTGCGGCGTCGCCGCCTGTGCCGGCGCGCTCGCGGGGATCGGCACGCTGCTGGGGTTGATCCCCTGGCTCGATGACGCTCTCGAGCAGATGCATGCCTCGGGCGCGAAGCCCGACGCGGGCTTTCTCGCCGTCGTCGGCACGGTCACGCTCTGCGCGAGCTTGGCCGTGGCGCTCGTCGTGCGCGCGGCCGTCGAGGCATGGGAGCGCTCCTCTCCTCGTCTCCTTCGCTGCGCTGCGGTCTCGGCAGCCATCGTGGCCGTCCTGTCGCTCGGCTGGACAGGCCGATTCGTGCTCGCTCGCCTTTCTCCGCCCGACGCCTTCGCTTCGCGGGAGGGTGTCGCGCCCGCGCGAGTCGAGAGCGGCGCCGAGCACGCTCGGGACGTTCCCGTGAATGCGCCGAACGTGGTTCTGATCTCGATCGACACGCTGCGTGCCGATGTGCTCGGCGCCTACGGCGGGCGTGTCGGTACGACGCCGGCGCTGGACCGACTCGCTGCCGAAGGAGTGGTCTTCGAGTCGGCGCTCACTCCGGCTCCGTGGACGCTGCCCGCGCTCGCCTCCGCGATGACGGGCCTTCTGCCGCGAAACCACGGCGCGGGGGCCATCACGAATCGGCTCGACCCTCTCGGTCGCGCAGCGCTCGACACGTCGGTGACGACCCTTGCCCGGACGCTCGCCGCGAACGGGTGGCAGACGCAGGCGATCGTCACGAACCCGTACCTGCTTCCGCAGTTCGGCCTCGGCGCCGGCTTCGCAGCCTACGAAAATCTGACGTTCCTCTCGGAGGCGGCGATCGCGGGAAGAACCAACGCCGGTCAGTGGCTCCTGCGACGTCTCGCGCCGGGCCTGGTCGTGGGCGATCGCGGCAGCGAGGTGAGCGAGCGCGCCGTGCGGTGGCTCGCCGACGCGGACCGGGGCAGGCCGTTTTTCCTCTGGCTGCACTACATCGATCCGCACGGCCCCTACGGCGGCGCCGGGACGACGCGTCACAAGTCGTTTCGCGGCGACTCGTTCTTCGGTGCGGCCACGAGCGCGGCTCCGCTCGACGTTCGCTCGCCCGAGCCAGTGCGCCTGCGAAGCGGCGAGGTGCGGCTCGGGCCCGAGGAGCGCGAAGCGGTGCGCGCGCTGTATCGATCCGAGGTCGCCGAGGTCGATCGCCAGGTCGGACGCGTCTTCGATGCGCTCGACGCACGAGGGCTTCGCGCGTCGACTCTCGTCGTGATCTTGAGCGACCACGGTGAGGAGTTCTGGGAGCACGGCGGCGTCGAGCATGGCCACTCCCTCTACGACGAGGTGCTTCGCGTCGTCCTCTTGCTGCGCTGGCCCGGCGAGCTCCCCGCGGGGGCGCGCGTCGGCTCGCTCGTGAGCCTCGTCGATCTGGTGCCGACTCTGCACGAGCTCCTCGGGCTCGAGCCGCCGCTCGCGACGGACGGCATTTCGCTCGTTCCCGCGATCCGCGGTGACGCGATGCCGCCGCGTACGGTCCTGAGCGAGAACCTCCTCTTCGCCGAGGAGCGCGTCGCGGCCCGTACGGCGGAGACGAAGCTCGTGCGCTGGGCGAACGGCAAGGAGGAGGCGTACGACCTCGTCCGTGATCCGGCGGAGTTGCGTGATCTCGCGGGCGTCGAGGCGTTCGTCTCGCCGCTGCGCGCGGCGCTCGATGAGGCGGGTGATCCGTCCCATCTCAGGGCGAATGCGGCGCCGATTCCCGTCGAGGCGCTGCGCGCGCTCGGCTACGTCCGCTGAACGGTTCGCATGGCCACGCGAGATCTCGCGACGCTGATCACCGGGGCGACCGGGTTCGTCGGACGCGAGGTTGCGCATCGGCTCCTCGCGAGCGACGCCGAGCGTCGCCTGATCGCGCTCGTTCGCGCGCCCGACGATCCGACCGCGGAGCGGCGACGCGAGTCGATCGTGAGCGGTCTTCCACCTTCGGTCGCGGAGCGCCTCGAGGTCGTCCGCGGCGACGTCGCGTCGCCGGGTCTCGGCCTCGACGACCGAGCCCACGACGCGCTTCTCGAGCGGATCGACCGGATCGTGCACTGCGCGGCGAGCGTCCGGTTCGATCTTCCCTTGCACGTCGCGCGACGCGAGAACGTCGAGAGCACGCGGGAGATCCTCTCTCTTTGCCGGCAGATCCGATCGCGCGGCAGGGAAGGGCGTCTCGATCACGTGAGCACCGCGTTCGTCGCGGGCCGGCGCAAGGGGCTCGTCCACGAGGACGAGCTCGACGTCGGGCAGGAGCACCGCAACACCTACGAGCGGACGAAGCTCGAAGCCGAGCTGCTCTGCCGCGAGGCGGGTGGCGAGATTCCCGTCGTGATCTACCGCCCTTCGATCGTCGTCGGGCGCCGCACGTCCGGGGAGACGACGAGCTACAAGGCGGCGTACGGACCGATGCGGCTCCTGATCGGCGCGTACGACCTCTGCCCCGCGGTCCTGAACCGGATCGTTCCGTTGCCGCTACCTCCGGATCTCCACGTCGACCTCGTCCCGGTCGACTGGGTGGCAGACGCGATCGTCATGCTCTCGTCGCGCGCCGAGGCGGCGGGAGGATGCTTCCATCTCGCGGCCGGTCCACGCGGCGCGGCACGGCTCCGCGAGCTCGTCACCCTTGCCTGCGAACACTACGGGACACCGCGGGTCCATTGCGTCGAGCCCGGTCCAGGCTTGCGCCGGCTCGGCAACGCCTTTGCGCCGGCGCTCGCGCGCTTCGCGCCGAAGCTGCACAACGTGCTCTCCGTGACGTACGCGTACGGGCTCGGCATGCCGCTCTTCGACGATGCGAACGCTCGGGAGGCCGGGGTCGCGGCGCCGCCCGTCAGCGAGTACTTCGAGCGCATCCTCGGGTTCGCCGCGCGGACCGACTTCGGGCGGCGTCGCCCGAAGCTGCAGGAGCAGGTGCCCGCTTTGCCCGCAGAATGAAGGTTGACCCCTTCACTTACATCCTTGTAAGGTCGGCCCCGGATGTTCTTACAAGGTTGTAAGCGCGCGTGAGCACACCGTCCGCGACCCCGCGCAGTCCGCGCGGAGAGGCGACGAAGCGCGCCATTCTCGACGCCGCGATGTCGCTCTACGCGAAGCGCGGCTACCAGGGGACCGGGCTCATCGCGATCGGCGAGAGCGCGGGCGTGACGCACGCGGGCGTCCTCTATCACTACGGCTCTGCGCGGAATCTCCTCGCGGCGGTGCTCGACGAACGCGACCGGCGTTTCTGGCGCGATACCGCCGAGGGCTGGGTCGGGAAGGACGGACTCGTGGCGCTGGCACAGCTTCCGCGCGTCGCGGAGTGGAACCTCGCGAACCGCGAGCTCGCGAAGCTCTACTCGGTCCTGCAGGCGGAGAACGTCGACGAGGAGCAGGAGGCGCACGAGTACTTCGTGTGGCGGCGCCGGCGCGTCCGCGGGCGCATCGAGCGCGCGATCGACGCGGGCAAGAAGCGCGGCGAGATCCGGCTCGACGTCGACGCGAGACGCAAGGCGGACGAGGTCGTCGCGTTCATGGACGGCGCGCAGCTGCATGCGCTCCTGGATCCGGAGGTCGACGCGATCGCGATCTTCGAGAGCTACACCGAGGCGCTCGTCCGCTCGCTCGCCGTCGAAGCCGCGTCGACGGGGAAACCGAAACCGAAGTCGCAGGCGAAGAAGACGCCGAAGGTCCAGGGCGTCGCACGCGCGACGCGAGGGAGGCCCAAGCGATGAAGAAGGCCACTGGAAGGGCGAACGCAGTCATCGCCAGCGCGCTCCTCGCGTGCTGCCTCGCCGCCGCCGCGGCTTGCAGCTCCAGCGACGGCTCGAGCACACCGTCGATCGACGACGAGCTCGTCCCCGGCACCGCCGAGATCATGGGCTGGGCCGAGGAGATCGTCGCGCAGGGCATCCGTCGTCCCGGCTACCCCGCCGACGACTGGATCGAGGGCTGGGCCCGCGACCACTTCGTCGCGCTCGGCCTCGAGGAGGTGACGCTCGATCCCGTCGAGGTCGATCGCTGGGAGCCTCTTCGCTGGTCCTTGACGGTGTGGCACCCGGAGACTCCGAACGAGACGCTGACGATTCCGTGCTACGCCGTGCCGTTCTCCGGGAACACGTCCCCCGACGGCGTCACGGGCGAGCTCGAGGTCTTCTCCACACCCGAGGGCGAGGAGCCGGAGGACCTGACCGGCAAGATCGCGATCGTCGAGAACGAGTTCCTCGCACTGCCGCAGTCGGTGATGCGCGCGCTCTTCGCGCGCTGGGAGTACGACCCGGAGGGCGCGTTCGACAACCTGGTGCAGACGCTGCCGTTCAGCGGCGCGTTCCAGGACGCGATGGGCCCGTCGATCGAAGCCGGCGCGATCGGCTTCCTCGGGATCCTGCGCGGCCTCCCGTGGGAGACGGACCAGTACTACGTGCCCTACGACGCGCTCGAGCGTCCCATCCCCGGTGCCTGGCTCAGCTCGAGCAACGGCGACCGCCTGCTCCAGTTCCTCGAGGAAGGGCCCGCAGAGGGGCGCCTCGTGCTCGAGCGCGATCTCCAGAAGGCGACGTCGCACAACGTCACCGGCGTTCTGCGCGGCGCCTCCGACGAGTGGATCATCATCGGCTCGCATCACGACGGACCGTGGGCTTCCGCGGTCGAGGACGCGTCCGGCGTGGCGCTCGTCCTCGCGCAGGCGAAGTACTGGTCGCAGGTGCCGCAGCGGAAACGGCCGCACAACCTGATGTTCCTCCTGAACGGCGGGCACATGTCGGGCGGTGCCGGCTTGCATCACTTCGTGAACACGAACCGCGCGTTCCTCGAGCGCGACGTCGTCGTCGAGGTCCACCTCGAGCACGCGGCACGGGAAGCGCGCGGCGAGGACGGCCGTCTCGTTCCGACGGACGCGCCGGAGGTGCGCTGGTGGTTCACGAGCTTCATGCCGCCGCTCGAGGAGGCGGTCGCGGACGCGATCTGCGCCGAAGAGCTCGGCCGATCCTTCCTCATGCCTGTCGAGGGATTCCCGCCGGGGAGCATGAATCCGCCGACCGACGCGGCCTTCTTCCATCCGTGGAGCCCGATCGTCAGCTTCCTGACGGCGCCGATGTACCTCTTCGACGCGCAGGACACGATCGACAAGATCCACGAGCCGAGCCTCGTCCCGCTCACGCGGGCGGCGATCCGGATCATCAACGACATGCACGACGAGAGCGCCGCGAGCCTGCGCAGCACGCTCTACGTCCCCCCGCGGACGGAGACGCTTGCTCCGTGCAGCGAGCGGTAGGAGCCGAGGAATGACAGCACGCAACGCCCAGCAGCTCCTCTTCTCGCTCGCGCTCGCCGCCCTCTTCGGCTGCGGCTCGAGCGACAGCGTCGTCGACGATCCGTGCGCGGGAAAGAGCCAGGAAGCCGGGACGCGCGAGATCGTGATCCAGTCGGGCGGCCGCGAGCGGCGCATGGTCGTCGAGGTGCCCGAGTCCGCCGTGCAAGGCGAGCCGGCGCCGCTCGTGGTCCTCTTCCACGGCGCTCTCGCCACGCCGGAGGTGATCCTCGCGAACACGAGATTCGCGGAGAAGGGCGCGGAGGCGGACTTCATCACCGTCGCGGGCGCTGGTATCGAGAACACGTGGAACGGCGGCGGCTGCTGCGATCCCGCCGCGGCGCTCGGCGTCGACGACGTCGGCTTCACGCGCGACATGATCGAGACGGTGTCCGACGAGCTCTGCATCGATCCGGAGCGCGTTTTCGCGACCGGCTTCTCGAACGGCGGCGTGATGACCTACCGGCTCGCGTGCGAGATGGCCGACGTCTTCTCCGCGACGGCGCCCGTCGCGAGCGCGCTCCTCGCCGACTGCGAGCCGTCCCGTCCCGCGCCGATCCTCATCATCCAGAACGTCGAGGATCCGATTGCCCCGTTCCCGCTCGGTCCGGCCGGGTTCAACCGGTTCCAGATCCTGCACGAGTGCAGCGGCACGCCGGTCGAGAGCCAGCCTGCGGCGAACGCGACGTGCGAGACCGCGCAGGCGTGCACCGACGAGGCGACGACGGAGCTCTGCGCGATCGGCGGCATCTCGCACGTCTGGCCGGGCGGAGCGACGAACCCGTCGGGCGCGTACGACGCGACGGATCAGATCTGGGACTTCTTCGCCGCGCAGCCACCGTGCGAGAGCTGCGGGACACGCTCGTGAGCTAGCCTGCATTTCTCACCAGATCCCTACTGCGGCGGCCGATAGCACCGAGTCTTCGCGAGCTTCTCCCTCCGGGCTCCTCGACGTACTGTTCAAGTACGCCTGCGTCGCCCTCCGGTCCGAGGCTCGCGAATCTTCGGCACTCTCGACCGCCTCGCGACGTGATCTGGTGAGAAATG
>VGTG01000119.1 GCA_016874795.1 Deltaproteobacteria bacterium | reverse complement strand
GTTCGAGCTCTACGGAGAGCGGGCCCTCCATCAGGCCGAGCTCGCTCCCGTGAGGACGTTTGCGCCCGCGGAGCGACGAATGATCGCGCGGATGCTGGAGCGCGGGATCAACTCACCGCGCACCTCGAGCATGGGGAGGCTTTTCGACGTGATCGCGTCGCTCCTCGATCTTCGCCATCGCGTCACCTTCGAGGGCCAAGCGGCGATGGCGCTCGAGTTCGCAGCTCGCGTGAGCGCTTCAGCGGGACGGTACGAGATTCCGCTTCGGGGAGAGGCCGATGGAGTCGCGGTCGCGGACTGGTCGCCGCTCGTCGGGGCGGTGGTTCGGGACGTCGCGGCAGGCGTTCCACCGAGTGCCATTGCGGCGTCGTTCCATGACGCACTCGCCACGCTGATCGTCGCCGTCGCGAGGTCCGCGGGGCGCGCGCGCGTGGCTCTCGCGGGAGGCTGCTTTCAGAATCAGCTCTTGCTGGAGCTCGCCACCGATCGTCTTCGCGAGGCGGGGTTCGAGCCGCTCCATCACCGCCGTGTGCCGCCGAACGACGGTGCCATCGCGCTCGGCCAGGTGGTGCACGTGCCGAGCGTCGAAGCGGGGAGGGCTTGATCTCGTGTGCCTCGCCGTCCCCGGAAGGATCGAGCGCATCGACGGGCGCGATCTCCTGACGCGAAGCGCAGCGGTGCGCTTCGATGGCGCCGTACGACACGTGCATCTCGCCTACGTGCCGGAGGCGGAGATCGGCGACTGGGTGCTCGTGCACGTGGGCTTTGCGATCGCGGTTCTCGACGAAGCCGCCGCGCGCCGGTCGCTCGCCTTGCTCGAGGAAGCGGTCGCGGTCGGCGCGCCGGCCGTCGAGGAGGAATCGTGAACCACCGCGACGAGTATCGCGATGGGGCTGCCGCGCAGCGTTGCTCGGGTGCGATCCGACGGATGGTTTCGCGTCCTTGGACCATCATGGAGGTCTGCGGAGGCCAGACGAACGCGATCGTCCGCTACGGCCTCGATCAGCTGCTGCCCGATTCGGTGAGGCTCGTGCACGGCCCGGGCTGTCCGGTCTGCGTGACGCCGGTCGAGACGGTCGACCGCGCGATCACGATCGCGCTTCGGCCGGAGGTCGTCTTCTGCTCGTTCGGCGACATGCTGCGGGTTCCCGGAACCTCGGGTGACTTGTCGACCGCGCGGGCGCGCGGCGCGGACGTGCGGCTCGTGTACTCGCCGATGGACGCGCTCGACCTCGCTCGTAGGCTGCCCGACCGCGAGATCGTGTTCTTCGCGGTCGGCTTCGAAACGACGGCGCCGGCGAACGCGATGGCGGCGCACCGAGCTTTGCTCGACGGCGTCGGGAACTTCTCCCTGCTCGTCTCGCACGTGCTCGTGCCGCCGGCACTCGAGGCGATTCTCGACGACGAGGACAACGAGGTGCAAGGCTTTCTCGCTGCGGGGCACGTCTGCGCCGTGATGGGCTACGAGGAGTACGAGCCGCTCGCGGCGCGACACCGCGTTCCCATCGTCGTCACCGGCTTCGAGCCGCTCGACATCCTGCAGGGGATCTGGATGTGCGTGCGGCAGCTCGAATCGGGTCGGGCCGAGGTCGAGAACCAGTATGAGCGAGCCGTTCGGCGCGCCGGGAATCCCGCTGCCCGCGATCTCCTCGAGGAGGTCTTCGAAGTCGTCCCGCGCAAGTGGCGAGGCATCGGCGAGCTGCCGCGAAGCGGGCTCGGCTTGCGTGGCCACTACCGACGTCTCGACGCGGAGCGCCGCTTCGACGTCGCGGCGATCCATGCCGAGGAGCCGAGCGAATGCCTGAGCGGCCTCGTGCTGCGCGGACGGATCAAGCCCGATGCTTGTCCGGCATTCGGCGCTCGTTGCACGCCGGAGACCCCGCTCGGGGCGCCGATGGTCTCTGCAGAGGGTGCCTGCGCCGCGTATCACCGCTACCGGGCGAGATGACGTCTTCGTCCGAGCGAGCCGTCGAGCTCTTCTGACGAAACGCCGCCATGCCGAGGAGCATGCTCAGGCCGAACACGAACACGGCGGGTACGCCCGAGACGAGTCGTGGACGACGTAGGTCAGCGTCGAGGTTTCCTCGTGGAAGAACTCCTGGACGACCATCTCAGCGGCTGGCCTTCCTGCTCACCAGCACTTGGTACGCGGCCGTGACGTCCGACAGCCGATGCACCGCCAGAACCACGAACTCCGGGCCGAGGTCGATCATCTTCGCCGGATCGAAGGTGCGAACGAGATCGAAGTAGCGGGCATTCAGCTCGTCGACCCCGGCAGCGGGCTCGATGCCCATGGTTCGGCTCGCCCAGGCGATCGGGGTGGTGGTGCTCGCGAGCCGAGAATCCGCAGTCGTCGGTTTCCCCGCCTGACCGGCTGCCGACAAGCGCAGGATCTCCTGCGTCGTCGTCTCGGGCAAGCCGAAGCCGAGTCCGATCGCCGTCAACGTCTCGACCTCCGGGATCGACACTTCTCGGTCGCTGGTCGCGATGCTCGCGAGCGTCGAAAGGATCGCCGCAGCCCACTCGGGCCGCAGCGAGCCGAGCGCCTCGCACGAACCGACGACGTCGATCGCGGTGCCTTGCACCACGCTCTCCATCTCGTTCTGAACCACCTGCGCCAGGCTTCCGAGCCCGAGGCTCTCGAGACGTGAGACGGCGGCGATCTCGAACTGGTTGACCCGTCCGTCCGCCGTCATCACCGCTACCGCGAGCTGAGCCAGCCCTCTACGCGGATCCCGCATCGTTGGTTTCTCCATGCGTGGGTAGTCGGCGCAAACTCCGTGCCGGGCCAACCTTCTCGTCTTGCTCGAGTCCTCCGCGGCCCATTCCGCGAGATCGGAGAGCCTGGGCCGCACCGTTCGCAGGGGCGGGAGTCGGTCCCGGAGCCAGGGCGCGGGAACGCCGAGTCGCCGAAGCCGGCGCTTGCAGCTCGTTCATGACTTCGACGTCGTACCGGTAGCTCCGACGGCGTACGTCGTCCGTCGCAGGTGCTCGGCGGCCGCGCGGGCCTTCTCTGCGATCTCTCGTATCGCTTCGCGGTTGCTCCGAAGGTCCTCCGCGAGAGCACGGGAAGTCAGGCTCCGCAAGCCGCATGCCGGCGACCGAGGGCAGCGGGCGAGGCTCTCCCTGGGGAGCTCCTCGCGCCTGGCAACGCGCTGCCAGCCGCCATTCCCAACGATGAGAATCGGGAACGAGCGGGGACCCGCTTCGCGGTACCTTTCTTCGGGCTCTCCAGGCGGCACGGCATGTGCTGATCCACCGGTTCGCGAGCTCGACGGTGCGACGACGACTCTTTGGAATGGAGGTAGTCCATGGCCCACAAGCAGCTGCTCTTTCGCTCCGAAGCGCGCGAGAAGGTCCTTCGTGGCGCGGCGGCGCTCGCGGACGCGGTTCGCGTCACGCTCGGTCCGAAGTCGAAGTCCGTGCTGATCGAGAAGAAGTGGGGAACGCCGCTCGTCTGCAATGACGGGGTGACGATCGCGAAAGAGGTCGACCTTCCGGACCCGGAGGAGAACCTAGGCGCACGCATGGTGCGCCAGGCTGCCGAGCGTACCGGCGAAGCCGTCGGAGACGGGACGAGCACGTCCACGATCCTCGCCCACGCGATCTTCAGCGAGGGCGTGCGGAACGTCGTCGCCGGGGCGAGCGCGATCGACATCAAGCACGGGCTCGACCGAGGCCTCGGCGTGGCCGTCGAGGTCCTCCGCGGCCTCTCCCGTCCCGTCGGAAGCCGCAAGGAGAAGGAGCAGGTCGCGACGGTCTCGGCGCACAACGACGTGTCGATCGGAAGCGTCGTCGCCGACGCGATCGAGAAGATCGGCAAGGACGGCACCGTGACGGTCGAGGAGGCGAAGACCACCGAGACGACGATCGACGTCGTCGAAGGCATGCGGTTCGATCGGGGCTACCTGTCGCCCTATTTCGTCACCGATCCCGAGCGCATGGAGTGCGTGCTCGAGAACGCCGCCATCCTGCTGCACGACAAGCGCATCAGCTCGCTGAAGGACCTGCTTCCCCTGCTGGAAGGCGTCGTCCAGGCCGGTCGTCCGCTGCTGATCGTCGCCGAGGACGTCGAGGGTGAAGCGCTTGCGACGATGGTGGTGAACAAGATCCGCGGCACGTTGCAGGGCGCCGCCGTCAAGGCTCCCGGATTCGGGGATCGCCGAAAGGCGATGCTTGAGGACCTCGCGGTGCTCACGGGCGGACAGGTCTTCGCAGAGGAGCTCGGCAAGAAGCTCGAGCATGCGCAGATCGGAGACCTCGGTCGTGCGGCACGGGTGGTCATCGACGGCGAGAACACCACGATCATCGGCGGTGCGGGCGAGAAGTCCCAGATCGCCGGCCGCATCGAGCAGATTCGCGCGGCAATCCAGAAGAGCACGAGCGACTACGATCGCGAGAAGCTCGAAGAGAGGCTCGCAAAGCTCTCCGGCGGCGTCGCCGTGATCCGCGTCGGCGCGCCTTCCGAGGCCGAGATGAAGAGCCGCAAGGAGGCCTTCGACGACGCGATCAGCGCGACCCAGGCGGCGATCGCCGAGGGCGTGGTCGCGGGGGCGGGGCTCGGCTTCCTCCGCGCCGTCGATCGTCTCGAGGAAGAGATCGAGAAGACTCAGGGGGACGAGCGCACGGGACTGCAGATCCTGATCCACGCGCTGCAGGTGCCGACGCGGCAGCTCGCGGAGAATTCCGGAGTCGACGGCGGCGTCGTCGTCGACCGGATGCGAAGTGGGAAGGGGGCATACGGATTCGATGCGGCGCGTGGGGAATACGTCGACCTCGTCGAGGCCGGTCTCATCGACCCGACGAAGGTGCTCCGCGTGGCTCTGGAGAATGCCGTCTCGGTCGCGAGCGTTCTCCTGCTCACGGAAGCGACGATGACGGAGATCCCGGAGCCGACGAAGGGCGAGCCGCGCGCATTCGAGTGAACGGAGTCGATGAGCTTCAGCTCGCCGAATCGAGGAGGCGGATCATGAGCACGACGTCGCGAACGGAAGGAACCTCGAACGTGGTCGAGAAGAAGCGGAGCTTCTTGCGCGAGCTCATCGCTCAACTTTCGGGGCCGCTGCCCTGGCTGCTCGAGGCCGCGGTCGCCCTTTCGTTCTTCGTGGGCGATTGGACCCTATTCACGATGCTCTCGCTGGTATTGATCGTCACGGTCGTCCTCGGCTTTTCGGAAAAGAGCCTTCTCGAAAGTTCGGCGTCCGCAGACGGAACGACTCGGCACTCGAAGGAACGATCCGCGCCGCGCCAACCTCGAACGAGCACGTGAGAGCAGGGGCGCATTTCGCCGGACTTGAGATCCCGTGCCAAGCGCATCACCATCTCCGGCCTGCGGGAAGCGGTGTGCGAGACGGTGAGACCCGCGAGGTCGGGCCGAAAGCGTACTGGTCTCTCACGCCCGCCGAGCTCTTCCGGCGATTGACGAGTACTCCGGACGGCCTCTCCTCCACGGAGGCTGCACGACGCCTGGCCGCATGGGGCCGGAACGAGCTCCGGGCGGAACGGGCGCTCACCCGGTTCGGCGTGCTGCTCGCACAGCTTCGCAATCCTCTCCTGCTTCTCCTCGTGATCGCAGCCGTCATCTCGGGACTGTCCGGCGAGTGGACCGATGCCGCGATCGTTCTCACGATCCTGGGCGCGAGCGTCGCGATCGGGTACTCGCGTGAATACCGGGCGCAGCTCGCCGCAGACGCTCTCCGTGCTCGGGTCCGAACGCGGATCGAGTTGATCCGGGACGGATCGACCATCTCCGCACCGGTGGAGGAGGTCGTCCCGGGCGACGTGTTCCTGATCTCCGCGGGAAGCCTGATTCCCGCGGATGGTGTGGTTGTCGAGGCTGTCGATTGTCACGTCAACGAGGCGGTCCTGACCGGTGAGAGCCTGCCCGTCGAGAAGCGTGCCGGAGCCGTCGCTCCCGACGCGCCGATCGCGAAGCGCACGAACGGCGTCTTTCTCGGCACGAACGTCCGTAGCGGCAGCGCGCGCTGTCTCGCCGTCGAAACGGGAGTGCGGACCCACTTCGGCGAGATCGCGCGCCGGCTGAGCCTTCGCCCGCCCGAGACGGAGTTCGATCGCGGGATCAAGCGCTTCGGCTACCTGCTGACGATCACCATGCTCCTCATGGTTCTCGTCGTCTTCGTCGCGCACGTCCTGCAGAGCCGTCCCCCCGTCGAAACCCTTCTCTTCTCGATCGCGCTCGCCGTCGGTCTGAGCCCGGAGCTCCTTCCCGCGATCCTGAGCGTCAATCTCGCACGCGGCGCCGCGATGATGGGTCGGCACGGGGTCCTCGTTCGCCGACTCAACGCGATCGAGAACCTCGGCAGCATGGACGTGCTCTGCACCGACAAGACCGGCACGTTGACGGAAGGCATCGTCGCGCTCGAAGGCGCCTACGACTCCACGGGCTCGCCCTCCCCGGAGGTTCTCGAGCTCGCGGCGTGCAATGCCGCTCTCGAGACGGGGCTCGAGAGTCCTCTCGACGAGGCGATCCTCGCGGCTCGAACGCCGGATCTCTCGCGTCTGCGGAAGCGCGGCGAGCTGCCCTTCGACTTCGTTCGGAAGCGAGTCGGCGTGATCGTCGAAGACGAGCGCGGAACGCGGCTCATCATCAAGGGAGCATTTCATCCGGTACTCGGGCTTTGCCGCGAGCTCGAAAGCGGTGAGCCTCTCGATCCGAAGGGGCGCGCGGAGCTCGAGCGGCGCTACGAGGAGTGGAGCGAGCAGGGCATCCGCGTCGTGGCCGTCGCAACCAGACGCTTGCCGCCGGGGTCTGCGTACGGTCGCGACGACGAGAGGGACCTCGCCTTCGCGGGCTTCCTGACGTTCCTCGATCAGCCGAAGGAGGGCGTGGCGCGGGCGATCGCCGACCTGGCGCGGCTCGGCGTGGCGGTGAAGGTGATCAGCGGCGACTCGAAGCTGGTGACGCGGCACATCGCCGGGCTCGTCGGTCTGCCCACGGACCGCGTTCTCACCGGCAGGGATCTCGATGAGCTGCACGACGAAGCGCTCTGGCGCATGGCGGAAGGCACCGATCTCTTCGTCGAGGTCGATCCCAATCAGAAGGAACGCATCATCCTGGCGCTCAAGAAGACGGGGCACGTCGTCGGGTTTCTCGGCGACGGGATCAACGATGCCCCGGCCATGCACGCCGCGGATACGAGCCTCTCCGTGGAGCAAGCCGTCGACGTCGCGCGGGAAGCAGCGGACTTCGTGCTCCTCGAGCGCGACCTCGACGTGATCCGGCGGGGGATCGAGGAGGGTCGGAAGACCTTCGCGAACACGCTCAAGTACGTGCTGACCACCGAGAGCGCCAACCTCGGCAACATGCTCAGCATGGCGGCCGCGTCGCTCTTCCTTCCTTTCCTGCCGCTCACCGCGGGTCAGATCCTGCTGAACAACTTCCTTTCCGACATCCCCGCCGTCGGCCTGGCCGACGACGGAGTCGACCCGGAGCTCATCGAGCGCCCACGTCGCTGGGACATGGGACTGATCACCCGCTTCATGGTCCAGTTCGGGCTCCTCAGCTCCGCGTTCGACTTCCTCACGTTCGGCCTTCTTATCTTCGTGTTCCGCGCGAGCGAGGGAGTCTTCCGCACGGGCTGGTTCGTCGAATCGCTGCTCACGGAGCTCGCGATCGCTCTCGTCGTACGCACCCGTCGGCCGTTCTATCGAAGCCGCCCCGGGAGACTTCTCTTGATCTCGACCTGTATTCTCGCGGCCGCGGCCCTGGCGCTGCCGTACGTTCCGCTCGCCGGATGGATGGGGTTCGAACCGCTTCCGGTATCGTTGCTCGCGACGTTGGTCGTGATCACCGTCTCGTATGTTTTCGCCGCCGAGCTGGCCAAGAGTTGGAGGAGAAGCGCATGGGCATGACGGCGGCGCGACTCGTTCCGCTGTTGATCGCGGCGGCTGCCGGGGGCGCTCACGCAGAAACGCTGCCGTCCGACGGAGCGAAGATCTATGCGGCCGGGTGCGCCCGCTGTCATGGTAGCGGCGGCAAGAGCGAGTCGGACGAGGCGCGCGCGTTGAAAGTACGCCCTCTCGTCGATGACGCGGTCCTTCGTCGCATGTCCGCGCAGGAGATCGCCGCGGCGATCCGGTCGAACGCGAAGCACCAGGGCTTCGCCGCGATCGACGGGATGGACGGCCCGGATTTGGATGCCGTGGCCGCCTTCGTGAAGAGGCTCGCAGAAGGCCAGCGATGAGGTTGCACGGTGGGTAAGACTCGAAAGGACGAACCTAGGCCGTCGCGCTGGGCATCGTTGCTGCCGTTCGTGACGGTCGCGATCGCACTGAGCGCGCTCTTCTTCATCGTGAGCGAGCTGCGCCCCGCGACCCCAATCTACGACGTCTCCTACAGCGAGTTCAAAGATCTCGCGAAGGAGGGAAAGATCGAAGGCGTGATCCTTCGTGACCTTCGCATCGAGGCGGGCCTTTCCGTGCCTGCATCGTTGGGGCCGAAGGGCGAGATGGGGCAACGCCTGGCAACGCGACTTCCCTCCTTCGGCGACCCGGAGCTCGTTCCACTGCTGGAGTCACATCGCGTGCGCATTCGGGTGACGGAGCCGGAATGGCAGGCCTTGCCTTGGGCCTTGGCCCTTCTCCCGTGGCTCCTCTTGATGCTCTTCTTCTGGCCCGGGCGGCGGACGGGCTGGTTCGGCGGCGAGATCGGCGGACCGGCCGAGCTTCGCCGGTTTCTCGAGATGTCGGGCGCGAAGGCGAAGGTGCCGGGAGTGACCTTCGACGACGTCGCCGGTCAGAAGGGCGCCAAGCGCGAGGTGAGCGAGCTCGTCGCGTTCCTCGAGCATCCCGACGAGTTCCAGAAGCTCGGCGCCGAGGTTCCGCGCGGCGTTTTGCTGATGGGCGCTCCGGGAACGGGAAAGACGTTGCTCGCACGGGCGCTCGCCGGGGAGGCCGGCGTCCCCTTCTTCTCGATCTCGGGCTCCGAGTTCATCGAGGTGTTCGTCGGCGTCGGCGCCTCGCGGGTTCGACATCTCTTCGAGGCGGCGAAGAAGAGCGCGCCGAGCATCATCTTCATCGACGAGCTGGATTCGATCGGCCGCACGCGGGGAACGGGCCTCGGCGGCGGACACGACGAGCGTGAGCAGACTTTGAACCAGATCCTCGCCGAGATGGACGGCTTCAGCGGACGGGAGGCCGTCATCGTTCTCGCCGCGACGAATCGACCCGACGTGCTCGACCCGGCTTTGCTTCGTCCCGGTCGTTTCGATCGGCACGTGACCCTGGATCTTCCCGATCGCGCCGATCGAGCGGCCATCCTCGGCGTCCACACACGCAAGGTGCCCCTCGCGAAGGACGTCGATCTCGAGCGCATCGCCGCGGGGACCCCCGGATTCTCCGGCGCCGATCTGAAGAACCTGATCAACGAAGCGGCGATGATCGCGGCCCGAGAGCATCGCTCCGACGTCTGCTCGGCGAATCTCGACGAAGCGCGGGACAAGGTTCTGCTCGGCACGGTCAGAACGCTCGCGATCCAGCCGGAGGAGCGTCACCGACTTGCCGTGCACGAGTCGGGGCATGCGCTGATGGCCCATTCTCTGCCGAACGCCGATCCGCTCTACAAGGTGACCATCATCCCTCGCGGACGTTCGCTCGGAAGCACGCAGCAGCTTCCCGAACGGGAGCGCTACACGTTGCCGCAAGCGCATCTTCAAGACCGTCTCGCAGTCATGCTGGGAGGACGTGGCGCCGAGAAGGAGCTGCTCGACAGCCTGAGCTCCGGAGCCGACGACGACATCCGCCAGGCGACGTCCTTAGCTCGCGCGATGGTCGCGCGCTGGGGAATGTCGGAAGAGATCGGCCCGGTCGACCTACGGGAAAGCGACGAGCATCCGTTCCTCGGGCGGGAGATCGCCCAACCGCGTCGCTTCAGCGAGCACTCGGCCGAAGCCGTGGACGAGGCCGTTCGAAAGGTCGTCCGCGAAGCCGAGGGGCGGGCCGGCGAGATTCTTCATGGCAAGAGAGCCGAGCTGCTTCGCCTGGTCGAGCTGCTCGAGAAGCAGGAAACGCTCACGAGCGACGAGATCGAGCGTTGCCTCGGCCCACGCGCGAAGGACGCCGAGGTCCCGATGAAGCCGGCAGTTCGGCTCGCGATCGCTTCTTCACGGGAACCGCGAAAAGTCTGAAGCGGCCGGATTCGAAGAAGACGTCGTCGCCGCTTCGGCCTGCGAGATGTCGAGTTCGCATGAGCCTGCGGGCGGGCCGAGCGTCAGGCGCCGATCGCGTGGCGGTCTCCGGCAGGTCGTCGGCGTCTTTGGACCGGTCGTCTTGCGCAGCGGGAAGCTTGCGCCGAACGAGCGATCGTCCGGCGTACGGCCGTTGGCTCGAGTCCCAGAGTCTCGCAGATACGTTCGAACGAGAAGAGCCAATGCGAATCCGAGGAGTGCAACCATCTCTCCACTTCCCGGAAAATCTCTCGCTCGCTCTCCTCGTCATCGCCGGCGTACCGCTCGTAGGTGAAGATCGCGTCCTCGAGCACGGCGGCCATGAGGCGGCGTTCCGGCTGCGATCCCCGTTGGCCGCCCAAGCCATCCGCCATCTGCTCCGGGGTCGGGATCTCAGGCTCGAACAGGTGTCGCCCTTCATTCTCAACGTTCGGAATCCACACGGCACTCGCCTCCCATTTCTGCGTCCTCGGCGCCTTGGCGGGGAACATGGGAAGCTGGTTCCGCAAATCGGGTGCCATCAGGCCTCGGTCCATCGAACATCCTGCGCTTTCACAGCCAGCTCTCCTTCATCCCGAGCCACGCGGCGGTAGCGGTCACCGCGAGGCTGCCCAGGAAGACGATCGGGAGGCATGCGAGCGTTGCGAGGAGCGGTGGAACGTAGACGAGGCAGACGAAAGCATACGCACCGAAGAGAAAATCGACCTGATCGAAGAAGACCCAGGGTCGACCGGGAGCGATCCCGATCTGACGCTTGAAGAAGGACTTGATGGAATCGCCGAGGCCGGTGCCGGTCCCCAGGAGCACGCCGAGCCAGGCGCTACAGCTCGCGTAGTCGATCAAGGCGAGCTCGTGAAGGTAGCCGGCTCGATGAAGGAAGATCTGGAACTCCAGCACGAGCGGCGCGACCAGGATGCCGGCGATCAGGCCGCGCCACGTCTTGTGGTCGCCGAGGACCCGCTGACCTCGCCAGGTGAGCCCGCCGTCGATCGGTGCTGCGAGAGAATGGAAGTGGTTCCGTACCAGGACCGGGCTCATGTTCGCGACGTAGGCCGGCACGAAGAAGTAGAGCACCGCGGGAATCTGCTCGAGGAGCCCCATGAGCGGCTGCTCGCGTCGACGGCTTTTCGAATCAGGCGGCCGCAGATGACGCGCAACGATCGTGCGGCTGGCATACGGCTGCCAGGGTCCCGGCGACTTGCTCTGCTCTGATCCCTTCTCGTTCGAGCCGATGCGCTCGCGCGTATTCTCGGGCGATGTCGCTGAGCGAGAGGATGCCGACGACGCGCTCTTCCGCGTCGACCACGGGGAGCCGGCGGACCTGTGCTGCTCGCATCAGATTCTCCGCCGAAGCGAGGGAATCCTGAGCTCGGCAGGAGTGGACGGTCCGGGACATCGCGCTCTCGACCTCGACGGTGGCGAGTGACGTCCCTCCCAGGTAGGCGGCCATGCAGACGTCGCGGTCGGTGATCATGCCCGCAAGGCGACCGTCCTCCTTCACCACGGGAACACAGCCGCAGTCGCTGTCCCACATGATTCTCGCCGCCGTGGCGAGAGAATCGTGAAGCCCGCATACCCTGACGGTCGAGCGCATGAGCTGAAGTACACGCATTTTCGGTCTCCCTTTCGTCCTTCTCCTGGACTCAGCGAGCCTCGGCGCGGTGCGCGAACTCGCGTTCGAGGCCGCTCAAGGTGTCCATGATGCCCGTGTAGGCGAGCTCGGCATGTGAGGCCATCGTCGGCCCGATGAAGCCTTGCCGCCTCCACTCGTCGGCCTTTTGCTGGACTTTGAGGCGTGTTGCGTCCCAGGCGACGTTTCCGAAGACGTCGAGCGTTTCGCCGGTGAAGCGACCCATGGGGTCCATCGAGCAGGCGACGCAGGAGATGATGGGCAGGCAGTACGCTCCCGCGACGGCCGTATCGATCGCAACGGGCATCAGCGGCATCACGTGGGAGCCGCGGCAATCACCCGTCACGAAGTGGCCGAGCAAGTAGGGCTCGACGATCTCTTCCAGGGCGGGGAAGATGCCCTGCGTTCGCACGATCGCGACGGGATCGTCCTTGCCGGTGTACGTCCCGGCGATGTTGTGCAGGCGCGTGGCCGAGACCGAGACGACCTGCTCGTCGGGCTTGTGGCGCGAGTGAATCGCCTCGATCGCGAAGCGGTCCGGGTTCTGAAGCAGGCAGGCCACGTCCCAAGCGCGTTCGGGTACGTCGAGCCGGATCACGCGGTCACCGCTCGCGCTCGCGTGATTCATGTCGATGATCGTGAGGGTGAATCCCTTGTGGAGCTTCGGGGAGAGAAGCAGACCTCCATTGTGCATGGGGTCGCAAAAGACGGCGTAGAGCGGAAGGCTGTACGCGCCCGGGCTGCACTTGTCGCCGGCAAAGACGAGGAACTGTTCCGCTGCCCTGTCTTTGCTCCGCGGATCGCGCTCGAACGAGATCTCGGCGACGGCCGGGCCGGCTCCGCGCACGTTGCCGGAAGGCGAGTCCACGAGGAGATCCTGCCCGGTACCGTAGAGGCCGGCCTCCCGGGCTTCGTCGGTCGCGGCGAGAAAAGTCTCCCAGGCGAAGCCGTGGACGCTCGCGGCCCCGACGCCGTTCCCGTGGCTCATCACGAGGGCGATGTCGTCGCCGGTGTACGTCACCATCCCGTCGATCAGAAGCTTTCGTTCGACGGCCTCGGAGATCCGGTCGCGTGCCCGTGCGAGCATTCGCTCCGAGGGTTTGGTGTGACCGCCGATGGATCCGACGTCGGCCTTGATGATGGAGAGAGTGATCTTCACGGAGCGCCTCCCACGCGAGCGAGGTAGCACCGAGCGTGCCGCGCGAGGGGCGGTGGATCTCGGCACCGGCAATCGTGGGCGGACCTCGCCGGTTCCGGTTCTCGAGAATTCGGGCGGCGATCGTACGCAACTCTGGGACGAATCTACCTGCCGCTTCGGCGGTGCCGGGCTCGTCGGATGGCACGCCCGCTGCTGTCCGTTCGGCACGATGATTCGGAGGCGAACGGAGCAGGCTCTCGAGCTGCTGGCGCGGTTTGCCGAGCGTACCGGGGTGACCGGCGCCCGCGGGCCGGACAGGTACCTCTGGACCGACGCCTTCGCCGTGTGCAGCTGGCTCGGCCTCGGTGAGGCCGGGCTTGCGCAGCGGCTCGTCGACCAGGTGCACCACGTCCTGGGCCGGCATCGCGGCGATGACGCTCGTCAGGGCTGGATCAGCGGCCTCGACGAAGAGGTCGGCGAAGCGCACCCGACCCGAGGAGGGCTTCGCATCGGAAAGCGACTTCCCGAGCGCCGCGCCGACGAGCCCTTCGACGAGAGGCTCGAATGGGAACGCGACGGACAATACTTCCACTACTTGACGAAGTGGATGCATGCGCTCGCGCAAACGGCGCGCTGGACGAAGAAGGCTTCGTTTCACGTCTGGGCGTGCGAGCTCGCCGAGACCGCACATCGAGCCTTCACCCATTCGCCGGCGGGGACGTCCGGATCGCGCCGAACGCGGATGCACTGGAAGATGAGCATCGATCTCTCGCGTCCGCTGGTCGCTTCGATGGGCCAGCACGATCCGCTCGACGGCTACGTCACCTGTATGGAGGTCGATGCGGCCCGCGTGAGTGCCGCGGGCGTACGGTGCGGGCCGAGTCTAGAGCGCCAGGCGGCGGACTTCGCGGCGATGATCGATCCTGCGCTGGGAACCGCGGATCCGCTCGGAATCGGCGGACTGCTGACGGACGCCTACCGCATGGAGCAGCTCTCCCGGGAAGGCAGCGCGCCTCGCAACGAGTTTCGGGAGCATCTCCTCTCGGAGGCGCTCGTCGGTCTTCGCCAGTGGATCCGTCGCGGCGAGCTCCGGCGGCCGGCCGAGCATCGGCTCGCCTTTCGGGAGCTCGGTCTCACGATCGGGCTCGCCGCTGCACAGGCGATGCGAGGGCGGATCCACAGCGCGGCGCTCGAGAAGATCGAGCCACTCCTGCCGCTCGGCGCCGAGATCGAGTCGTACTGGCTCGACCGAGATCGTCGCCGAACCGACTCGTGGCTCGCGCACCAGAACATCAACGACGTGATGCTGGCGACCAGCCTGGCGCCGGAGGGATATCTCGAGCTGTGTAAGCAGGATCGGAGGGAAGGACCGTGACGACGGAACAGTTTCTAGAGGACGTGGCGCAACATCTGCGCTGCGACGTGCGGCGAGCGGAAGGGATCGTGTTCGTCGTCTTTCAGGAGCTCCGGCGACTTCTTCCCCGAAAGGAAGACGGCGACGTTCTCGCTCAGCTTCCCGACTCACTGAAGCAAATCTGGTCGGATGGGATGCCGGAGAACCGGCCCGGAAGGGGCGAGCACGAGCAGCTCTATGGCCGGATTCGAAGCCGCGCGGGCCTGCCGGACGACCGCGAAGCCGAGAGGGCCGTACGCGCCGTGTTCCGGACGCTGCAGCTGCAGCTCGGCAGCCCGACGGGTGCGGAGGGGGAAGCGTGGGACGTCTTCAGCGTGCTCCCGAAGGACGTGAAGAAGCTCTGGCTAGCGTCGGCGCGAGAGGCGCAGTCGAGGTCGAACGCATGAAAACGCGCAAGGTCCAGGTGGGAACGAAGAGGCGGAGCCCTAGCGTCCGCGGGCGGGTCGGCGACGATCGGCCGAAGTCTTCGATCCGTGAGTTCGATCGATTCGCGCCCAAGCCGATGGCGCGGCGAGCGGCGATCGAGAAGATGCGGAAGAAGGGCGACGGGCCGACCGTCTGCAATCGGTGTGGCGCCGTACTTCTCAATCGTACGTGGCGCTCACGGCCGGTGACCCAGGCGGTGCTGGAGAAGGCGAGCTGGCGGACCTGTCCGGCGTGCCGGCAAGTCGCGGGCGGCGAGTACTTCGGCCGCGTCGTCCTCCGCGGTGCGTTCGCCCGCGCGAACGAAGCGGCGATCCGGACGAGGATCGGAAACGTCGAGCAGCGTGCCCGCTTCACTCAGCCCGAGCGGAGGGTGGTCTCCACCGGCCGGGATCGCGAGGCGCTCGAGATCCTCACGACCTCGCAGAGCCTCGCGCATCGCATCGTTCGCGAGCTGAAGAAGGCCTTTCGGGGGCGGGCCTCGTATCAGTGGGACGAGGAAGACGGCGCCCTCTACGCGGTCTGGCAGCGCGACGTTTGACGCAGGCTCGAACGAGCCGTCCTCATCGAGGCGCGTCGTTCAGCTTCAAGCGGACCTTGATGATCGAGGCGTCTCCGACGTCGACCGATTCACGGAAGCCGAGCACCTTGCAGAGCTTCCGCATCGTGAGATTGCGCGCCAGCACGTCGCCGTGCACCTCCCCGATGCCTCGACCGCGGGCATAGTCGATGATGCGCCGGACGAGCATCGGACCGAGACCGAGCCCGGTCATCGCACCGCCCACGATGACGGCGAACTCCGCGTGTTGGTTGTCGGCATCGGCGTGGAGGCGTACGACGCCGTAGATCTCGCCTTCGCCTTCCGAGACCGGATCGGTCAACACGAGCGCCATCTCCCGGTCGTAGTCGAGCTGGACGAAGCGAGCGGCCATCGGATGCGACAGGTGCTTCCAGTTCGTGAAGAAGCGCAGCCGCTTCTCCTCGTCGGTCAGCTTGTCGAACGACCTCCGGAGAGCGGGCTCGTCTTCCGGCCGGATCGGGCGGAGGAGCAGAACCCGTCCGTCGCCGAGCGGGACCGTTTCCTCGAGCTTCTTCGGATAGGGCCGGATCGCGAGGCGCGAGCGCCCCGGACGTTCGTCCGGTCTCACGCAAATGCGCGCCGACACGGCGTTGGCGCTCTTCCCATCGAGGACCAGGGGATCGATCTCGAGCGCGCAGACCTCGGGGAGGTCGACGACGAGCTGCGCGATCCGGACCAGGAGGACGGCGATCGCATCGCCCTCTCCGGCGACGTCGTCGGCGACGAGCTCGCGTGCGAGCCGCAGGTTCAGCGGTGGAAGGCCGGTCCTGGTTTCGGCGGTCCCGCCCGGTCCGGCGGCCCGTCGGCCGAAGACGATCACCGGGCCGAAGAGCGAGTCCTCCTTGACGCCGACGAAGAGATCGGGGCCGGATCGAGGTCGTTCCGCGGCCACGTTCCGCACACCGTAGGCATCGAGGAGCGCACCGGCTTCCGCTTCGCTCAGCGTCGCGCGGCCTTCCGCGATCGCCCGATTCACCGTCCTTCGTGCAGCTTCGACGTCGGGCGCGGCCTCCTGCGAGATCGATGGAGGCGTCTCCATCAGCTGGTTCTGGCTCCGGCGGTACCGCACGAGGGACAGGAACGAGCGCACGGCTTGCCCGGGCGTCTCGAAGCTCGGAATGCGCGCTTCCGCGAAGAGCCGCCGGCTCGCTTCGACGGAGGCGCCACCCACCCAGCTCACGAAGAGAGGAACGTCGGGACGCTCGCGGGACGCGTCGATCAACGCACGCGCGGTGCTCTCGGACGACGTGAGCGCATTGGGACAGTGGATCGCGACGACCGCGTCCGTTCCACCGGCGTCGCGGAGGAGCCGGAACGCGTCGGAGTAGAGCTCGGGTGAGGCATCGCCCCCGACGTCGACGGGATTCGATCTCGGGCACGTGGGCGGCAGGAGCTCGTCGAGGCGACTTCGCGCTTCGGGCGCGAGCTCGGCGAGACGGCCGCCTTCGTCGATCAGCACGTCGGTTGCGATCACGCCCATTCCGCCGCCGTTCGTCAGGATCGCGAGACGATCGCTCGCGGGAGGCTTGGTGAGGTCGAGCGTCGCGACCGCGTCGAAGAGGTCCTCGAGGGCCGAGACCCGTAGGAGACCGACGCGGCGGAAGGCCGCATCGTAGACGTCATCGGATCCTTCCGGGGCGCCGGTGTGAAGCGCAGCGGCACGCGCGCTTTCGGGATGGCGCCCCGTCTTGACCACGATCACGGGCTTGTTCCGCGCGGCCGCGCGCGCCGCGGAGAGGAACTTGCGAGCCTCCTTGATCGCTTCGATGTGAAGGAGGATGCCCGACGTGTCGGGCTCGTTCGCGAGGTAGTCGAGGATGTCGCCGAAGTCGACGTCCGCCATGTCGCCGAGGGAGACGAGATGGGAAAAGCCGATTCCCCGGGGCTTCGCCCAGTCGAGCACCGAGGTGAGGATCGCGCCGGACTGGCTCACGAAGGCGAGGCGTCCTGCGGCGGCGGGAACGTGGGCCAGGCTCGCGTTCAGATGAGCCTGCGGAGCGAGCAGCCCGGCGCAGTTCGGGCCGAGGATGCGAACGAGGTTCGGTCTCGCCGCCCGGAGCACCTCATCCTGCAGCTCGCGCCCGCGGACGCCGAGCTCCGCGAAGCCGCCGCTGATGATCACGACGGCGCGCGAGCCGCGTGTCCCCACTTCGGCGACGAGCCCGGCGACCGTCTCGGGAGCAGTTGCGACCACGACGAGGTCGGGCGCGAGCGGAAGGGAGGCGACGTCCGGATGGGTACGAACTCCCTCCAACTGAGCG
>VGTG01000118.1 GCA_016874795.1 Deltaproteobacteria bacterium | reverse complement strand
CCTGTTCCTCGCCTACGTGGTCGTCTGGGTCCGCGGGAACGCCGAGGTGCTCCTCGACCCGATGGTCCAGGCGGACGACGCCCGGACGATCCTGTTCCCGTTCCACCGCTACGGCGAGGAGCACGCTCTCGCGAAGGATCCGGTCGCGGCGGAGATGCTCTCGTACACACCGCCGGTCGTGCGCGCGCTCTATGCGGCGCTCGTCCCGTGGACGGGGCTCTACGCCGCGCCGAAGGTCGTGCAGGGCCTCGCGATCCTGATGCTGCTCTGGGCGGGGTGGGTGCTCCTGCGCTCGCGACGTGCGGGGCTCGGCGCGGCCGTGGTGCTGGTGTTCCTCTTCCTGCACACGACCTATTGCGTCAGCAAGATCGCGGGCGGCCTTCCGAGGTCGTTCGCGTTTCCGCTCGTCGCGCTGTGGATGGCCGGAGCGCTCGCGGGTCGCGAGCGCGTGCGCGTCGCGTCGATCCTTCTCGGGGCGGCGATCTATCCGGTCGCGATGGTGATCCTGGTCGCCGCCGAGGGCCTGTTCGCATTGCGCGACGGCGTGCGTCCGACCCGAGCGCTCGTGGGGCGTCTTGCACGCTACGGGCTCGTCGTCGCGACGTGCGCGCTCCTTCTCGGACCGTTTCTCGTCGGCGACGTCGGAGGAGACCGCGTCCACACCGCGGCGGAGGCGAGCTCGATGCCCGTGTTCGGTCGCGAGGGGCGCCTGAAGCTGATGCCGCTCGGCGCCGACGCGCACAAGTTCACGACGTACATGGTTGCTCCGTTCGAATCGACAGGGCGGTTCCCGTCGAGCCGCTTCAACGAGCTCTATCGCACGCTCGGAGCGGCGGGGCCGCTCGTGTTGCTCGCGGGCCTGCTGCTGCTGAGCTGGACGCGGATCGCACCGCCGCCTGCGGCTGCGGCGACGCTCTGGATCGGATCGATCGTGATCTACGCCGCGGCGATCGTGCTCGCGTTCCGCTTGTACTCGCCCGATCGGTACCCGTGGTACGGCGGGACGACCTCCGCGCTCGCTCTGGCGCTCGGCGCGATCGGGCTCCTCGCTCCGCGTTTGCCACGCGAGCGCCGCGCGATCGTGCGGAACTTCGCAGCGGCGGCGTTCGTCGGCGGCCTCTGGCTGTTCGTCGGCGACGGTATCGTGCCGCGAAATGGGAGCTCTCTCGACGGACGGACGCACGCTTCGCTCTACGCGTTCGCGCGCGTCCTGCCGGTCGGCGCGCGGATCGCTTCGCATCCGCTCGACGGCGACGACCTCCCGTTCTGGGCGGGCCGCGCGACCCTCGGAGGCTATGAGACCCTGCAGCCGTGGTACGTCGATTCGTGGCGGCGCCAGCGTCTCCGCACGATGGGCCTACTCGGTGCGCTGTACGCGATCGACCGCGAGGAGGTGCTCCGCTTCGCCGCGCAGAACCGGGTGACGCATCTCTTGTTGCGCCACGACCGCTACGGCGACGAGTATCGCCGCCGTGCGCAGCTCTTCGAGCCGTTCGGGACGATCCTGGAGAGGATGCTCGCCGACCGCGAGCGCGACCAGCTCGCTCTGGCGCACGTTCCGCCCGAGGCGGTGGTGTACCGCGACGACGAGCTCTCGCTCGTCGACGTGGCGCTCCTGCGGAAGGCGTGGACCCCGAGCCCCGGCGCTGGCGGCTGAGCTTTGCGAGGGACGTCGGCCTTCCGTTGGCTCGGGGGGCCGTGGTAGGCCGCTCGCATGAGCGAGAAGAAGTGGCTCACGCTGTCGGAGCTCGAGATGACGATGCGCGATCCCTACCCGGGTTGGCGTGAGATCCGCGAGCGCGGGCCGGTCGATCGGATCGAGATGCCCGGGTTTCCGCCGCAGGTGCGCGTCTTCCGCCGCGACGACGCCGAGGCCGTGCTGAAGGACGAGGAGACCTTCTCGGCGCGAATCAATCAGGAGAGCATGGGGCCCTACATGGGCACCGTCCTCCTCGGCAAGGACGGGAAGGAGCACACCGTCTACCGGAACCTCGTCTCGCACGCCTTTCGCCGCTCCGCGCTCGAGCGCTGGGAGGAGGAGCTCGTTTCGCCGACGATCCACGAGCTGCTCGACGCGATCGCACCGCGCGGCCACGCCGATCTCGTGCCCGAGGTGACGAGCCGCTACCCCGTCAAGGTCATCACCGGGCTGATGGGCGTCTCGATCGACGACGTCGACCGCTTCGCCTCCTGGGCGGAGGACGTGAGCGGCGGCCCCCTGAACCCCGAGCGCGGACTCGCGTCCTCGAAGGCGATGAAGGAGTACTTGACGCCGATCGTCGAGGACCGGAAGCAGAACCCGCGCGACGATCTGATCAGCGACATCGTCACCGCCGAGATCGACGGCGAGCGCCTCGACGACGATCACATCTTCGGCTTCCTGCGGCTCCTGATGCCGGCCGGGGCGGAGACGACGTACCGCGTGCTCGGGAACACGCTCCTGGCCCTCCTGCAGAACCCGGCCGCGCTCGAGCGCGTGCGGAGCGACCGCTCGCTCGTGTCGCGCGCGATCGAGGAGACGCTTCGCTGGCAGACCTCGGTCACGCTCGTCACACGGGTCGCGAAGCGCGACACGGAGATCGCGGGGTGCCCGGTCCACGCCGGCTCGGTCGTCTCGATGATGGTCGGCTCGGCGAACCACGACGAGCACCACTTCGACCGCTCGGACGAGTGGGACCTCGACCGTCCGCCGGAGCCGACGCATCTCTCTTTCGGCTGGGGGCGACACCTGTGCCTCGGGATTCACCTCGCGCGGCTCGAGCTGCGCGTCGGCGTCAACGCGGTCCTCGACCGGCTGCCCGGGCTGCGCCTCGACCCGTCGAAGCCTGCGCCGGAGATCCGCGGGCACGCGTTCCGTGGTCCGAACTCGCTGCCGGTCCTCTTCGAGCCATCCTGAATCGCTTCGTCTACACGGTCGGCCACTCGAACCTCGACGAGGAGGCGTTCTTCGCGCTCCTCGCGGGCCACGGGATCGAGCGTCTCGTCGACGTGCGCGCGCATCCCGGCTCGCGGCGTCATCCGCACTTCGGCCGCGAAGCGCTCGCAGAGTCGTGCCGCGCGCGCGGCATCGAGTACCGCTGGATGCCGGAGCTCGGCGGGAGACGGAAGGGGAAGAAGGACGACTCGCCGCACGTCGCGTGGGAGGTGCCTGCGTTCCGCGCGTACGCGGACTATGCCGACACGGAGGAGTTTGCCGCCGCGCTCCGCGAGCTCGTCGCGTCGGACGCCGTCACGGCCTACATGTGCGCCGAGGCGAAGTGGTGGCAGTGCCACCGGCGTCTGATCTCGGATCGCCTCCTCGGCGAGGGTTTCGAGGTCCGCCACATCGGGACGCCGAAGCGGTGGAGCGCGCATGCGCTGCCGGACTTCGCACGGGTCGAGGCCGGGAGGATCGTGTACGACGCGGGGACGACAGGGAACTTGAAGCTCTGAGGCTTTCGGCCGGCCGACGCGTCAGGTGCGTTCTGCGTGGCCCGGAACCTCCGATGGATCGATGAGGCCGTGGCGTCGCCAACCGACTCGTGCGAGCCACGTCCGCGCTCGAGCGATCTCGGGAGGATCGAAGGGCTGGTGAGCCTCGCTCGAGCCGCGGTCGGCGTTCCAGCCATCGAACCAGCGCGCCGACGAGGCGTCATCGAGCCGCACGGGCGGAAGACATCCGAATCTTTGATGCCAATGCTTTCGCGCGTTGAGAAGCACGTAGGCGAGCGCCGCTCTCACCTCTCGCGGCGTCCGAAGAAGATGGAGATGATAGCGTCCGTCGAGGACGGTACCGGTCCTCTGGAAGATCCGATTCACCGCGCGAGCTAGGCGAGCGCCGATGGACTTCATGCCGCGTGTCAGGGCACGGCGGGACTCGGCCTCGACGATCAGGTGAACGTGATCGCGTTGCAGCGAGTAGTGCAACACGCGGAACTCGCCGCGTTCGCAGGCGCCGCCGAGGGTCCGGCGGAATTCGTGCACGAACCGACGCGTGCGGAGGCTCGGGACGCCGCGCTGCATTCGCAGGGTCACGTGAGCGGGTGAGGGCGCCGAATGCTCGCATCGTCTTCGGTGGCGAACACGAGCGCGCTTCGATTCCGGTCGACCGGCGCCTTTGCGTCGACCGCCCCACCTGAGGGGAGGTTGGATGTCGTCGAAGGTCAGCTGCGCGCGAGCCTGTCGACGCATGAGCGATCATACGCCGATCGACTGGCGAAGTCAAGAAAAAAAACAACAGACGCGGCAAGTAGCGAGCTTGAATCGGGCGATGTTCTGATCTGTGACAACGCCGCTGCTCGAGAGTCGCGGGGGGAGCTCGGGGTCCGGACCGGATAGACCGCTGACACTCTCTCTTGGGTTCGGGCATGGCGAGCCATGCCAGGGAAGAAGCGTGATGCGGTGAAGGAGCCGGTTGAGTTTGCTCTTTGCATCGGCCGGCGCGTGAACCCTGGGCCAGAAGCCGCCCGCGGCAATCTACACGCCGTCATCACTGCGTAGAGGTGGAGTCTCGATTCCTGGCGGGCTGCGAGCTGGCAGACCGGTCGGGAGGCCGGGTTGGGGCGGGGCCTCGGAAGCCGCGAGCTACGCTTCAGTGCGCCAACCTCAGGCTCGATCTCCGTTCCCTCGCCGCCAACCGTGATGGCCGACGGCTCTCACTGAGACTCGTGACGACAGTGCGAGCTCCAGCCGGTGCGCCGTGGCTCGCTGACGCCGCCAACAGGGCGCGGGCGCGACGTGCCGACGCAACGCCCCTCAGGACGCCACTTGCCCCCGCATCCAGCTCCCGCCGTCCGGATCGATCAACACCTCACCGACCGCTCCCGGATGATGGATCCGGAGCGTCGTCGGCGTCATCGCGAAGCTTTCCGGCGGCGGCAGCTCCATGCGGCCGAGGTGGTACGCGACCGAGTCCGCCGTGAAGTCGAAGCTCGATTCGAACTCGCCGCCGATTCCGACGCGCGGGCAGAACGCGCGGTCGAGCGCCAGGACGCGCGCCGCCTGCGAGACGAAGGCCTCGTCGGCGCCGCGCGCGGCAAGCCACTCCGCGAGGAGGCCCTCGATCACCGCGAACGCGCGCTCCTCGTCGCGCAGCATCGCCACGTAGAGAGCCGCGCGGTTCTCGTACACCGTCATCCGGTCGGACATGTCGAGCTCCGGCAGGTCCTCCTGGAACTCGCGCGCGAGCGCACGCAGCACCGTCCGCAGGAACGCCGACACCGAAAGACCGCCTTGCAGCGCGAGAAGTCGCGCCGTCAGCGGGATCACGTAGCCGCGGATCAAGAGGATGTGCGCGGAGATCAGATAGTACCCCTCGATCCCCTCGTCGCGCTTGAACGTGTGGCAGCCGACGACGTACTCGCCCTTCGCGCGTCCGTAACCGGCGACCGGGATCGCGTCGATCTCGTACTCGTCGCGTCGCCGGTAGAACTCGGTGCCCGGGAGCAGCGTGTACCCGAAGATGTTGATGTTCGGGAAGACCGCCGCGAGGCGATCGAGGTGCGACTCGAAGTCCGCGAGGTTGTCGCCAGGCAGCCCCCAGATCAGCTCCGTCGCGATCGAGATCCCTTCCTCGGCCATCGCCTTCGCAATCGGCTCGTACTGGTTCGAGCGCATGTTCTTGCGGTGGCTCAGCTCGAGCGCGAGCGGCGTCAGCGTCTGCAGCGCCAGGTTGTAGTGCTGCAGCATGCCCGCCTTCTGCATCAGGAGCACGATCTCCTGCACGCGCGCGTTGTGGTTCTTGTGCCACGACGTCGCGAAGGTCGACGGCTTCCCCGTGCGACGCCGCACGTCGACGAGGACACGCGCCTTGTCGAGGTCCTCCGGCAGCGCTCCGAAGTTCGAGTCGCAGAGCCAGATGTCGTTGACGCCGCCCTCGATCAGGCGCTCGACGTCGCTGCGGAACCGCTCGATCGAGAACTGGTACATCTTCGTCCCGATCGCGCCGGTGCCCCACTCGCAGAACGAGCACTTGAACGGGCAGCCGCGCGTCGTCTCGAGCGCGGCGCGCTCGTAGAGTGGGCGTCCTTCCGCATCGCGGAGCTCGATCACGCCGAGAGCGGAGGGCAGGGCGTCGAGCTCCTTCGCGCGGTCGCGCGCCGTCGTGCGGTGCACGGCGCCGCTCTCGTCGAGGTAGGCGAGCCCGGCGATCTCGGGCCACGCGCTCCGTCCCGCGCAGTCGAGGAGCTCGCGGAAGGTCGTCTCTCCCTCGCCGAGGACGATCACGTCGATGCCGTCGCCGTGCAGGAAGTCCTCCGGCTGCTGGACGTGCGGGCCCCCGGCGACCACGAGAAGGTCCGGGCAGCTCGCGCGCAGCGCCGCGATCAGCTCGAGGAGCTCGGCGACGTTCCAGGTGTAGCAGCTGAGGCCGATCACCGGCGCGAGGCCGGCTTCGAGAGCGCGCTCGGCGCGTACGAGCTCGCGCGGTTTCCACACCTCGTCGACCCAGCCGGTGATCGCCTCGCGGCGCGGGAAGTGGACGAGCATGACGTCCGTCTCTTCGGCCGAAGCGCCGTACGCGTGGAACGCGGCCTTCAACCCGCCGGTCGTGATCGGCGGCGAGGAGAACTGCTCCGTGTCCATGCTGAAGAGCCAGACGGGTCGCTTCATCGGGGGCGCAGCTATCATGGCGCCGGAACCTCTACCAGCCGCGGGACGGCGCGGCACCGTCGGCGCGCGGCGGACCTCTCGAGGGTCGAGAGACGGCGGCGAGCGGCCGGATTCCCCCCTTGCTCTCCCGAAAGCGAGCGGCCATCGTGTTGCTCGCCAACACTCCGGGGAGGTTCTCTTGCGCTCGTCCGCTCGTACCATCGCCATCTCTGCGCTCGCCGCGGCGAGCCTCGTCTCCTTCGTTCTTCTCCCGTCCGTCGCTCGCGCCGCCGACTGCTGGGGTGCCGCGGCGGACCGCGTCTCGATCGGTCCCGACGGAGCGCGCGTCAGCGCCCGCGTGACCGTTCCGGGTGCGTCGCACGAGAGCCTCGTCGCCTCGGGCCTTTCCGTCTCCGTCGTCGACGCCGAGGACTCCGACGTCGTCTACTTCGACGAGACGATCGCCGCCGCCGACTTCACGAGCCGCCGGAACGCGACGCGCTACGACGGCACCGGCTCGTTCGACGGCTCGGCGAAGCTCAGCGACGAGCGCGGCCACGACGACACGGTCCTGATCGAGCTCCGGGTGCGCGACGGCTTCGACCTCGGAGCGGCTTCACCCGCCGGGGTGCGCGTGCACGTCGAGAGCGGGGCGGGCTGCGCGCGCTCGTGCGTCAGCTCCTGCCAGGCGCGGCGTCCGGGTGGACGCCTCCTCTGTCGCAAGTCGGCGCTGTACGAGCCGTTCGCCGACGAGGGCTTCGGCGCGATCGACGGCGCGACCGTGCGCGCTCGTCGCTCTGCGGCCTCGAGATCGCGACGCAGGGACCGCGGTGCGATTTCCTGATCGACGAGGTGTGCGTCCTGCCGTACCCGTCGTCCGTCTTTCTGGATCCCGATCCGACGACGCCGACCGGCCTCCGCGTCCACTATGATCCGACGTCGCTTCCGCGGAACCGGAACGGCAAGCACATCGACCCGGCCGACTGGAACACCCTCGACGGCTTCAGCCCGGGACCGGTGATCCTGGCACTCTTCCCGGACAACGGTGTTCCGGTCGATCTCGGCCTCTCGGACGTGGCCTTCCACACGAGCTACGCGCGCTCGCTCGATGCCGATCACCCGACCGTATTGCTCCGCGCGGACGGCGCCGAGCGCGTCGTCCACTTCGCCGAGATGGACGTGCAGACGGACGGCGTCGCGAAGAAGGCGCTCATCATCCGCCCCGGAAAGCGTCTCGACGACGCGACCCGCTACCTCGTCGCGATCCGCGACCTGGTCGACGAGAACGGCGTCGCGATCCGCCCGCGGCTCGCGTTCCGCGTGCTCCGCGACGCGATCTCCGACGCCGACGTCGCGGCCGCTTGCGGCGAGGCCTGCGCGGCGGCGATCGCCGCGCGCCGTCCCGCGATGGAGGACGTCTTCGCTCGCCTCGAGGACTCGGGCGTCGAGCGCGACGATCTCCTCCTCGCTTGGGACTTCACCACCGCGAGCACCGAGTCGCTGACGGGCTGGATGGTCTCGATCCGCGACCAGGCGTTCGCGCTCGGCACGCCGACCTTCGAGGTGAGTCCGTCAAGAACGGGAACGGCAACGGCTTCAACTCGCGCATCTTCGCGCGTATCGAGGGCACGTTCGAAGCGCCGCTCTTCATGACGGCCGACGCTCCTGCTTCGCGGCTGAACCTGGTCGACGGCGTGCCCGCGCAGAACGGCTTCGCGACGGTGCCCTTCGTCGTCGACGTGCCGCGGATCGCGGTCGCGAGCCAGAATCCTTCCGCGACGCCGGCGCGCGCGAGCCTCTGGGGCCACGGTCTCCTCGGAACACGCTACCAGCTCGGCTCGCTCTCCGAGCTCGCGCAGGAGTACAACTTCGTGATCGCCGCGGTCGACATGCAGGGGATGTCGGATCCCGATCTCCTGCCCGGGATCGTGCCGCTGATCGGCGACTTCTCGCTCTTCCACCGGATCCCCGATCGGCTCCACCAGGGCTTCCTGCACCACTTGCTCCTCGGGCGGCTCCTGAACGACGGCGTGAACGGCTTCAACTCGCATCCGGCGTTCCATCTCGGCGCCGGCGGCGCCGGTGTGATCGATCCGACGCAGGTGTTCTACTCCGGCGGAAGCCAGGGCGGCATCTTCGGCGCGGCGATCATGGGCATCACGCACGAGCTCGAGCGCGGCTTCCTCGCGGTGCCGGCTTCGAACTACTCGACGCTCCTGCAGCGGAGCATCGACTTCAACCCGTTCGTCTCGATCCTGCGGACGAACTACCAGGACCCGCTCGTGCAGACGGTGATCTTCCCGCTGATCCAGCAGCTCTGGGATCGCGCGGAGCCGCAGGGGTATCTGCCGCACATCCTGCCGGGCACGCTCTCGAACCCGCCGACGCCGCACAAGGTGCTGCTGCACATGGCGACGTACGACAGCGAGGTCTCGAACGTCGGGACGGAGATCATGGCGCGCTCGATGGGCATCCCGCAGGTCGCGCCGCCGCTGCGGAGCTTCTTCGGCATTCCCGAGGCGACGGCTCCGTTCGACGGATCGGCTCTCGTCGAGATCGATCCGCAGCGCGGCTTCGGACGCTGCCATACTCCGGGCACAACGAACGCGGGCGCGGCCTGCACGACGGACGCGCAGTGCCCAGGAGCGGGGGATCCGCCGTCGCGCACGCAGTGTGCTCCGGGAATCCCGCCGCTCGGAAACGAAGCGCCGCTCTTCAACAACGGTGCGCATGGCTCGACCGACACGCCTGCGGCGGGAGCGCAGATCGAAGCGTTCCTGAAGACGGGCGGGCAGATCATCCAGACCTGCACCGGGACCTGCGACCCCGAGTGAGATGGCGAAGCGCCGTCCGACTCTCGCGTTCGACCTCGCCGAGGCGACCCGCCACCTCGGCGAGGCGGATGCGACGCTGCGCGAGCTGATCGCGGCGACCGCGCCGCTCACGCTCGAGCGCGAGGTCGCGGGCTCTCCCTACGAAGCTCTTCTCGAAGCGATCCGCGCGGCGAAGGCGCCGGCGAAGGCGCAGGCCCGCTCGAAGGCCCGCTCGAAGGTCCGCGCCAAGGCGACGCCGAAGCGCGCGCCGTCGAAGAAGGCCGTCCGGAGCTGAGCGACTCGCCATCGCCGACATCGCCGAGGCCGTTCCGTCTGGCGGGCGAGGGCGTTTCTCTGATAGCGCTGGCGCATGCGCGACGCGCGACTTCGCAGATTCGCGGCGGCTCTCCTCGCGTGCTTCGTCGCGCTCTCGGCCTCGCCGGTGCGCGCCGCCCACCGCGTCGTCGTCCTCGGGATCGACGGGCTCGACCCCGACGTGATCGAGCTCCTCGTGTCGGAGGGCAAGCTCCCGACCTTCGCGAAGCTTCGCAAGGGGGGCGCGTACGGTCGGCTCCGCAGCAGTGAGCCGATCCTGAGCCCGATCATCTGGACGACGATCACGACCGGCAAGCCTCCCGGCGAGCACGGCATCGGCGACTTCACCGCGATCAACGAGAAGACGGGCGAGCGGCTCCCGGTCACGAGCCAGATGCGCAAGGTGAAGGCGCTGTGGAGCATCTTGACGGAGGCGGGGAAGAGCGTCGGCGTCGTCGGCTGGTGGGCGACGTGGCCCGCGGAGTCCGTGAACGGCGTCCTCGTGAGCGACCACACCTGCTACCACTTCCTGTTCGAGGGCGGCATCACCGGCGCGGAGTCGACGCTCGGGATCATCCATCCGACCGAGCGCACCGGCGAGATCACCGCGCTCGTCCGCCGTCCGGCCGACGTGCGCCACGAGGAGATCGAGGACTTCGTGTCCGTGAACGAGGAGGAGTTCGCACGTCCGTTCGCGTTCGAGGACGACCTCGGGCACTTCAAGTGGGCGTGGGCGACGGCGGAGAGCTACCGACGGATCGGGCTCGAGATCTGGAAGAAGGACCATCCCGATCTCCTGATGGTCTACGTCGAGGGCGTCGACTCGAGCTCGCACCTCTTCGGGCACCTGTTCCGCGCCGAGGGCCTCGGCGGCGAGCTCGCGGAGCAGCAGAAGCGCTTCGGGAAGACGGTCGAGCAGATGTACGTCTACGCCGACGGCCTCGTCGCCGAGTACCTCGCCGCACTCGGCGAAGACGCGACGCTCGTCGTCCTCTCCGATCACGGGTTCGAGCTCGCCGCGCTCCCCGAGGATCCGAGCAAGACGCGCGACATGCGGCGCGTCTCGGCGAAGAACCATCGGATCGACGGGATCCTCTATCTCTACGGCGAGAGCGTGAAGCCGGGCGCCGCGATCCAGGGAGCGAAGCTCGTCGACGTCGCTCCGACCGTACTTGCGCTCGAAGGGATCGCGCCCGCGAAGGACATGAGCGGCCGCGTCCTGCTCGAGGGGCTCGACCTGCCGGAGCCGGAGCGGACCGTGGCGACCTTCGAGGGCGGCGCCGACGACACTTCCAAGGAGGAGGTCGCCGACGCTTCGGTCGATCCGGCGATCCTCTCGCGCCTCGAAGCGCTCGGCTATCTCGAAGCGGAGTCGCCGCGCGGCGAGCGGAACCTCGCGGCGATCGCCTTCGAGGACGGGCGGTACGAGGAAGCGATCGTGGCATACCGTGCGGAGGTCGAGAAGAACCCCGACGACGCTTCCGCACACGCGAGCCTCGCCGGCGCGCTCGGCGCCCTCGAGCGCTACGACGAGGCGATCGAGCACCTCGACACGGCGATCCGTCTGAACCCGCTCGGCGGCAGCGCCTATCACAACCGCGCCGTCATCCACGAGCGCCGCGGCGAGCGGGACGAGGCGATCGACGATTACCGGAAGGCGGTGCGCTACGGGCAGGGGTACCCTCCGTCGCGCGAGGCGCTCCGCCGTCTCACGGGAAGCGGACGCGTCGACGATCCGCAGGACGAAGCGGAGCAGAAGGCCGCGGCTCTCGCCCGGGAAGCGAGCCTCGCCGCTCGTAAGGGTCGCTACGACGAAGCGATGAAGCTACTCGATCAGGCTCAGGCGGTCGCGCCGAAGTACGTCCTCGTGCACCAGTATCGATCGAACGTCGCGTTCCTGATGGGAGACCGAAAGGCGGCGATCGCGTCGCTCGAGGCCGGTCTCGCGCTCGAGCCGGAGAACCCCTTGTTCCGCACGAATCTGAAGCGGCTGCAGGAAGGCTCGGCGCAGCCCAGCCAGGTGCCGTCGAGACTTCCTTAGAAATGTATTGACGGAGCGGCTTTCCCGCGGAAGATTGGGTCCGCTCCAGGCGCAGCCGCGCTCACGCCCGAAGGAGGGCGCATGTCTCGGCGACTCATCGCGATCGTGGCTTGCACGATGGTCCTCGCGGGGACGACAGGGTTCGCCGCCGATCCCGTCAAGGTCGGGCCGGAGATCGTCGTCGACGACGAGTACGCGAGAGACACGCCGCGCGTCGCGTCCGACGCCGCGGGAAACTTCATCGTCGCCTGGGAGAGCGACTACGACGCCGCCAAGGCGCGCCGCTGGTTCGCGACGGGAGCGGAGTTCGTGCCCGAGTTCCAGGTGAGCAGCCCCACGCAGTACCTGGGCACGGGCGGGTCGACGTCGACCGGCAACCTCGGCGTGGCCGGCGATTCGGCGGGCAACTTCATGGTGACGTTCAACGCGTTCGACTACGCCTACGACCCGGAAGGGGAATCGATCTGCGGCGAGCCGTGTCTGTTCACACGGCGCAGTGACGCGAACGGCCTGATCGGCCCCACGTTCACGATCCAGGACCCGAAGACGACCTACGTCTACGAGTTCTTCTACGGCGACCAGGTCTCGAATCCCGAGGCCGCGAATCTCGCGAACGGCGACTTCGTCGTGGTCTGGGAAGGCTACGACAAGTACCCGATCCCGGACGATCCCGGCGAGTTCGGCAGCGACGAGAGCGCCTTCGCCGCGAAGACGACGGCGACCGGGCAGCGCAAGGGCAGCTACTTCCGCGTGAACACCATCGCCGAGGCGTATCAGGGGCAGTACGGCGACTTCTCGGCGGACGGCGACGACAGCGGCAACTTCGTCGTCGCCTTCCGTAGCGAGTACGATTACTACTTTCCGGGCGGCACTCTCCACGCGCAGCGCTTCGACGCGAACGGCCACAAGGTCGGACCCGAGTTCGGCGTGAGCTCGGAGGACGTGGACGGCAGGCTCGTCGACCTCGCGCAGGCTCCGGACGGGACATGGATGGTGACCTGGAGAGACAGCGGCGACGTGACCGGACGCATCTTCAACGGCGATGGCACGCCGGTCACGGACGACTTCACCGTCGCCCTCGGAGGCGGCTATGCGAGCTATCCGGCGATCGCCTCGAGCGACGACTCGTTCGTCGTCGTCTGGGAAGACGACGGCACCATCCTCGGCCAGCGGTTCGATCTCGCCGGCAACGAGCTCACGACGGAGTTCGAGGTGAGCACGGATCCGGACGCCTACCTGCCCGACGTCGCGTCGCGGCGAACGGCGATTTCGTCGCGGTCTGGAAGAACGACGACGGCGAGCCGCGAGCGCAGCGGTTCCAGTCGGAGACGCCCGTCGAGCAGGAGATCGGCGTCTTCGGGAAGAACCTCGCGATCACGAACAAGCTCCCGGACGACCCCGAGAAGAACAAGGTCACGTGGAGTGCGAGTGGGACGAACATCGTCGTGCCGCCGCGTGGCACGACGAGCGATCCGCGCTGCAACGGCGACCCGTCGGGGACCGTCAAGGCGACCCTCGAGCTCTCGAGCCCGACGAGCGGTCACGGCTCCGGCGTCCTTCCGCTGCCGTGCCAGAACTGGCTCGCGCTCGGCGGTACCGCACCGGATCAGGTCGCTTCGCGCTCCTACAAGTACTTCGACAGCCAGCTCGACGACGGCCCGTGCGCCTCGGTCCTGATCGTCGGCAAGAAGAACATCGCCGTGACCTGCAAGGGCAGCGGCGCCGCGACGGACCTGCCGTACGACCTCGTGCCGGGCACGAGCGAGGGGACGGTCCACGCCGTCCTCGACATGGGCCTGTACAAGTTCTGTTCGTCCTTCCCGCCGGCGGGATCGGCGAACGGCAGCGACGGGAAGAAGTTCAAGGGAAAGAACGCGCCGATCGCACCTTGCCCGTAATCGCCTTTGCCGGGACGTCGCCGGAGGCTAGGAGACGTCCATGTCCGAGCTTCGTTCGCCTCTCTCGGCCGCGGCGGTCCAGGCCTTCCATCAGACCCTCTCCAACTGGGGACGCTGGGGCGCTCGCGATCAGCTCGGCGCTCTGAACCTGATCACGCCGGCGAAGCGCGCCGCCGCGGGCGCTCTGTGCGACGGCGTCTCGGACGTGCTGCCGTCGCGCGTCGAGGGCTTCGGTCTCCCGATCCACACGATCGCGATCGTCGCGATGGGGCTCCATCTGATCGACAACCTCGATCTCCGCCGCCTCGGCGAGGCGTGCATCGAGGAGCGGCGGTGGGAGCTCCTCCTCACGATCGCTCCTCTCGTGCTTCGCCGCGGGACCGCTTCTCCGGTGAACCCGATCGCTCTCTTCTGACGGCCCCGTCGCGAAGCCGTGGCGGCGAAGCGCATCGCGCCCCCTCACACGCGAGACCGGCGTCGCGCCGCTCGCCGGCATGCACTTCTGTCTTCGCGCACCGAGCCGCGAGGCGGTGCGCGCGTTTCATGCCGCGGCACTCGCCGCGGGCGGCCGCGACGACGGCGCGCCCGGCCTCCGCGCGCAGTACCACGCGGACTACTTCGCCGCGTTCGTCCTCGACCCCGACGGCCATCGCGTCGAAGCCGTCAGCCACGCGCCCGAGCGCGCCGCCGTCGCCTGACGCCGAGGCGATCGCGAGCGGATTGACTGCTTTCGCCGGAGCGCCGAAGATCCTCGCTCGTGCGGTTCCGTAGCGTTCGCCCGAACGAATCTCGCGTGCGTGGAGCGAGGCGTGGCCTGCTTCCTCTCGTCGTCGCGCTCGTGGCGACGAGCGCCGCGTGCGGTGGCGGCTCCGCGAGCGACGACGCCTCGACGCCGCCGGCTCCGGAAGAAGCGTGCGCCGATCGGAGCCCGCTCCGCAATCTCTACTTTGGGGGATCTTCACGTCCACACGGCCGCTTCCGTCGACGCCTGGGTGTTCGACGTGCGTCCCACGCCCGAGGATGCGTATCGCTTCGCGCGCGGCGAGCCGCTCGAGCTTCCGCCGCTCGACGGCGAGGGCCGGGGCACGCAGATCGCCCGCATCGACCGCCCCCTCGACTTCGCGTCCGTGACCGACCATTCCGAGTTCCTGGGCGAGTCCGAGATCTGCTTGACGCCGGACCACGAAGGACACGACAGCGACGGGTGCCGCTCGTTCCGGCTCGGGGGGCAGACGGGGCAGGCGATCTTCGGAGCGCAAACGAGCGTCCCACGGCCGCGGCGCGACGAAGCGACGTGTGGAGCGGACGGGCGGCGCTGCCGCGAGGCGACGAATCAGGTGTGGCAGCGCACGATCGATGCCGCGGAGGGCGCGTACGATCGAGCCTCGAGCTGCTCCTTCACCTCGCTCGTCGGCTACGAATACACGGCGAACACGGGTGGCTCGAGCCAGCACCGGAACGTCCTCTTCCGCAACGACCGCGTCCCATCCCCGGTCTCCTACATGGAGCAGCCGACGGCGGCCGGTCTCTGGGCCGAGCTCCGACGGACGTGCACGGAAGCGGGTGACGGCTGCGAGGTCCTCGCCATCCCGCACAACGCGAACCAGAGCAACGGAAACCTGTTTCGCGTCGAGTACCCGGGCGCCGCGACGCCGGCCGACGAGCGTGCGCAGGCGGAGGAGCGGAGCGCGATCGAGCCGCTCGTCGAGATCTTCCAGCACAAGGGCGACTCGGAGTGCGCGAACGGTCTGTCGGGCATTCTCGGCGAGCCGGACGAGCTCTGCGGCTTCGAGAAGATCCGCCCACTACCGTTCGAGGACTGCGGCGACGGCACCGGCGCGGGAGGCACGGGCTTCGGCGGTTGCGTCTCGCGGCGCGACTTCATCCGCGGAGTGCTGCTCGAGGGCCTTCGCGAGGAAGAGCGGATCGGGGCCAACCCGTTCCGCCTCGGATTCCTCGGAAGCTCGGACACGCACGACGGCACGCCGGGGGCGGTTTCGGAGGATCGCTTCGTCGGCCACCGGGGCAACGTCGACGACGAGGCGGGCGAGCGTCTCGAGGAGGAGGGGGCGCGGAGCGGCGTCCGTTTCAACCCCGGCGGCCTCGCGGCGGTCTGGGCGGAGGAGAACCGGAGGGGCGCGATCTTCGACGCGCTCCGCCGTCGCGAGGTCTATGCGACGAGCGGCCCGCGCATCGCGGTGCGCTTCTGCGGCGGCTTCGATCTCGGCGAGGACCCCTGCGGGGATCCGGCGATGATCGAGCGCGCGTACGCGGGCGGCGTGCCGATGGGTGGTGTGCTCGAAGAGGCGCCGCACGAAGGACGCGCGCCGTCCTTTCTCGTCTCGGCGCTCCGTGATCCCGGCTCGGAGACGCGGCCCGGGACGCGGCTGCAGCGCATCCAGATCGTCAAGGGCTGGATCGACGGCGGAGAGCGCCACCAGCGCGTCTACGACGTCGCGGGTGATGGTGAGAACGGCGCGTCCGTCGACGTCTCGACGTGCACGCCGACGGGGCCGGGCTTCGACTCGCTCTGCTCGCTCTGGAGCGATCCGGACTTCGCGCCCGGGCAGCACGCCTTCTACTACGCGCGCGTCGTCGAGAACCCGTCGTGCCGGTGGACGGCGTTCACCTGCAACGCGCTGCCGCCGGCGGAGCGTCCGGAGAGCTGCAGCGATCCTGCGGTCGCGAAGACGATCCAGGAGCGTGCCTGGACGTCGCCGATCTGGTGGCGCCCGCTCGCCGCCAAAGCGAGGTAGTGCACCGCCGTCGAGATAGCGTCAACATCTTACCGCCCCTCGACGCTCCTCGCGGCGTCACACCTCCTCGAAATATGTCAGATATTCCTTCGTCGGCGTTCCTTGCGAGGGACGCCGACGAACGGCAATCTGCTTGACGCTATCTCGACGGCGGTGCACTAGCCTGCATTTCTCACCAGATCACGTCGCGAGGCGGTCGAGAGTGCCGAAGATTCGCGAGCCTCGGACCGGAGGGCGACGCAGGCGTACTTGAACAGTACGTCGAGGAGCCCGGAGGGAGAAGCTCGCGAAGATTCGGTGCTATCGGCCGCCGCAGTAGGGATCTGGTGAGAAATGCAGGCTAGCTCGAGGCGTGTCGGGTGAGCCAGGTCGCGCGATCGTTGAGGTGCGGGAAGGGCTCGTCCGGAGCGTCGACGCCGAGGAAGCGGCAGAGCGGCTCCCAGCCCTCGCGCACGTCGAAGACGAGAAGGCGCTCTTTCGGAACCGTCGCCCGCACCTCCGCGTTGTGACGGCGAAACGCGTCGATCACGCTCTCGCGGTCGCTCGGCTTCCCCGCGAGGTCGCGCTCGACGATCGCGAGGCGGACCATCTCGTTCCACGCGTCCTGGCCGGGCCAGCCCTCGACGAGCGGCTGGTGGATCGTCTCGAGATAGCTCTCGTACCAGCGCTCCGGTTCGCGCTCCGAGAGAAGCACCTTCGCGCTCGGGTACGCGGCCATCAGCTCGCGCCAGAACGCGCTTCCGGGCCAGTCGACGGTCGCGCGGTAGCTTCCGTAGACGTCGTTCCAGTCGACGCGCTCGCCGCGCGCCGCCGCCGTGAAGACGCGCACGTGCTCGGGGTGCGCGAACACCTCGCTCATGTGGTGACAGGGGAAGCCGATTCGCTCGAGCGCCGCCTTCAGCGACATCGTTCCCGTGCGGCCCCACCCGGCGCCGATCAGGTCCAGAGCCATCGACCCCTCAGGCGGCGACCTTGCGGCACGCCTCGACGAGCTTCACGCAAGTGTCCGCGCACTCCTTGCAGATCGCGTGGTGGCTCTCGTGCTTCCGGCACTCGTCCTCGCACGACTGGCAGATGTCGGCGCAGACTTTCGCGTAGGCGGCGAGGTGCTGCGACTCGAGAGCAGCGAGGCTCGCGAGCGCCTCGCACGCGGGAATCATCTCCGCGACGCGCTTCGCGCACTGCGCGAGCATCGTCTTGCCCGCGGCGAACTCGCGCAGGCAGTGCTGCAGGCAGATCT
>VGTG01000117.1 GCA_016874795.1 Deltaproteobacteria bacterium | reverse complement strand
GCTTCGCGCGGCTTTGCCGCGTGAAGGAGGGGGACGGGTCCCCCTCGGCGATGACCGAGGAAGCTTCGCGCGGCTTTGCCGCGTGAAGGAGGGGGACGGGTCCCCCTCGGCGATGACCGCCTCAGCCCTCGGGCTGAGGCGCGGGAGCGGCCTTCTTGGCCCCGCCCTTCGCGTAGCGACGGTTGAACCGCTCGACGCGGCCCGCGACGTCGAGGAGCTTCTGCTTGCCGGTGTAGAACGGATGGCAAGCGGAGCAGATCTCGACGTGGATCTCCGGCAGGGTCGAGCGCGTCTCCAGGATGTGTCCGCAGCTACAGATGATCCGGGCGGCCTCGTACTTCGGGTGAATCCCTTCCTTCATCGTCCCGCTTCGCTAGCATCCGGCCCGCGCCGGCGAAAGTGCGGCGGTCCGGTCCGGCTCAGCGGGCCTGGGCCTGCCGGACGGCGGCCTGCCAGCCGGCGTAGAGCCCGTCGCGCTCCGCAGGCTTCATTTTCGGCCGGAAGACGCGGTCCCGAACCCGCATCTTCTCGAGGCGGGAGGGCGTCCAGAGCCCGACGCCGAGCCCCGCGAGATAGGCCGCCCCGAGCGCCGTCGTTTCCACGACTTTGGGCCGATCGACCGGGATGCCGAGCTGGTCCGCCTGGAACTGCATGAGAAAGTCGTTCGTCGCGGCGCCGCCGTCGACGCGGAGCTCGCGCAGCGCGAGGCCCTTCGCTCCGCCCGCGTCCCGCGCCATCGCCTCGATGACGTCGCGGCTCTGGTAGGCGATCGCCTCGAGGGCGGCACGGACGAGGTGCGCACGCTCGTTCCCGCGCGTCAGGCCGACGATCGTGGCGCGCGCCTCCGCGTCCCAGTAGGGCGCGCCGAGGCCGACGAACGCGGGGACGAGGTACACGCCGTCGTTCCGCCGGAGAGAGCGCGCGAGCTTCTCGCTCTCCGCGGCGGTGCGGATCAGTCCGAGCCCGTCGCGGAGCCACTGGATCGCCGCGCCCGCGACGAAGATCGAACCCTCGAGGACGTAGATCGGCTTCCCCGCGGGCCCGCAGCCGAGCGTGCTGACGAGGCCGCTCTTCGAGGTGACGGGCTCGTCGCCGGAGGGCATCAGGACGAAGCAGCCCGTACCGTACGTATTCTTGACCATGCCCGGATGGACGCAGAGCTGGCCGAAGAGCGCCGCCTGCTGATCACCGGCGATCCCGGCGACGGGAATCTCCGCCTTGCCGAAGATACCGGGCGCCGTCCGGCAGAACTCTCCCGCGGAGACGCGCACCTCGGGGAGGAGGTCCGCCGGCACGTGCAGGAGCCGGAGCAGATCGTCGTCCCAGATGCGGCGGTGGATGTCGAAGAGCAGCGTCCGCGAAGCGTTCGTGTAGTCCGTCGCGTGCACGCGGCCGCCGGAGAGCTTCCACACGAGCCACGAGTCGATCGTCCCGAACGCGAGGCGACCGGCCTTCGCCGCGGCGGCGGCGCCGCGCGCGTTCTCGAGGATCCACTCGACCTTCGTTCCCGAGAAGTACGGGTCGATGACGAGGCCCGTCCGATCGCGGACGAGATCGACCGCGCCCGCGGCGCGCAGCGCCTCGCACCGCTCCGTCGTGCGCCGGTCCTGCCAGACGATCGCGCGGTGCACCGGACGCCCCGTCTTCCGATCCCAGACGACCGTCGTCTCCCGCTGGTTCGTGATGCCGATCGCGGCGAGCTTCTCGGGTGCGACGCGTGCGCGGCGGAGCGCCGCCTTCATCACGCGCAGCGACACCGCCCAGATCTCCTCGGCGTCGTGCTCGACCCAGCCGGGCTTCGGGAAGTGCTGGGTGAACTCGCTGTACGCGCGACCGACGACGCGGCCGCGTCCGTCGACGACGAGTGCCGTCGAGCCGGTGGTGCCCTGATCGATCGCGAGGACGTGGCCCTGTGACATGGCCGCGCTTCTATCCCGTCGTGAGGAGGCGTGCGAGCGCCGCGCAGAGAAGGAGCGTCGACGCCTCGGCGAGCGCCGCGCCGGCTGCGAGGCTCGTCTCGCCGACGCCGCCCTTGCGTCCGTGGACGAGGATGCGGAGAGCGATCGTCTGCGTCGCCGTCCAGAGGAGGAGCACGAGACCGACCGCGTCCGCCAGGAGCAGCGTCAGCGCCATCGCGCTCACGCTCGCGAGCCCGAACTCGCGGAACTGCATCGCGCGGGTGAAGGCCGCGCCGATCCCGTCCGGCCGCGCCGGCGTCGAGCCGTACGCCTGGACGACGAAGGCCCAGCGACCGAGCATCCCGGCGAGAGCGAGCGATGGACCGAGAGCGCTCGGGACCACGACCCAGAGCGCGCCGAGCTCTAGCGCGAGGAGTGCGACGGCGGCGAGCGCGCCCGCGCCGCGCGCCACCGCGCGCAGAGGCGCAGCACGCACGAGAAGGACGAGAGCCGCGAGACCGACGGCGGCGCCACCTCCGTCCGGAACGAGCGCTGCTCCCTCCCGCGCGGCGAGCGCCGCGATTCCTCCGAGCGCCAATCCGAGCACCGGAAAGAACGCGCCGCCGCGCGCGGTCGTCTCGGGGTCGAGCGCCGCGCGATCGCCGAAGCCCGTCAGGTAGACGACCGCGGCGCGGAGCTCCCGCACCATCGTGCGGGCGCGCTCGGACGGAGATGCCGCGGGCTCCGCCGGATTGCTTCTCGTACCGCTGTCGGACATTCGAGGCGGAGGAACGATCGCCGCGATGTCTCTCGCCCACCCTTCCGATCCGGTCAAGTCGGAGCGCTCCCTCTTCCTGCCGATCCTCTGCTGGCTCGCCGGGATCCTCGTGACGTTCCATCCGATGCTGCGCTCGGGCTTCGAGCACGTGCCGGGCTGGCCGAGCCAGGATCCGCGGCTCGTCAACTTCTTCCTCGAGCATCGCTGGGAGACCCTGCTGTCGCTCCTCCCTCCGGAGCGCGGCTTCTGGTCGCCGCCGATCTTCTTCCCGCACGAGGGCGTGACGACCTACTCCGAGCCGCTGATCGCGGTCGTGCCGCTGTACGGCGTCTGGCGCGCGCTCGGAGCGCCGCCGCTCCTCGCCTACGAGCTCTTCGTGCTCGCGATCTGGTCGCTCAACTACGTCGCCGGGTGCGTTCTCCTGCGGCGCTCGTTCCGCGTCGGCGTTCCGGCAGCGGCGGTCGGCGCGATGGTGTTCGCCTTCGCGAGCTCGCGCGTCGCGAACATGACGAAGCAGCAGCTCGTCCCGCACTTCTTCCTGGCGCTCGCGGTGATCGCGCTGTTCGAGATCTTCCGGGACGAGCCGTCCGAGAGCGCCGCGGCGAAGCCGCCTCCCGCGTGGGGGTGGACCGGCGTCTTCTTCGCGGCGGTGACGGCGCAGCTCTATACCGCCTTCTATCCCTTCTACTTCTTCGGCCTCGCGGTCGTCGCCGCGCTCGCGTGGGGTCTCGTCCTCCCGTCGTTCCGTGCGGCGACGCTGCGCGGGCTTCGCCGCAATGCCGCTCCGCTCTCCGTCGCGGGAGCGCTCGCGCTCGTCGCGGCCTGGCCGCTCGCAAGCCGCTACCTCGGCGCCGCGGGCGAGGTCGGGCTCCGCGAGTACAACAGCACGAAGCTGACGCAGTGGTTCAGCTCGTTCCTGATGGGACCGAGCAACTGGCTCTACGGTTGGGCGGACCGGCTGCCGCGCTTCCGTCCGTGGTCGCGCTCGACGCACGCGAACGGGCTCGGCGCGGTCACGACGATCGTCGCGGCGATCGGGCTCTTCCGTGCACGCTCCCGGCGGAGCGTCGTCGTGATCGTGCTCGTCGCGGCGACGCTGCTCCTCCTGACGCTGCGCGTCTGGGGCGACTGGAGCCTCTGGCCGATCGTGCAGACGCTCGCACCGGGCGGCGGCGCGATCCGCGCCGTCGCGCGCATCGGCACGCTTCTCGTCTTTCCCGCGGCGATCGGCGTCGCACTCTTCTTCGAGCAGCAGGCCGGACGGACGCCGGTGATGCTCCTCGTCCTGCTCGCGGCCTTCTGTCTCGCCGAGCAGGCGCATCGCGAGCTCAGCTTCGAGCGGACCTTCTACGAGTGGCGCACGGAGCGGATCGCGCGCGAGATCGATCCCGGTTGCGCGTCGTTCTTCCTCGTGACGACGGGCGGACGCGAGGATCCCGACGTGCACGACGACGCGATGTGGGTCGCGCTCGCTTCGGGCGTGCCGACGATCAACGGGCGATCCGGCAACGTCCCGCCCGGCTGGGATCTCGAGGACGCGCACGTCGACTCGCCCGAGGAGCGCGCTTCAATCGAGGCCGCTCTCGACCGCTGGCTCGCGCGCAGCGGACGGACTCGGGCGGACGTCTGCCGGATCGAGATCGACCGCACCCGGGAGCGCACCGACTGGCGCGCTCGACCGGGCGCCGGGTAGGAGCCCGATCGCTTCGATCTCCGCCGCGATCGCGTTCGCGAGGTCGCGCGAGAACGCGGCCGTATAGTGCACCTGGTCGACGTACAGCGGCTCCGCGCGTCCGCGCTGGAGTTCCGCGAGCCAGAGGAAGCTCGGCGGCAGCGGCTTCTCCTCGAGGAGCTTGCGAAGGTAGGCGTAGCCGGCCGCCGCGTGACGATGATCGCCGCCGTAGCCGTTGCCGCGGAAGAGATGATGGCCGTCGTCCCAGCCGTACATCGGCACCGGCTGCCAGACGAAGACCGGCACGACACCGGCGCTCCGCGCGACCGCCTCGATGCCCGCCCGGTTCCCGAGATAGCGATCGACGACGCGCCGCGAGACCTCCGCCTCGTCCGCGTGCTTCGCGGGTGCTGGCGAGGGCGCTGCGGGCTCGCCGAGCAGACGGCGCGCGGCGCGCACGAGCGGAAGCCGGTCGATCCACGTCGGCGGAGGCGGCTCCGTGCCGTCCATCACGCGCGCGAGAAGCCCCGTGTAGAGCGGCTCGTCGTCGCTGTAGAAGAACTCGTTCAGGCCGTCGAGGAAGATCGCGATCTGCGGCGCGCTACCCGCGGCGAGGAGGCGCTCGAAGAGGACGCGCTCCTGGCTCGAGTAGTAGTGGCCTCGACCGAAGTTGTAGACACGCACCGTGCGTCCGCCGCGGCCGTCGAGCGCGCGCTGCAGGTGCGAGCCGATCGTGTCGCCGTCGGCGACGCCGTAGCCGAAGGCGGTCGATCCGCCGAAGAGGAACACGTTCGTCACGTTCGGATCGGGCGGCCAGGGGCCCTGCCCAGCGCCGACGCGGAAGCCGTGCTCGCTCACGTTGACGAACTTCCCCCCGTGCGGGCGCTCCTTGAACTGCGTGAACGGCTCGTACGCGTACGGCCGGCTCCAGGTCTCGCGCAGAAGGGCTTCGATCTCCTTCGGGGAGAGCGGCGCGTAGACCTCGCCCAGCTTCTCCATGCCGTAGCGCTCGATGATCGGAAGACGGACCCCTTCGGGATCGCGCGAGCGCGCGAACGGCCAGAGGACGAGGTTCGCGAGCACGAAGAGGACGACGACGTTCAGGAGGAAGATCGCCGCGCCGACGTACCCTCCGCGCAGTCGACGCAGACCGCGCGACTCGCTCCGCTCCTCGCGCCTCGTCGACTCGCTCATCGGAAGCTCGCGCGTGTCTCGCTCACGCCGCCGCTCCGGTCAAGCGACGGGTTCGACCGAGCGCGATTCGCCGCATTTCGCGGCAGCGCGCCTGACCCGAAACACGGCTCTGCGTGCACGCCGACGTGGGGGACTCGCTCCTTTTTCGCGCAACCGAACCCCATCCGTCTCGTCTTCCGAGCCTCATGAATACCCACGGAGAGGTCTCACATACGGTTCGACTCGGAGTACGGATCGTCGCCCTCTTCCTCGCGATCTTCGCGATCTTCGCGGTCTTCGCGGTCTTCGCGGTCTTCGCGGTCTTGGTCGGCGTCGCACCTGCGGCGCGCGCCGCTCTGGGCGAGCCGGAGACGGGGGCGCTCTCCCCCGCTTCCGGCTCGCCTGTCGGCCTCCTTGACTCGATCGCCGACTTCGCCGATTGCTGAGCCACTGAAACGCCCGCGGCGAAGGGCATACGGAGGGCTCACATGGGCATGCTGAAGGAGTTCAAGGAGTTCGCGGTTCGAGGCAACGTCGTCGACATGGCCGTCGGCATCATCGTCGGTGCCGCCTTCGGAAAGATCACGACGTCGTTCGTCAACGACGTGCTGATGCCTCCGATCGGCCTCCTCGTCGGCGGCGTGGACTTCTCGAACCTCTCGGTCGTCCTGCGCTCGAAGACGGACGCCGCGGAGGCCGTCTCCCTCAAGTACGGTGCGTTCCTCAACACGCTGATCGACTTCGTGATCATCGCCTTCGCCGTCTTCCTCTTCGTGAAGGCGATGAACTCGCTGAAGCGCGAGGCGCCGCCCGAGGCGCCGCCGGCGCCGCCTCAGGAGGTCGTGCTCCTCACCGAGATCCGCGACGCGCTCCGGAGTCGGTGAAGAGCACGAGACGCTTCACCGGAGGCTCTCCCACCACGCTTCGAGCTTCTTGCGGAACTCCTCCGCCCGGTCCGGATGCTCGGCGATGACGTTCCGCCGCTCGCCCGGGTCGCTCGACAGGTCGAAGAGCTGGTCGTCGCCGACCTTCGGGTACCAGACGTAGTGCCAGCGCGCGTCGCGTAGAAAGTACGCATCCGTCCCGCCGGGGGGCGACTCGGGGCGTTCGCCGTCGAAGTGCGGGCGGACCGCCGACATGAATCCGAGGATCTCAGCGCGGCCGACCGGGGTTCCCTTCTCGATCGCGGGACGGAGATCGATGCCGAGCCGTCCCGCTGGAGCGGCGGCCCCGCCGTAGTCGAGCAGCGTCGGATAGAGGTCGAGCGCGGAGACGAGGTCCTCGCGCACGACGCCCGCGGGAACGTGCCCGGGCCAGCGGAAGACGAGCGGGGTGCGGAAGCCGAGCTCGAACATCGTCGACTTGCCTTCGCCGCCGCGCTTTCCGACCGGGTCGTAGCCGTTGTCGGAGAGGTAGACGATCAAGGTGCTCTCGCGGAGCCCCTTCTCGTCGAGATAGCCGACGAGCTCGCCGACGACGTCGTCGAAGCGCGAGACGTTCGCGAAGTAGGCGAGCTTCGCCGGCCCGAGCTCCTTCGCGACGCCGGCGTAGCGCTCGCGGTACGCGGCGGGCGCGTCCCACGGCTTGTGCGGCAGCATCGGCGCGAACCACAGGAAGAACGGCTCCGCCGCGTGACGGTCGATGAACTCGCGCACGGGCTGGATGCCCCGTCGTCCGATCGCGAGGCCCTTGGCGCCGCCCATCCACTGCTCCGGGATCGAGCCGCCGAGCTCGCCGCTCTTCGTGCCGTCCGTGAATCCCGCGTCGGTCGCTCCCGGCTCCCAGAACTTCCCCGCCTGGTAGCTCGCGTAGCCCTGCTTCCCGAGGAGCGTCGGCAGCGTCTCCTGCTTCCACGGGACGCGAGGGCGCGGCTTCTTCGGCTTCGGCCGGAACGGCAGGTCGCCCGTCAAGAGCGTGCGGAGCGACGGCGCGCACTTGCTCGCCGTGACGTACGCGTTGACGAACACCGTGCCCTCGCTCGCGAGACGATCGAGGTGCGGCGTCTGGACGAGACGATCGCCCATGAACCCGTGGAACGGATAGCCGAGGTCGTCGCCGATGATCAGGACGATGTTCGGGCGCGTTGCGGAGGAAGCGCGCGCTTCGCCCTCGGCTGCGCTCGGATCTGCGGCGCCCGCGGTGACGGAAGGCTCGGGCTTCGCGTCCTCGGGGGAACGCGAGCAGCCGAAGCTCGCGACGACGACCAGAGCCAACGCCGCGAGCCGCGCCTGCCTGCTCGCGAGCACAACCTGCCTCATCCCGTCCGTCATCGCCGATTCGCGCACGATCGGCAACGCGCCGGCGACGGCGCCTTGACGCATCCGGAGAGGCACCGTATCGCCGCCTTCGAGAGCTCGCGATGGAATCCCCACCTCCGCCGGGCGAGAAGCGCCCCATCGCGTCGGTGATCGTCTCGACCTACGAGAATCGGCACGGGCTCTCGCTCGTCCTCTCGGGGCTCGCGCGGCAGGAGGCCAGCGGCTTCGAGCTCCTCGTCGCGGACGACGGCAGCGGACCGGAGACGGCGGAGCTGGCCTTCGCCTTCGCGCGATCCGCTTCGTTTCCCGTGCGACACCTCTGGCAGCCCGACGAGGGCGTGCGCAAGGGGCGCATCCTGAACCGTGCGATCGAGGCCGCCGCCGCGGACCTCTTGATCTTCCTCGACGGCGACTGCGTCCCGAGCCCCGCTTTCGTTGCGAAGCACGTCTCGCTCGCGCAGCCGCGGCGATATCTCTCCGGAAGCACCGTTCTGCTCGGCGCCGAGGCGAGCCGCGCTCTCGCGCCGTCCGACGTCGCCCGCGGCGCGCTCGACGGCCTCCGCACGTGCCGGCCGGGAAATCGGCGTTGGCGCCGCCTCGTCGCCGCGGCGATCCCCGGAGTCGCGGATCTCTTCGACCGGCGGCTCGCGCGCACTCCGGTCGGCTTCCACGGTGGAAACGCGTCGCTCGCACGGAGCGACGCCGTCGCGATCGGCGGCTTCGACGAGCGTCTCGCGCGCCGCGAGGACAAGGACTTCGGACGGCGCCTGCGCGCCGCGGGCATCGACGGGATCTCGGTCCGCTACCGCATCCCGGTCTGGCACGTGCACCACGAGCGCGCGTACCTCACAGAGGCGCTGCGCGAGGAGAGCCGCGCCCTCGCCGAGGCGAATGCCGCCGCGGACGGGACCGTCACCGCGCACGGCCTCGCGACGCCGGATCGCGGCCTTTCGTGACGACGCCGCCGGATCTGATAGCTTTCCTTCGGGGAGGGGAAGGGTGAAGCCGCCGGCGGACGTACACGAGCGCATCGATCGAGTCGGGCGGGCCCTCGCGCAGGCGCTCGGCGAGGCTACCGTGTGCATCGCCGTCTACGGGAGCGCCGCGGGCGACGACTACTCTCCGGGTCATTCGGACGTGAACCTCCTCGTCGTCCTTCGCGAGGTGACGTTCGCGGACCTCCGCACCATCGGTGCCACCCTGAAGCGGGAGGCGACCCGCGACCTCGTTCTCGCGACGCCGCTCGTGGTGCAGCGAAGCTTCCTGCGGGACGCGCGCGACTCGTTCCCGATGGAGCTCGCCGACATCGCCGAGCGCCATCGCGTGCTCGCGGGAGAGGACGTGCTCGTGGGCATCGCCGTGACGCCCGACCGCCTGCGCGCGCAAGCCGAGCGCGAGGCGCGGACGCAGCTCCTGCGCCTTCGCGCGATCGTCGTCCATGCGCCGCCCGAAGCAGAGGTGCGGAACGCTCTCTCCGCGCTCGCCTCGAGCTTCGCTCACATCGAGCGAGCGCTCGTCGAAGCTCCGCCGGGACACCTCCGCGGAAGCGCTCTCTGCGACGAGGTCCAGCGCCGACACGGCGTGACGCTCGCGGCGCTCGCGCGGCTCGACGCGATCCGCGAGGGCACGACGCCGTGGCCGAGCGGAGCGGGCCTCGACGACCTTCTCGGTGCCGTCCTTCGCGACGTGGAGGCGCTCGTCGCCTTCGTGGATGCGCATGCGAGCTGAGCGCTCCGCGGCGCGGCCGCGCGAGCACGACGATCGGCTCGCACGCGGAGTCGCGCGCTCATTCGCGGGGATCGCCCTCGTCGTCTGCAGCCTGGTGTTCACGTCCAGCGCCGCCGCCTTCACGTTCGACGTCCCGAAGCCGACGGGCTTCGTCGTGGACCGCGTCGGCGTGCTCGACGCGCGCACGAAGGCGCGCATCGAGACGGTGAACGAGGAGCTCCGCCGGAAGACGGGCGCCGAGATCGCGGTCGTGATCGTTCCGACGACCGAGCCCGAGCCGATCTTCGACTACGCGATGGCGGTCGCCGAGGCGTGGAAGCCCGGCGCGCGCGACAAGGACAACGGGGTCGTCTTCGTCGTCGCCGTCCAGGACCGCCAGATGTACATCCTCACCGGCTACGGCGCGGAGGGTGTCCTTCCCGACGGCAAGGTCGGCGACATCCGCGACGAGATCGTCGCACCCGCGTTCCGGAAGGGGGATTACGCGGGCGGCGTCTGGAACGCCGTCGCGACGATGGCGAGCCTGATCGCCGGCGACGCGGGCGTCACGCTCGACGGCGCTCCTCCCCCGCCGCGGGCGCGCGAGCGATCGTCCGGATCCGGGATCTCGGCGCTGATCGTCCTGGTGGTGATCTTCCTCGTGCTCCGCGGTATGTTCCGCGGACGCAGGAGTGGATTTCGCGGGCGGCGCGGACGCGGGCTCGCCGACGACCTCGGCCCGTTCATCCTGGGCAACATCCTCGGTCGCGGCTTCGGCGGACGCGGGCACGGCGGCTTCGGCGGCGGCGGCTTCGGTGGCAGCTTCGGCGGCGGGCGCGGCGGCTTCGGTGGGTTCGGCGGCGGTAGCTTCGGCGGCGGCGGCGCCGGTGGAAGCTGGTAGACGGGAGGACGAGATGTCGGGTTCGAGCAGGTTCCGGACGGCGCGCTTCTCGAGCGCGGGGGTGGCGGCGGTCGCGGCTGTCCTCGTCTTCGTGGCGAGCGGCTGCGGCTACAACACGATGGTCGCGGAGCGCGAGCAGATCGACCAGCAGTGGGCGCAGGTCGAGAACCAGCTCCAGCGCCGCAACGACCTGATCCCGAACCTCGTCGAGGTGACGAAGGGCTACGCCGCGCACGAGAAGGAGATCTTCACCGCGGTCGCGGAAGCGCGAGCGAAGCTGATCGGCGCGAAGACGCGCGACGAGCAGATCCAGGGCTCGAACGACGTGTCGAACGCTCTCTCGCGGCTCCTCGCCCTCTCCGAGCGCTATCCCGACCTGAAGGCGAACGCGCAGTTCGCGCGCCTCTCGGACGAGCTCGCCGGCACGGAGAACCGCATCGCGACGGAGCGCCGCCGCTACAACGAGGTCGTGCAGACGTACAACACGACGATCAAGCGCTTCCCGTCGATGCTCTTCGCAGGCTGCTTCGGCTTCCAGCCGGCCGAGTACTTCAAGGCTCCGGAGTCCGCGAAGGATGTCCCGAAGGTGCAGCTCTGACCGGGCATTGACGGGGCGAACGGCGCGGGTGTACGGGCGGCAGCGATGTTGTGGTGGCTCTGGGTCTCGATCGGCCTCGCTCTCCTGATCGTCGAGGTCTTCGTTCCGTCGGACTTCTTCGTCTTCTTCTTCGGCATCGCAGCGATCCTCGTCGGCGGGTTCGCCGCGACGGGAATCGCGACGACCGCGTGGGCGCAGTGCGTCCTCTTCTCGGTCTTCGCGGTGCTCTCGGTGCTGTTCCTGCGGAAGCCGCTTTCGCGGCGGTGGGGCACGACGAGCACGCGACGCGAGGACGAGCTCGTCGGCGAGGTCGCCCGCCTGAGCGAGGATCTGCGGCCGGGCGACGTCGGCAAGGCGGAGCTCCGCGGCACGGTGTGGTCCGTCCGGAGCCGTCACGGAGAGATGATCGAGAAAGGGCGACGCTGCCGCGTCGAGCGCGTCGAGGGGCTGACCCTATGGGTCGTTCCAGAGATGCCGCCGGCGGCGTCTTGAAGAGGAGGAGGATGAGATGAGCGGATTGCTCGCGATCGCCGTGGTGCTCGCGTTCGTGGTCGTCGTCGCGATCGCGAAGACGGCCGTCGTCGTTCCACAGCAGAACGCCTACGTCGTCGAGCGCCTTGGCAAGTACCACACGACGTTGCGCGCCGGCTTCCACATACTCGTGCCGTTCGTCGACGTGATCCGCTATCGCCACAACCTTCGCGAGACGGCGACCGACATCGCCGAGCAGACCTGCATCACGCGCGACAACGTACAGGTCGGCGTCGACGGCGTTCTCTACCTCCAGGTCCTCGATCCCGAGCGCGCCTCCTACGGCGTCGCCGACTACCTCTTCGCGATCAGCCAGCTCGCGCAGACGACGCTCCGAAGCGAGGTCGGCAAGATCGAGCTCGACCGCACGTTCGAGGAGCGTACCAACATCAATCTCCAGGTGGTGAACGAGCTCGACAAGGCGTCCGAGCCCTGGGGCATCAAGGTCCTGCGCTACGAGATCAAGAACATCAATCCGCCGAAGGATGTCGTCGCGGCAATGGAGAAGCAGATGCGCGCCGAGCGCGAGAAGCGCGCGGTGGTCTTGAGCTCGGAGGGCGAGCGCGAGGCGATCATCAATGCGGCCGAGGGGCGGAAGCAGCAGGTCGTGAAGGAGTCCGAGGCGAGGAAGCAGCAGCAGATCAACGAGGCAGAGGGTGAGGCCGCGGCGATCCTCGCGATCGCGCAGGCGACCGCCTCGGGCATCCGGCAAGTCGCCGAGGCGATCGACGTCCAGGGCGGCGAGCAGGCGGTGCGCCTGCGCGTCGCCGAGCGCTACATCGAGCGCTTCGGCGAGCTCGCGAAGTCGACGAACAGCATGATCCTGCCGGCGAACGTCGCGGACGTGGCCTCGATGATCTCGGTCGCGATGAACGTCTTCGACCGCGATCGGAGCCAGCCGCCTCCGGCGGCGCCGTCACCACGGAGCTAGTGCGTCTGGGACTGACGCTCCGCGTGCCCTTTTCGTCCCCGCCCGACCCGGGCTCGAGCTTCACCGTATCGACCTCGTCGACCGAGCGACGCCCGGGTGCTCCTCCTTGCGCGCGACCCGCGCCACTTTCGCTGTTGACAGCGACGCGACATTCGAGCAACAAACGATGGGCCGGATCGGGAGAGCCGGCCCACGCACGAAAACCTCCGCCGCTTCCGACTCCCCCCGCTCCGCGCACCCGCGCCGGTCGGTCACTGCCCCTCAACTCTCGAGATCACGGAGGTTTCCATGGAACGTCATCGGCGGAGCGCGCCTCACGGCACGCTCGGGCTGGCCCTCGCGGCCGTCTTCTTCACGAGCTTCTCCGGCGCAGCGGACGCGGCCACTCCCACGCCGACGCCGGCACCCACCGCGACCCCGGTCCCGACGCAGACGCCGATCCCGACCCCGAGCCCGACGCCTTCGCCGCGCTACGAGCTCAGCGTCGACTCCGGAACCGTCACCTACGTCGGCATCCCCGTTCCGCCGGGCGAGGACGGCAACGTCGGCGCGAAGCTCGTCGGAAGCTTCTTCCTGCCCGCTCCGCTCGATCTCAGCGTCTCGCGGATCACGATCCGGAAGCTGCTCGACGAGGTCGGCGGCGAGGGAGAGCTCCTGCAGGGCTTCCAGGGCACGAGCCTCTTCCCGAAGACGCTCTTCGCGACGCCCGGCGGCGAGAGCGACAACGCCGTCTTCACGAGCAACGGCTCCGACCGGCCGACGCTGCGGCTGACGGCCCGGCGACAGAGCGACGGCCGCTACCGCATGAACCTCCGCGTGAATCGCGCGACGGCAAAGGACGCGCCGGACCTCTGTGCCGGCCTGCCGCCGACGACGCTCCTCGACGCGGCTCTGGTGCTCGACGACGGGATCCACCCACCCGCGACGGTCGCCGCGACGATCGAGTGGCGCTGCTCGCCTGGTCGCCTGCGCGTCTACGGCGGCGACGGCGGTGGTGGCTCCCCCGGAGGCGGCAACGAGGCGCCGAAGCCGAGCATCCGCACGGAGCTCCTGACGCGAGAGACGGGGCAGCCGAGCCTCGTCCTGCTCGACGGCGGGAACTCGACCGATCGCGACGGCACGATCGCCGACTACACGTTCTCGGTCGCGGTGAAGGACACCGGCGTCGTCGTCTTCGGACCGACGACCGTCGTGCCGTCCGCCGTCACGACGACGCTGCCGCCCGAGGACTACATCGCGATCCTGACCGTCAAGGACAACCTCGGTGCGACGTCGTCGCCGGGAACGCGAGGGTTCTCGATCAAGTAGGTCTGCTTCCCGACCGAGGCGAAGCGGGATATCGCGGCGACGATGCCGCAGCGTGATGGCTCTCCACTCGGAGACGTCGAGGCTCTCGTCTTCGACGTCTTCGGGACGGTCGTCGACTGGCACGGCACGGTCGTGCGCGAGCTCGAAGCGCTCGGCCGTGCCCACGCCGTCGAGGCGGACTGGCCCCGCTTCGCGAACCGCTGGAGGCAAGGCTACATCGAGGGCATCCTCCACGTGATCGCCGGGCAGACGCCGTGGAAGCTCGTCGACGAGATCCACCGCGAGCGGCTCGGCCCGCTCCTAGAGGAGGCAGGTCTCGCGACGAAGCTCGGCCCGATCGAAACGGAGGATCTGAACCGCGTCTGGCATCGGCTCGATCCGTGGCCGGACTCCGTCGCGGGCCTCCGACGGCTCGAGTCGCGCTGGGTCATCGCGACGCTCTCGAACGGCAACGTGTCCCTTCTCGTCGACATGGCGAAGCGCGCTCGACTGCCGTGGAACTGCATCCTCTCGGCGGAGATGATCGGGCGCTACAAGCCCGATCCCGAGGTCTACCGCTGGGCGGCTCGCGTCCTCGGCCGCGAGCCGCACCAGATCGCGCTCGTCGCGGCGCACCCGCCCGATCTCGAGGCGGCGCGCGGCGTCGGGCTCCGCACCTTGTACGTCTCGCGGCCGCTCGAGTACGGCCCGGGCCGGGAGGCGGCGTTCCCCGTCTCGGGGAACGAGTTCGACCTGCACGCGGTCGATCTGGTCGACCTCGCCGCGAAGCTCGAACCCCACGCGGGTTGACGCAGCGCGTCTCCTCGACAATTTATGTGTTGGGCGGGCCTTCCGGTCGCGCCGCACGGGGAGACGAGGAGAAACCATGGCAGCGACAGGTGGTGCGAGCTGGCTGATCGATCCCCCGGGGACGAGTCCGCAGTTCACGGGCGCGGACTTCACGGAGGAGGATCGGCTCTACGCGAAGACGGCCGAGGACTTCGTGCGGAACGAGGTCCTCCCGAATCTCGAGCGCATCGAGGCGGCGGAGGAAGGCGTGATGCCCGGCCTCCTCAAGCGCGCCGGCGAGCTCGGGCTTCTCATGATCGACGTCCCCGAGGCGTACGGCGGGCTCGGTCTCCACAAGACGACGTCGATGCTCGTCTCGGAGCACGGCGCCCTCTCCGCTTCGTTCAGCGTGTCGTGGGGAGCGCACACCGGCATCGGGAGCCTTCCGCTCGTCTATTACGGAACGGACGCGCAGAAGAAGCAGTACCTCCCGAAGCTCGCGACCGGCGAGTGGCTCGCCGCTTACGCGCTCACCGAGCCCGGATCGGGCAGCGACGCGCTCGCGGCGAAGACCGTCGCGACTCCGGTCGAGGGCGGCTACCGCCTGACGGGCACGAAGCAGTTCATCACGAACGCCGGCTTCGCGGATCTCTTCACCGTCTTCGCGAAGGTCGACGGCGACAAGTTCACCGCGTTCCTCGTCGAGCGTACGACACCGGGCGTGAGCACCGGTCCCGAGGAGAAGAAGCTCGGCATCAAGGGATCGTCGACGCGCCAGCTCATCCTCGAGGAGGCGGCGGTTCCCGCCTCGGCCGTGCTCGGAAAGATCGGCCAGGGCCCCAAGATCGCGTTCAACATCCTGAACATCGGGCGCTTCAAGCTCGGCGCGGGTGCGATCGGCGCCGCGAAGGAGTGCCTCGAGATCGCGCTCGACTACGCGCGCGACCGGAAGCAGTTCGGCCAGCCGATCGCGAGCTTCGGCATGATCCAGCGGAAGCTCGCCGACATGGCGACGCGGATCTACGTCGCGGACAGCATGAGCTACCGGACGGCCGGCTTGATGGACGCGGCCGCCGACGCGCTCGACCCGAACGCTTCGGACTTCGGCGAGCGGCTGATCCGGGAGTCGATCGAGGAGTACACGATCGAGGCGTCGGCGCTGAAGGTGTTCGGCACCGAGACGCTCGACTTCGTCGCCGACGAGGCGCTGCAGGTGCTCGGCGGCTACGGCTTCACCGCGGAGTATCCCGTCGAGCGGCACTACCGCGACTCGCGCATCAATCGCATCTTCGAGGGAACGAACGAGATCAACCGCCTGATCATCCCGGCGACGGTGCTGAAGCGCATCGGCCAGGGCGGCCTCGCCTACATGGAGTTCCTGAAGGAGGTCGACCGCGAGATCGCCGAGGGCGCGCACTGGGCCTCCTCGGCGGCGGGCCCGCTCGAGCGCGAGTACCGCGCCGCGCAGGTCGCAAAGCGCGTGACGGCATACATCACGCGCGTCCTCGTCGAGCAGGACCTCGCCTCACTGAAGGACAAGCAGCAGCACCTCGAGATCCTCGCGAACATGATCATCGACGTCTTCGCGATGGACAGCGTCGTCAATCGGACGCAGCTTCTCTCGGGGCACGGGTCCGAGAGCGACGACGCTCTCCGCCTGCTCATGACGAACATCTTCGTCGCCTCGGCGAGCGGGCGAGTGATCGACGGAGCCCGGCGGCTCCTCGCGAACGAGTTCGAGGGTGAGGAGCTGCGGAAGCACCTCCAGCTCGAGGCGATCCTCCCGCGGATTCCGATCCGGACGATCGCCGCGAAGACGAAGCTCGCGGAGGCGTTGGTCGCGCAAGAGGTCGGGCCCGTCTTCCTGCGCTGAGTGTAGGACGCAGAGGTCGCACGCGGTGGAGACGTCGTGTCCCCCGAGGACTTCAAAGTCCATGCGGGTCGCGAAGCGCTCCTCGTCCTCGCCGCCAACCCCGCGTTGTACGTTTCGCGCTGGTGGGAGACGTGGGTCGCTTTCTCCGGCCGGGAGCCGGGGCCCCCCCGCGCGCCGAAGCCTGCCCGGCGCGCGTCCTCGCTCCTCCTTGGAGCTCCGTCTGGGCGTATGCTGGAGCTTGGCTTCCGCTATTGCTGATCGTTCAGGTGAAGCTCTGGAGGGAGGATCGATCGAACACGTCGATCACTCAGCTCGCGCCCATTGTCGTCTCTCTTCTGGTGGCGCTCGCCAATATGGGCCTGGGCCCTGGTACGGCCAGGCGCGATGTCGGGCTCCGTTACAGGGCTTTCTTCTCGTCGCCGTCGCTACGCTCCTCGCATCACTCCGTAACCGTAACCGTACGAAGGAATGGGGCCCCCATTGAGCGTTGAGGCGAAGCACGGCCTTGTCACATCTTCCCAAAGTAGATATCCTGTCGAATTGCCTTCTGTTCACGTATTCACCGCGTTCCGAAGTTCGACCGATACTTCAACCGATACTTCATTTGAACCAGCCGCTCGTTCGGCACAAACGGAGAGGATCGACAATGCCAGCCACCGACTCACTTCTGAATCGCCTGCAGGTCCAGGGGCGTCAGGTCTACAGTGCGCTTCAAGCGGAGATCGAGCGGATGCAAGATCAGCTCGAGGGTCTGCGCCGCGAGGCGAGCCGCTGGCGGGCAGCGCTCCAGGGCGACCGCCGTTCGTCGCGCACCTCGACGGCGACGAAGACCTCGCACACGGCGAAGGGTAGGAAGCGCGGAGCGGCGAAGAAGACGCGCGGCGCGACGAAGCGCAAAGCCGCACGCCGTGGTCCGACGATCGACTGGGACGGCGTCTTGAAGCGGCTGCCGAAGACCTTCACCGGCGCGGATCTCGAAAAGGCGACGCCAGTGCTCGCAAAGAGACCGAAGGCGCGCGTGATGGCACTGGCGCGCTGGTCGCGCGCGAAGGCGATCAAGAAGGTGGGCGACCGTACCTACGCGAAGAAGTAGCTCGCCCCTCGGCGCGCGGCGCGTGCGCGCGGCGTAGCGGACGCGGCGAGCGGCGGAACGGGCCGGTCACCTCGTAGGTGATCCCGTTGCCGCCTGACGCCGATGAACGGCAGTCTGCTTGACGCTATCTCGACGGCGGTGCACTAGCCTGCATTTCTCACCAGATCACGTCGCGAGGCGGTCGAGAGTGCCGAAGATTCGCGAGCCTCGGACCGGAGGGC
>VGTG01000116.1 GCA_016874795.1 Deltaproteobacteria bacterium | reverse complement strand
GACCTCCGACCTGCCACGAGGCGCAGGTCGCCCAAAACCACCAGCCCTGAATGATGCCTTGGAGCCGGCTTGCCCGCTCGAACCTTCCGATCACCTCGGGCCATGCCGAGGAGCTTCGGTGGGCCGGCGCGTCCGCGCACTGGATCGCCGCCGATGTCGTCACGCCTGCCCAGCCGGCGACCGAGAGGAAGCTGCGGCGGACGTTGCCGGCACGCCGGCGCTCGCCCCGCCGGGCGAGACGAAGTGGGCCGCGGCGAGCACGACGATGGCGACAGTGATCGTCCCCGTGGCGATGGGACCCTCTACTGCGACTCGCCGCCCTTCGCCATCGCCCCAGGCCCTCGCGCGATCGGCTTCGGATGCGCAAACTCCCCAGCAGGTTGCTCGGACGCGACCCCCAGCCGGTCCCGCCCAAAAGGCCGTTGGATCCTGAGTGTGCCAATGATAGGGAACCCGGCATGAAGCGTCTCATGCTCGCTCTCGTTCTCCTCCCGGTTGCCCTCGGCTGCAGCGGCGACTCCAACACGATCACCGTCGAGCCCGGGGAATCGATCCAGGCCGCCGTCGACGCCGCAGCGCCGGGAAGCCGCATCGAGGTCATGCCCGGCGAGTACGTCGAGACCCACGGCGGCCAGGCGGCCGTTCTCGTGGAGAAGTCTCTGCAGCTCATCGGGCGGAACGAGGATGGCGAGGTGAAGATCCTCCCCGGTCCGGGCAACACCGAGGGGATCTTCGTGCGCGGCACGGCCGACGCCTTCATCGAGGACATCCTGATCGAAGGTTTCACGATCGACGGGTTCTCGGCGAACGGGATCTGGACGTTCTACGTGCGGAACTTCGAAATCCGGAACAACAACGTCGGCAACAGCGACCACGTCGGAATCTACCCGCAGCTCTCGGCACAGGGCCTCGTCGAGGACAACGTCGCGTTCGGAGGGCTCGACAGCGCGCTGTGGGTGTCGGGCTCCGAGGACGTTCGTGTCATCGACAACGAGCTGTACGGGGCGCCCATCGGGCTGCAGGTCAACGTGTCGAAGAACGTCGACGTGGAGAACATCACGGCCTACGACAACGTCGTCGGAGTGACCTTCACCCACCCGCTCGCCTCCGGCCTCGGCGACGACGTGGATCTGGCCTTCGGCTATCGCAACGAGTCCGTGACGTTCACCAACAGCAACGTGTACGACAACAACCTGCCGAACCCGGTCTCGGGCGGCTTGGTCGGGGACCTTCCGACCGGTACCGGCCTTCTGATGGCGGGCTCTGACCACACCTACGTGGAAGGCAATGCGCTCGTCGACAACGACTACGCCGGGCTGGTGCTGGTCGACTTCTGCGTCGTGACCGGTGAAGTCGACGCGGATTGTGCGCCGGACGGCAACACGATCGTCGGGAACACGATCACCGGCAACGGCATGAACCCGCCCGACAGCCCGTTCGCGGATCTCGCCAGCGACGTGATCGTCGTCGGTGCCGGTACCGGGAACTGCATGGCCGACAACACGTACGACACCGACGTCGGTGCAGAGGGGATCGAGGCCGCGAGCTGTCCTCCTCCCCCGAGCGGCTCCTGAGGCCGCGGGGACCGCACCTGACGCCGGCGAGATCCTCCATCGGGTGCTTCACGGTCTCCTGAGCCGAGCGTCGCTTCTGGTCTTCGTCGCGGCGCTGTCAGTCGTTTCGGCGGGCGGCGTCGAGTCCTCCGAGACGCCGCAGGCCCCTGCCAGCGGTAGAATCGGAAGCGTCCATCCGGGGGATGGGTCCGTCCCAGCGCCCGATTCCGCCGCCGAGGCCGTGACCGCGTACAGGCGCACTCTCGCGGTCTCGCCCGACGATGCACGGACCCACTACGACCTGGCGTTGGCACTCCGCGGGCTCGGCGATCTCCGAGGAGCCGGAGAGCACTTCACCCGGTCGCTCGCCCTCGAGCCGCGTTGCGAGACCTACGCCGACTTCGGCCTGCTCCAGGATCGCCTCGGCCGCGAGGATCTCGCGCGCGAGAGCTACGAGAAGGGGATCGCCCTCGACTCGACCTGCTCTGCTGCGCGGATGAACTTCGCTTCGATGTTGATCGAGGACGGGAAGTACGAGGAAGCCGGCGTCCATTACCGCAAGGCGATCGAGGCGAAGCCGAGCGCCGAAGCGCATAGCGGTCTCGGCTTCGCCCTGAACCAGCTCGGACGGCTCGACGAGGCCGCCAAGGAGCATGAAGCCGCTGTCGCGCTCGATCCGGGTCTTGCCGAGGTCCATCGCAACCGCGCGCTGACCCAGGCGCGGCTCGGCGCGTACGAGGAAGCGATCGTCTCCTATCGGCGCGCCATCGCCATCGAGCCGCGCGTTTCGACATATTATTCGCTTGCCGGGGTGCTGCGCTCGGCAGGGCGCAAGGACGAGGCCGAAGCGGAGTACCGACGTGGCCGCGAGCTGTCGGGTCGAGCGAAGGAGTGATCCATGGAGGCAGGTAGCGCGCTGCAGCCGCTCTGGGACTGGGTTCTTCGCCACCTGGGCGAGACGGGCGTTGCGTCGCCCGCCTTCCTGCTCACCGCAGTGGTCGCCGGCATCTACTTGCCCGGCCTGGTGTTCTCGTTCGTCGACGTGTTCGTCACCCGGCGCCTGACGCTCGCGCAATGCTGGGCCGTCTACTGGCGCGCGATGAAGTGGTACGGGTCGCTGTACGTCGTCGCGATGATAGCCTTCTGGGCGGTTCCGATGACGTTGCTGTCTCGCGTCCCCACTGCGGCGCCGACGACGTGGGAAGTCTGCCGAGACATCCTGCTGTACTTCCTCGTCGGTGATTTCGTCTCGTACTTCTGGCACCGCCTCGAGCACCGCCAGGGCTGGTACATGAAGCACGTGCACTACCATCACCACGTCGACACGCCGCCCCTCACGATCTGGACGGCCATGGTGGTGCATCCCGTCGAGGGCTTCACCGTCTTCGCGTGCTTCCACATCTACGGCATTCTTTTCCCGATCCATCCGCTCACGTTCGCGGTCGGCGCGTTCTCCGTCACGGCCGTGAACATGATCACGCACTGCGGCTATCGCTTGCCCGTCTACGACTGGATCTTCGCGACGTCGCGCGAGCACGACATCCATCACTCGCACCGCGAGCCGCGGAACATCTCCGTGATGCTCTCGATCTGCGACCGGATGTTCGGGACGTTCCAGAAGGCTCACTGAGGGTTGGACGTGATCGCAGAGAGCCGCTCGATGGCCGAGACGCAGGGCGCGACGCCGCCGACGTGGCTCGGACGATCGCGCTGGAGCCTGCTCGCAGACGTCGTGGGCGGCGTGCCCCAGAACCGGGACAAGCTGCGGCAGCTCGCCTCGCTCGCAGCGGCGTTCTTCCGGCCCGCGCTCGTGCGCCAGCGGCTCGAGCGGCTGCGCGTGCTCGGCCACATCGACGCGATACCGACGATCCCGCAGCTACTCGTCGCGGGACGCGACCAGATGATGGTGAGCGCCGCCGAGGAGACGAGGATCTTCTATCGTAGCCAGGGGATCCCGTGGGTGTTCCACAACCTGCGCCGCTTTCTCTCGGGGCCGGCGACGCTGCTCGATCCCGTCGGCCTTTTCGCACCCCGTGACGCGATCGTGCATCACGTCCTGCAGACCTTCCATCGCCACGCGCTCTACGATCTCGTCTTGTTGCGCGCGTACGAAGGGGGCGTCGAGGCGATGGCGATGCAGGCGCGACAGATCGCGGACGGCACCCATCTCCATCAGCGCGCGCTGACCTCGCTGATGGAGGATGGCGGCTGTCACCGGCGCCTGTTGCGCGACATCGCGGCGTTCGAGGCCGACCCGCACGAGCCGCCACGCCCGATCCCGCCCGGGCTCGTCGACCAGCCGGACCTGATGATCGCGATGGACCAGTTCAAGGACATCGGCGGGTTCACGCGCTACGCCGCACGCCTCGACGTCGGAATCGCCGGCGCAGTCGCGGCCTGGTTGAAGGTTGCGTTCGACGAGACGGTGGGAAGCTTTCTTCGCATCAAGCTCGGGCCGAGGAACGTGCCGCGCGCGGCGTGCGATCCGGAGACCGTGGCGCGGTATGCCTGATGCCTATGGCGTCTCAGTTCGCCATGATTCCCTGGCACTGGCCGTCGGCGACGGTCCCCTGCATCTTCAGGTTCGTGATGGTGAACGAGCACGCCGTGTTTCCGCCCGATCCGAGGGCGGTGTCCATCACGAAGAAGTAGCCGGTGCTCCCGGTCAGCGTGGACGACGCAACCCGGCTGTTCTTACTGTTGGTCGTCGTCGCGGTCACGTTGTCGCCGGAGCCCGAGAACTTGGCGGTGATGTGGCCGCTCCAGCTCGGATTGGAATTCGGGAAGATGATGACCTGCTGCCCGTTGCCGGCGAAGTTCGCGTTGAGCGCGCCGTTCTTGCCGCCTGGGCCGTACAAGCTCTCGATGAAATCCGCTTCGACGGTGCTGCTCCACGGCCGACTGTAGATCCAGAACGAGAGCCACTCGGTCGTGTCGACGGTTTCATGGCACGCGTCGGTCACGCTGAAATCGAAATCGATCTGCGTGACGCCGCCGTCACCGATGTTGAAGGTGCAAGCCTCGTGCGAGTTGACGGTGTGGCAATCGTTGCCGGCAGTCATCTGGATGCCGTTCGGCACCGACGCGGTGTACGACTGGCAGTTCGAGTTGCACGTCCCCGGGTTCTGCTGGGTCGTGCATCCCGCCACGCCGTAGTCGCCCGGGGGCGGATCGCAAGGAGAGCAGTCGAAGAGGCCGAAGACGTCGGACTCCCTGGAGGAGTCCGCGAAGGAGCCCGCTTGCACCGGGTCACTGCTACCGCATGCCTGGAAAGCAGCCACACACAACGCGCTCGACACCAGCGTGATCGCGGTGGCTCGCAGCGCCGTATGGGACGAACCCTTCCTTCGGTACGACTCCGTCGGCGATCTTCTCATGTGCTCTCTCCTCGTCCCTGACGCTTCCCGCGCAGGAACCGGGCCTTGCCCCGCCGGGGCTGCCCTCGATTCATCGGGTCCCCTGGCAACCTCCTTAAGCCCAATCGATCCTGCTGCGAATCTGCTCGTCGAGCGATTTCTTCTGAAAAGAACATGGCGCTGGTCGTCGCCGTGGCGTTCCTCGGCGAGCAGCGCTTCGGCGGACCGGCGGTCGTCTACCTGCCCGTGAGCTTCGCCTTCGCGGGCGTGATCCTCGCGCTCGGGCGGCGGGAAGCTTCCACCGTGATCATCTCGTGATCTATCGGCTGGCGGGCCTGAAGGACGCTCCGGCCCGGCGCAGCGCGCCGGCTCAGTTTGCGCCTTGACGGCTCCGTGGACCGGGCGATAGGACCGGTTCGGCCGAACGCGAGCCACTCGACGAGGTGCGGTCCTGATCCTTCGTTCTCCTCCGCCGGGGTGCCCATTCATGAGAAGGACGCCGAGCCCATCCCACCGGCGCGTTGCCGTCCGGTGCACGTTCGCGCTCGCGGTCCTGCTCGTCACGCCGCTCGCGTGCCTGCTTCCCTCCACGCCTGCGGCCGCACAGAGCTGGACCTTCACCGACGTCACGACGTCCGCGGGCGTGAGCTTCTCCCACGCGGACGTCGACACGGGGAGGTTCGACGAGATTCGTCTCGTCGCGGGCGGCGCTGCAGCCGGCGACTACGATGCCGACGGGTGGCTCGACGTCTACGCGGTCGGCGGGAATGCCGGGCGGAATCGGCTCTTCCGCAATCGCGGCGACGGCTCCTTCGAGGAGGTCGCCGAAGCGGCGGGCGTGGCTCTCGCCGGCACCTCGAGCTCGGGGCCCTCCTTCGCCGACTACGACGGCGACGGCGACCTCGATCTCTTCGTCGGCGCCGCCGAGGGCGCGGAGGCGCACCTCTTCCGCAACCGCGGCGACGGCACCTTCGAGGACGTGACCGAGGCAGCCGAGCTCTCCTTCACGCGTCCTGCCATCTCGGCGTCCTTCGGCGACTACGACCGCGACGGCGATCTCGATCTCGCTGTGAGCCACTGGGCGAGCTCGCTCGCGGACGGATCGAAGGAGCACCTCTGGCGGAACGACGGCGACGGAACCTTCACCGACGTCAGCGAGCTCCGCGGCATCGTCCTCGAGGAGAGTCCGGCCATTCCCGGCCTCGTGTTCACCTTCGCTCCGACCTTCGCGGACCTCGACGGCGACGGCTGGCCCGAGCTCCTCTACTCGTCGGACTTCCACGTGAGCCAGGTGTTCCACAACGACCAGGGCACCTTCCGCGACGTCACGACGGCGGTGATCTCGGACGAGAACGGCATGGGCTCGGCGGTCGCGGACTACGACGGCGACGGCGACCTCGACTGGTTCGTCTCGAGCATCTGGGATCCGACCGCGATCACCGATCCGCACGTCGGCAAGACGGGCAACCGTCTCTACCGGAACCTCGGCGACGGCAGCTTCGAGGACGCAACCGACGAAGCCGGCGTTCGCGAGGGCGACTGGGGCTGGGGAAGCACCTTCGCCGACCTGAACAACGACGGCCACCTCGATCTCTTCCACGTGAACGGCTTCGGCCTGATCCAGTATCACGGGCCGACCTGGCTGCCCTTCATGGAGGACCCGGCGCGCCTCTTCGTCTCCGACGGCGACGGCACCTTCACCGAGAGCGGAGCTTCGCTCGGCGTCGCGGATCGGGGCTCGGGGCGCGGCGTCGTCGCCTTCGACTACGACCGCGACGGCGACGTCGACCTGTTCGTCGCGAACAGCAACGGCCCGACGCGCCTCTTCCGGAACGACGGCGGCAACGAGCGGAACCATCTCGCCTTCCGCTTGCGCGGCCGCGCTCCGAACACGTCGGCAATCGGCGCACGGATCTACGTGACCGCGGGCGGCAAGCGACAGATGCGCGAGCTCCGCGCAGGCAGCAACTACGTCTCGCAGGATCCGATCGAGGCGCATTTCGGCCTCGGAGCGGCCGACGTCGCGACCGAGATCGAGATCGTCTGGCCGGACGGCAAGCACCGCTTTCTCGGCCGGACGCGCGCGAACCAGCTTCTCGTCGTCGACCAGCCCGCCTCCTCGGTCGACGAGCAGAGCAAGGACCAGCGGAAGTGCATCGTGGCCTTGCATCGCGGCGGCGCGAAGATCGCCGCTGCGGTGACGCGGCGCTTCGAGCGCTGTGTCGAGGATGCGGGCGCGGGCAAGCTTCCCCTGGGCGAGAGCGTTTCGCAGTGCCTCGAGCGGGACCCGAAGAACGCGATCGCGAAGGCCGAGCAGAGCGCAGAGAAGACGGCGGCGAAGGCGTGCGTTCGCACACCGGCCTACGGTCCGAAGACAGCTTCCGAGGTCGCCGAGGCGATGCTGTCGGTGCTGCGCGTCGCCGACGTCTTCGGTCCTTCCCTCGACGAGGCGCTGATCGACGGAAGCGATGATCCCGAAGGCGCCGTCTGCCAATCGTCCATCGCTGCTCACCTCGGGAGCCTGGTCCGGCTCCGCATCGCGGAGTTCGAGACCTGCGTGAAGAAGGCGCTCGAGGACGGCACGATCCGTTCCGCGGAGGATCTTCAGGCGTGCATCGGAGCGGACCCGCGCGGGAAGCTCGCGCGCAAGGTCGAGGCGCTCGCCCGCGTCGCGCGGCAGAAGTGCGGCGACACCGCGATCGCGACGGCGTTCCCCGGAAAGTGCGCCGATGCCGCTTCGGACGATTTCGCATCGTGCCTCGCGGACCAGGCCGACTGCGGCGTCTGCTCGGCGCTGAACGAGGCGGACGGGAGCTCCGCCGACTGCCACCGCTTCACGGACGGCGTCTCCGAAGGCAGCGACTACTGCGGCGACGAGCCGGTCGAGGAGCACTCGATCGCCCGCGTGTGGAACGAGGAGCTGATGAACGCGATCCGGAAGGACACGCCGCGTCCGACCGTCCACTCGCGGAACCTCTTCCACCTCTCGGCGGCGATGTGGGACGCGTGGCGCGCGTACGGCGGCGGAGGCTCCGCTTTCCTGACGGACGAAATCCACGCCTCCGGCGATCCAGCCCGCGACCGCGAGATCGCGATCAGCTTCGCGGCCTATCGGATCCTCGCCTCGCGCTTCGCGAATTCGGTCGGCCGCGCGGTCTCTCTTCCCGCGATCCGGAAGCGGATGTACGACCTCGGCTTCGACGTCGACTTCGCCCCGACGACCGGCGACGCGCCGGCGGAGGTCGGGAACCGGATCGCCGCGGCGATGATCGCCTTCGGCCTGGCGGACGGATCGAACGAGCAGGGGGACTACGCCGATCCGAGCTATCAGCCGGTCAATCCTCCGCTCGTCGTCAAGCAATCGGGAACGACGGTCGTCGACCCGAACCGCTGGCAGCCTCTCGCGCTCGACCTGATCGTCACCCAGAACGGCATCCCGCTTCCGGACAAGGTCCAGGGCGCGATCGGCGTCCGCTGGAACGGCGTCGTTCCGTTCGCCCTCACGCGCGAGGACGAGAACGACGTGTACGTCGATCCGGGTCCGCCGCCGCAGCTCGGCGGTGCGGACGACGCCGGATACAAGGAGGGCGGACGCCAGGTCGTCGAGCTGAGCAGCTTCCTCGATCCGTTCGACGGAGTGATGATCGATCGTTCGCCGGGCTCGATGGGGAACAATCCGCTCGGCTCGAATGCCGGCACGGGACACGCGTTGAACCCCGCGACCGGGTTGCCGTACGAGCCGAACCTCGTGCCGCGCGGCGATTGGGGACGGGTGCTCGCGGAGTACTGGGCGGACGGCCCGAGCTCCGAGACGCCTCCCGGCCACTGGAACGTGATCGCGAACGAGGTGTCGGACGACCCGCGCATCGAGCACCGGCTCGGCGGCACGGGCCCCGTCCTCGATCGCCTCGAGTGGGACGTCAAGCTCTACTTCACGCTGAACGGTGCGGTCCACGACGCCGCGATCGTCGCGTGGGGATTGAAGCGCAAGTACGATTCCGTCCGGCCGATCACGATGATTCGACACATGGGCGGGCTCGGACAGTCCAGCGAGCCGCTCGGACCTTCCTATGATCCGGACGGCCTGCCGCTTCAGCCCGGCGTGATCGAGGTGATCACCGGGGAGTCGAGCGCCCCCGGAGAGCGTCACGAGGCTCTCGCGGCACATGTGGGCGAGATCGCCGTCCGGACGTGGGCCGGGCCGGTCGCCGACCCGAAGACGCAAACGGCGGGAGCCGCATGGCGGCGAGCCGTCGATTGGATTCCGTACCAGGCGAAGACCTTTGTCACGCCCGCTTTCCCCGGCTTCACCTCGGGCCACAGCACCTTCAGCCGCTCGGCGGCGGAGGTGATGACGCACTTCACCGGGAGCGCTTTCTTCCCCGGCGGTCTCGGGAAGTTCGTCGCGCACCAGAACCAGTACTTGACCTTCGAGCGCGGCCCGAGCGTCGAAGTCGAGCTCCAGTGGGCGACGTACTACGACGCGGCGGATCTCGCGGGGCAGTCGCGGCTCTGGGGAGGAATCCACGTGTCCCCGGACGACTTCCAGGGCCGCATCACGGGCTCGTCCATCGGGAACGGCGCGTTCGACCTGGCAATGGAGTATTTCGAGGGGAACGTCGGGCCCTGAGGCCGTCTGTCGCCGATCTGCCGCGCGCCCGTCTCGGGACCGTCGGTCTTGCGTCTGCGTCCCCGGCGTAGGAAGCCGTACGGTGATGGAAGACACGTCGAAGAAGGCTCGTTCGCGTTCGGGATTCGAGCTCCTTCCCCCGTCGCCGGAGCAGCGGAAGCACCTGGAAGCGGACCTCACGCGCGAAGAAGCCGACGTCCTCCTCCGTCACGGCACGGAGGCACCGTTCTGCGGCCTCTTCCTCGACGAGAAGCGTCCGGGCGTCTTCACCTGTCGGCTCTGCGGTCTCCCTCTCTTCCTCGGCGGAGAGAAGTTCGACAGTGGCACGGGCTGGCCGAGCTTCACGGCGCCCTTCGACCGCGATCACCTGCGGGAGGAGCGGGACACGAGCTACGGCATGACGCGCACGGAGCTGCTCTGTGCGCGTTGCGGCAGCCACCAGGGACACGTGTTCCCCGACGGCCCGCCGCCCACGGGTCTGCGCTACTGCATCAACTCCGTGTCGCTGGGCTTCACGCCCGCGGGCGAGCCGCTGCCCGACAAGCTCGGCCATGGCGCGCCGGAAGGCCAGTCCTGGCGACGCGCGCAAGGAGGGAACGACAGATGACGAAGACGGAAACCGCGATCCTCGCGGGCGGCTGCTTCTGGGGCATGCAGGATCTCATTCGCAAGCTGCCCGGCGTCACGGCGACGCGCGTCGGCTACAGCGGCGGCGACGTACCGAACGCGACCTACCGCAATCACGGCTCGCACGCGGAAGCGATCGAGGTGATCTTCGATCCGACCAAGCTCTCGTACCGGGAGCTGCTCGAGCTCTTCTTCCAGATCCACGACCCGACGACCCGGAACCGGCAGGGCAACGACGTCGGCACGTCCTACCGCTCCGGCATCTACTACTTGACGGACGAGCAGCGCTTGGTCGCCGAGGAGACGATCGCCGACGTGAACGCCTCCGGGCTCTGGCCGGGCCCCGTGGTCACGGAGGTGCGACCGGCCGGTCCGTTCTGGGAGGCCGAGCCCGAGCATCAGGACTACCTCGAGCGGTATCCCGGCGGGTACACGTGCCACTTCCCGCGGCAGAGCTGGAAGCTGCCGCGTCGCGCGAGCGCGAAGACGGCTTGACGTCGGAGCGCGTCGAGCCCGCGTCGCGGCTCAGGCTTCCTCGCAGTTCACGGTCAGGTTCGGCGTGATGACCTGGAACGCGTTGTCGTGCGCGCCGAAGTACCCGCCGTTCTTCGGACGGACGACGTACTTGCCGTCGGGCGTGTGGAGGTAGCCGCTCGAATCTCGCGTCCAGCTCGCCTCGCCGCCCTGCGGAGGCGGAGTGCCGAACCACCAGTCGTTCGTGAAGAGGAGATCCGACCCCTGGCCCAGGTAGACGGGGTAGGACGACCCGTTGATCACGAGATTGCCGGCAAACGCGAAGTTGAGCTCGGAGGGAGTGTCGTCCTCGAGCGCATAGCCGAGCAGGAGCAGCGTATTGCCGTTGAACCAGGTCGCGGGCGGAACGGTCTTGTGGCGACCCGCTGCGGCCGTGACTTGCAGCGCCGTGCTCGGCGTCCCGCCCGTCGTCACGCCCTGCCAGGGTTGCCCAGCGCTGGCGGCGTACTCGCCGGTCGTCGAGCTCGATCACACCGTCGCCGCGAGGAACATCACGCGCGGGTGCGAAGGAACATGCGAGTCGCTCGGCCGGTCGGCTCGCCGAGAGAATCGGGGGCTACGAGCCTCCCCCGGCTACTCGCGACGCTCCTCTCCGGCCAGCTTGCGCAATGCCCAAGCAGTCGGGGCCTGCCCAAAGGAAGGGCGATTGCCCCGATCCTCCTGCTCGTTGTAGTTGCAGGCGGAAGGAGATTCCGTGAAAAAACTCGCGCTTTCGACCGTGCTCGCGGTCACATTGTCCACCGCCATCCCTGCCGCGGCCGAGGACATTGCCCGCTACATCCTGCCTCCCGGGAACTACGGCGGTCTGCCGACGACGGAGAACTCGCTGGACCAGCTGCCGCTCTATGCGGCGCTGACGCCGCTCCGGGACAACGTCACGCTCGACGACATCAATGCACTGTTCCTCCCGGAGGACTTCACGCCGATCCCGCCGTCGCGCGTGGAGGAGACGGGCCGTCCGGGCTTGACGCTCATCTACGACGCCTACGGCATCCCGCACGTCTACGGTGATTCGCGCGAGGACGTCGCGTTCGGCGCCGGCTGGGCGACGGCGCGCGATCGAAGCCTTCTCCTTCAGGTCGGCCGCGGGTCGGCGCGCGTCGCCGTCGCCGACGTGCCGAACATCGACGCCTTCTCGCTCGTGACGGAGATCGAGTCCTTCACGCCGAGTGCGGAAGCCGAGGCGCTCGTCACCGAGCAGGTGAAGCTTCTGGTCGACGAGTACGGAGTGGAAGGGCAACGGATTCTCTCCGAGGCGCAGGCCTACGCGGACGGCATCAACGCCTACTGGCGGGCGAACGGCGTCGACCAGCCCCCGTTCACCGTGAACGACGTGGTCGCGGTGACGGCGTTCATCGGCTCGATCTTCGGCGCCGGCGGCGGCGCCGAGGCGGCGAACTCCGATCTCCTCGCAAAGCTCCAGGACGAGCTCGGCGACGCGCGCGGACATCAGGCGTGGGAAGACGTGATGCTCGCGGACGACCCCGAGGCGCCGACGACGATCAAGCGCAGATTCGAGTATCCGCCGCTCACGGGCGGACGCGTGAGAGGGTCCGTCGTCCTCGATGCGGGCTCGATCGTCAGCCTCGACCCGCGCCAGACGGGAGCGGAAGCGGCCGCGGCACCCGCGCGCCGGCGCGCTTCGAACTTCCTCCTCACGTCGCCCCGCCGCTCGGCCTCGGGCAACTCGCTCGCGGTCATGGGGCCGCAGCTCGGCTACTACTACCCGGAAATCGTGCAGCAGATCGACCTGCACGGACCCGGGATCAATGCGCAGGGGGTCGCCGTTCCCGGCCTCGCGCTCTACATCCTGATCGGCCGCACGCAGAACTACGCGTGGAGCTTGACGTCCGCCGGACAGGACGTCCGCGACGTCTACGCGGAGCGCCTCTGCGAGCAGGGTGGAAGGCGGGCGACCCGCGAGTCGAAGCACTACTGGTTCAAGGGTCGCTGCACGCCGATGAAGAGCTTCAACGCGGGCCTCCTCGGCGACGTGCCTCTCATCTACGACAAGACGGTGCACGGCGGCGTGTTCGCGACGGCGACGGTCGACGGAGTGCCGTACGCGCTTTCGCGGAAGCGTTCGACGTTCGGTCGCGACGGTCTGAATCTCGTCGCGCTCCGGCGCATGACGATCGGACGAGCGAGCACGCCGGCGCTCTTCTGGGAGACCGCGAACAATTTCGGCTTCACGTTCAACTGGGCGTACGTTTCGCGTGACGCGACTGCGTACTTCGCCTCGGGCCTCCTGCCCGTCCGCCCGCGTGGCCTCGATCGAAGGCTGCCGACACTCGGCAACGGCCAGTGGGAGTGGCAGGGGTTTCTTCGCCAGAACGAGCATCCGCACGCCGTCGGCGGCCCGAACGGGCTCCTGCTGAACTGGAACAACCAGTCCGCGCCCGGCTTCATGCACGGCGACGACGAGCCGTACGGCTCGGTCCAGCGCGTGGAGGTCTTCGACGAGTGGCCGGAGAGCCCGGTGATCACCGACGTCGTCGGGATCATGAACCGGGGCGCGACCGAGGACGTCCGCACGCCCGTGTGGCCCGTCGTCAGCCGCACTCTGCGGCAGGGAACCGCACCGAGCGCGCTCGCCCAGCAGGTCGTCGACGTGGTCGACGAGTGGGTCAGCCGCAACGCGCCGCGCCTCGATACGGACGGAGACGGTCTCTTCGACGACGCCGGTCCGGCGATCCTCGATCCTCTCTGGCGGCCGATCGCGGACGCCGTGATGTCGCCCGTCTTCGGCGGCCTGATCCAGGACCTCGACAACGTCCGCAACCTCGACGGAGCCGAGGGCCAGTCCTACGTCGACAAGGACCTGCGCACGCTTCTCGGCGAGCCGGTCGTCGGTCCGTACCACCTGCGCTACTGCGGCAACGGCGATCTCGACGCGTGCGTCGATTCCCTGTGGCAGGCGGTGCAGACGGTCGCCGACGATCTCGCGCAGCAGCAGGGCGGGAGCAATCCTTCCCTCTGGCGGAAGGAAGCCTCGACGACCGGCTTCGTGCCCGGTCTGATTCCCGACCGCTTCCCGACGACGAACCGGCCGACGTTCCAGCAGGTGCTCGAGCTCGAGCGGTAGACTCGTGCGAGCGCGCGGCTCGGCCCGTTGGCCGAGTCGCGCTCGCGCCGGATTTCACGCTGCGTCCCGGAAGTCCGCGATCTGCGCGTCGAGCGCGCGCCGGAACGCGGGACGCGCGGTGCAGCGCTCGAGATGAGCGGCGAGGCGCGCGTCGCTCGTGACGATGTCCGTGTGCTTCAGGATCCCGAGCACCGTCGACATCATCAGATCGCCGGCGGTGAAGCGATCGCCGTCGAGGAAGGGCTTCTCGCCGAGGGAGCGGGAGAGCGCCGACAGACGCTTCTGCGCGAGCTCGACGGCGCCGGGGCGACGCAGCTTCGCCCACTTCTCTTGGGGACTTCTCTTGGGGGACTTCTCTTGGGGGGACTTCTCTTGGGGTCCGGTTCGTTACGGCGCATTCGCACCCGGGCTCGAGCGAGCCTGGGTGCAGATGCGCGCCAACGAACCGGACCCCTTACAGCCCCCTTACAGCCCGAAGACGATGTTCCCGTTCGCCTGCACGGTGATCTGCGGGCAGATCGGGGTCTGGCTCGAGATGCTGATCTGATCGAGCGCGTCGGCGAAGCCGGATTCGAGGTCGCCGATGCTGAACTCATCCTCGATCAGCGCCTCCGCTTCGTCGGCGAGGTCGTTGAGCTCGTCCTCGACGAACTGGACGACGTTGCCGATGCCGGGGAAGGGGATGGCCGGCAGGTTGATCGCGGGGATCGTGTTCACGTTCACCACCGTGCCGCTCACCGCGAAATCGAGGCTGTTGTTCGCGCAGCTCACCGAGAGGTTGAAGTCGATGTCGAGGTCGGGGTCGGGCGGGCTCACGTTGAAGAAGTCGAGCACGTCGAAGAGCAGGCTGAAGCCGGCGATCGACGAGAGGGCCTGGCTCAGGTCGACGAAGGCGTCGAGGTCGAAGTGCAGCGTGCTCGCGTTCTGGCGCGTCGCCTCGACGAAGCGAGCGCCCTTCAGGTGGCCCCAGTGCGCCGGCGTTCCGAAGATCGCCGTCCCGGCCATGGACTCGACGCGGCTCTCCATCTCGGTGCGCGTCAGCGTGAGCGCCGGGAAGGGCTGCGTGAAGTTGATCCACTGCGTGCTCGCCCGGAGCTGCGCTCCCGTCGACGTGACCGCCACCTCGGCGCCGGTCCCGTCCAGGAAGAATCCGTTGGCACCGAAGTCGCGCACGAAGATCAGCCGGTTGTTGATCAGGAGATCGAGGTTCCGGATGCACATCCCGTCGCCGCCCGTCTTCGAGAAGCGAAGGCGCGTCACGTCCTCGAACCGACTGATGCCGTCCAGCACGAGGTCGTAGGTGAAGCTGTTATTGACGGGGAAGTCGTTCCGGCCATAGTCGAGCACGGTACGATTGCCGACCGCGAGGCTCGCGAAGACCGGATTGTTCGTGCCCGCGTTGGTCGAGTTGCATGTGCGGACGCGGAGCTGCGCACGGAAGATCGGTGCGGCCTCCGACGGAGCCGCGAGAGCCTCGCGAAGGCAGGCGACCTCGCCGACCGCGAGGAGGGCGAGGACGACCAGAGCATGCTGCGCTCGGAGGCCGCCGCAGCGCCGCGCCAGGTTCGAGAAGCCCTTCATCGCTCGTCTCACCGTCGAGTCCGTCGAGTCCGTCGAGTCCGTCGAGTCCATCGGGTCCATCGGGTGCTCTCCTTTTCCCGTTCGGGCCGGGCGGACGGCCCGGCGGTGTCGACGGGCGTGAGCGCGAGCGCGGTGCCACGAGGGGCGTGCCGCGAACGCTCCGAAAAAGCCTGATGGGACGCAGCTTTCCGGAAGAGGGCCCGCCGTCGGGCGCACGCGTGCCGCCAAGCGAGGAGAGCGGCTCGCAAACCGGACGGGTGCTCCGGACTTGGCGGCGGTCCGCGGCGGACCGTCGCGATTCAGCGGCAGTCGAAGCTGTCCGCGCTCTCGATGCTGCCGCTTCCGCGATACCGCGGCTGCTGCGGATGCGGGCAGAGCGGCCGCGTCCGCCCCGGCCACGGTGAGGCCGCGGTCGCCGTCGCCTCGATCCGATCCGGAGCGATGCCGCGCTCGACCCAGTCCACGAGCGCCGGGAACGCGTCGAAGCGGTCCGTCGAGATCCCGCCGGAGCCGCAGTGTCCCATTCCCGGGACCGAGAAGAGGCGCACGAAGCTCGCCGCGGAGCCGCCTTCCTCGGCGTCCAGGGCCTCCCACCAGCGAATCGTATCGTTGACGGAGAACACCGCGTCGCTCGCACCGTGGTAGATCAGGAGCTTCCCGCCGTGCTCGCGGAACGCGTCGCGCGACGTCGAGTCGGCGGTCATGAACGATACCGAGGATTCGGAGAACTCGCCCGAGGTCGCGAAGATCTTCGGTGCGTCGACGTCGAAGTCGAAGCCGAGCACGTACGCGAGCGGATCGTCCGTCGCGGGGGGCGGCGTGACGAAGATGTACGTCAGGGCGCCCGCTCCGAGGCTCGCGTTGAGCGCTCCGCCCGTGCCCGGCGTTCCGAGGATCCACGAGCGGAACGCGAGCGGGCTCGTCAAGCCGGCGTCCCAGGGGAAGTCGGAGTAGAGCGCCTCACCGCGGGAGCTCCGCGGTCCGCCGAAGATCTTCCGCAGCGCCGACACCTGGCCGGCCGTCAAGCAATCCGGCGTCTTCGCGCCGGCGCACTCGAGCGCGCCCGGATCGAACGTGCAGGCGAAGAAGTCGTAGACGATTCCGTCGGCGAGCCCGTCGCGGTCGTCGCACGCGTCGAGGATGCCGCGCTCGAGGAGACGCAGGTCGTCGTCGGAGAAGGTCGAGCCGAGGTCCGGCTTGCCGCTCGCGTCGACCCCGGTCGCGATCTCTGCGACGGCTTGCGTGTTCCACGCCTCGGAGAGCGCCGTCTGCGGCAAGCGGAAGCCCGGATTCCCCGCGAGGATGCCGTCGAAGTACTGCGGGAAGCGCTGCGCCGCGACCATCCCCTGACGCCCGCCGTTCGAGCAGCCGGAGAGGTACGAGTACTCGGGAGCGCGGCCGTAGTAGCGGCCGATCAGATCCTTCGCGCGAAGCGTCGTCTGGTCGAGCGCCACGTAGCCGTAGTCGATGCGGGCCTTGGGATCGCGGCCGAACTCCGGTCCCGCGCTGGTGTGACCCGCGTCCGTCGTGGCGACGGCGTAGCCCTCGGTCAGCGCGTTCCCGCCGAGCGCGAAGGGCCCGAGCGCGGGGCTCAAGGCGCCGTCGGTCCCGAAGCCGCCCTGGAAGTAGAAGCGGCCGTTCCACGAATCCGGTAGCCGGACCTCGAAGCGAATTCCGTACTCGACTCCGTCGACGCCGGTGCGCCGATCGATCACGCCCTGCACCTTGCAGTGCGCCGGCTCGGCGAAGACGCCGCTCGTCGCGGCGTTCCACTCGACGCCGAGGACCTCGGTCCGCTCGAGCGAGAGGCCGGCGAGAGAAGCGCATCCGTTCGGACCCGGCTCGACGGCCGGTCCCGTGCTGGCCGGCGGCGGATCGTCGTCGCCCCCGCACGCCGCGAGCGCGATCGCGCACGCGACGGTGCACGCGACAGCGACTGCGACGATCGAGCGCATCCGTCTCACTCAGCGGCGCGCTCGCGCGCCGCCGCCGAGAAGCCCGAGATCGATCAGCACCGCGATCACGACACCCACGAGCCCGAGCCCCGCGATTCCACCGCTCACCGGGTCGTACGCGAACGCGTAGGCGATCGTCGTCAACGGCAGGAAGAAGAACCCGAGAATCAGCCAGAGACCGTTGCCCTCGTACGCGGGTGCCAGCACCGCCGGCGTCAGGAGCCAGAGGAAGAACAGAACCACCCTCGGAAAGAAGAAGGCGGCGAGAGCGAGCAGGCACGGCATGAATGTCCTCCCTCGTTTCGGGCACTCCTAGCACATCCCGGGAGTCCCCCCGGCTTTGCCGGGGAGGCAGCCGAAGTTTGACGAATCCGGGCGTTTGACCTGCACGGCGTGCGGAAGTTGGAACTCCCCTCCGTGAGCCGCTCAAAGCATCACGAAAGGGAGTTCCCGTCCATGGACGAGTTTCAAGCGTTAAACCACACCCAGTGGGAGTGCAAATATCACG
>VGTG01000115.1 GCA_016874795.1 Deltaproteobacteria bacterium | reverse complement strand
TCCCTCCGGGCTCCTCGACGTACTGTTCAAGTACGCCTGCGTCGCCCTCCGGTCCGAGGCTCGCGAATCTTCGGCACTCTCGACCGCCTCGCGACGTGATCTGGTGAGAAATGCAGGCTAGTCGTACGCCGCGTCCTCGTCGACGAGCGTCACCCGCTCGAGCAGCGAGGACGGGAGCCCGTCGAGGAAACGCGAGACGCGCGACGGAACGGATCCCATCGTGCGGTCGTGCACCAGCGACGGATAGCTCAGGTAGAGATGGTCGCGCGCCCGTGTACACGCGACGTAGAGGAGACGCCTCTCCTCCTCGATCTCGCCCGCCTCGACCGAGTAGGCGGAGGGGAAGCGCCCCTCGAGGACGGAGATCACGAAGACCGCGCTCCACTCGAGGCCCTTCGCGGAGTGCACGGTCGAGAGCACGAGCCGCTCGTCGTCGGTCGCATCGACGGACATCACGTCGTCGACGGAATCCGCCGGCGGCTCGAGCGCGACGTCGGCGAGGAGCTGCCCGAGCGAGCGGAACCGCTCCGCGAGGACGACGAACTGCTCGAGGTCACGCATCCGCTTCGGCGCGTCGTCGCGGTGCACGCGCTCGAGCACGGGTCGGTACTGCTCGACGACGGCCTGCACGAGCTCCGCCGGCCCGTGGCGCGACGGATCGAGGCCCGCGAAGAACACGCCGAGCTGGTGCAGCGCCGCGAGCGCCTGGCCGCGAAGGCGCTCTCCGCCCGGATGCGCCGCCAGCGCGCCCGGCGGCCGGTCGCCCGCGGCGAGCCATTCGACGATCGAGGTCGCCGCGCGCGGCCCGATCCCTTCGATCAAGAGCAGGATCCTGTGCCACGAGACGGCGTCGCGCGGGTTCTCGAGAACGCGGAGATGCGCGACGACGTCCTTCACGTGCGCCGTCTCGACGAAGCGAAAGCCGCCGCGTTTCACGAACGGGATCCCGCTCCGCGCGAGCTCCAGCTCGAGGTCGAACGAGTGGAACGACGAGCGGAACAGCACCGCCATCTCCGAGAGCGGGACCCCCTCCTCGCGCAGCTCGAGGAGCCGCTGCCGCACGAAGAGGCTCTGCCAGCGGTCGTCGGGCGCGGGGATGAGGATCGGCGTCAAGCCCGTGCCCCGGCGGGTGAACAGCACCTTGGAGTAACGCTCGACGGCCTGCTCGATCACCGCGTTCGTCAGATCGAGGATGCTCTGGCTCGAGCGGTAGTTCTCCTCGAGCGTGATCACGCGCGCACCGGGGAAGCGATCGGGGAAGCGCAGCATGTTGCCCACGTCGGCGCCGCGGAACGAGTAGATCGACTGGGCGTCGTCGCCCACGGCCATCACGTTCCCGCCGGGGCCGACCAGCCGCTCGACGATCTCGGCCTGCAGGACGTTCGTGTCCTGGTACTCGTCGACCATCACGTAGCGGTAGACGGCGCGGAGGCGCTCGGCGAACTCCGGGTAGCCCGCGAGTCGGTCGCGAAGCGCGACCAGCAGGTCGTCGTAGTCGAGGAGCCGGTGCTCCTCCTTGTACGCGCCGTACGCCGCGTGGCAGCGCAGAAGGTCGTCGAGATCGTCGAGGAGGTGCGTGAACTCGCGCTCGACGAGGTCGGGGATCGAGAGGCTCCGGTTCGTCGCGGCGCTGAAGATCGTCGCGATCGTCTGCTTCCGCGGGAAGCGGCGCTCCTTCTTGTCGAGACCGAGCTGCGTCCGGACGAGCTGCAGGGTGTCCTCGGCGTCGCCCCGGTCGAGGATCGTGAAGGTCTCGGGCCATCCGAAGAGCGGGCCGTAGCGGCGGAGGACCGCGTTGGAGAAGGAGTGGAACGTCCCGCCGGTCGCTGCATCGAGCTCGCCTCCGGGAAGGAGCGCCTCGGCCCTACGCAGCATCTCCGCGGCCGCGCGCCGCGTGAACGTCAGCAGCAGGATCGAGCGCGCCGGAACGCCGCTCTCGACGAGGCGCGCCACGCGGTACGTGAGCGTTCTCGTCTTGCCGCTGCCGGCGCCCGCGACGACCAGCACCGGACCTTCGAGCGCGGTCGCCGCCTGGTACTGCGCCTCGTTCAGCTCGCCGCGATAGTCGATACGCCAACGGCTCGGCTCTCCCGCCGTCCGCTTGATCGTGTACGTCGCCATCGCGCTCACGCCGAGGCATAGCCCGTTCACACGCGAGGCGCACCTCCGTTCGTGCACGGCCGGTGACACGAGGCTGGACAAATCGTATGTTGCGGGCACCATGGTAGAAGACCGCAAGAGCGATGGAGCCCCGGCCGGAACTAGGCCGGTGACGATCCAGGCCGACCCGAACGTGACGCCCGGGGTCTACGCGAATCTGGCGATGATCACGCACAGGCGAGAAGAGTTCGTGTTCGACTTCCTTTTCGTGCAGCCTCAGAGCGGCAGCAAGGGAGAGGCAGTGGCACTGCTCCGTTCGCGCGTCGTGACGACGCCGGAGCACACCAAGAGAGTGCTCCGCGCGCTCGAGGAGAACGTCCGGCGCTACGAGGCGCAGTTCGGACCGATCCGCGAGGCGCAGGAAACGCCGCCGCTCCTGCAGTAGAGGAGACACGCAATGCGATTCCACCGTTCGATCCGCTTCTCGACGTTCCTGACCGCGGCGGCCACGGCCGCCCTCCTCGTCGCGCCCGCCGTCCGGGCGACGGAAGAGGAAGGCGCCGCCGGCTCCGTCGAGTCCAGCATGGGACGCGCCGGCGACGCGACGAAGAGCGGGCTCGAGAAGGCCGGCGAGGCGACCGGCAACGCCCTCGACAAGGCGATCGACGCGACCGGCAAAGGCATCGGCTACGTGATCGACAAGACCGGCCAGGGCTTCAAGAAGGCCGGCGACGCGATGACCGGGAAGAGCGCGGAAGAGCCGCCGCCCGCCGCCGATCCCGAGGACCACGACGAGTACCACTGGGACGACAGCGACGAGCACGTCCTCGGCGAAGACACCTCGGAGTGAGACGGGAGACCGTTGCTTGACCCTCGAGCGAGAGCGCACGGAAGCCGAGGAGATGATGCTCCGCGGCGTGCGCTGCCCACTCAACTGGGCGCGCGCGAAAGTGCGTCTCGAGGAGATGCCGAGCGGCGCGCATCTCGCCTTGATCGTCGACGATCCGCGCGCGGTCCGCGACATCCCGCGTGCCGCGGAAGCGCACGGTCACGTCGTGGTCGCGATCACGGAGCTCGGCGGAGCGTGGCGGATCGAGATTGAGCGCTGACGGAACGACCTTCCCCCGCCTCGGCAAGGTCGCCGGGCGGGTGTTCACGACCCGGGAGATCGCCCGGCTCTCGCGCTTGACGCCGCAGCGCGTCCGGCGCTGCGTGCGCGCCGGGTTCCTCGCTCCGAGTCGAGGCTCGCGACGCCGCTTCGAGTACAGCCTGCGGGACCTCCTCGTGCTGCGTGCGACGCGCGCCCTTCTCGAAGCGAAGCTCGGCCCGCGGCGGATCGCGGCCGTGATCGCCGGCCTCCGGAAGACCCTTCCGGACGGACGCGACGTCTCGAGCGTGCGCCTCACCGTCGAGGGCGACGAGGTGATCGTCGCCGAGGGCCGCCGCCGCTGGCGGCTCGGCAGCGGGCAGCTCCTCCTCGGCTTCGATCGTCCCTCGGCGGCGCCGCGCGTGCAGCGCCTCTCCGAGGACCAGGGCGGCGAGGAAGAAGACGATCGCGCCGCCTATCGCGCGTTCACGCGCGGGCTCGCGCTCGAGCCGATCGCGCCGGAGGAGGCGAAGGAGGCGTACCGCGCAGCCCTGCGACTCGATCCGACCGCGGTGCCGGCGCTCGTCAACCTGGGACGCCTCGAGCACGTCTCCGGCGACCTCGACGCCGCCGAGGAGCACTACCGCGCGGCGCTCGGGCTCGACGACACCGAGCGAACCGCGGCGTTCAACCTCGCCCTCCTCGCCGAGGACCGCCGGCAGCCGCGGCTCGCGGTGCAGCGCTACCTGCGCGTGCTCGAGATCGACCCGGACCACGCGGACACGCACCACCGCCTCGCACGCTTGTACTCGCGGCTCGGGCGGCGCGAGGCGGCGCGGCGGCACACGCGGCTCTACCGGACGCTCGCGCGGCGGCCCTGAGCGGCACGGCGGGCATCCCCGCGGGCCCTCGACGGCTCAATGCGGCTGATCGATCGGACCTTCTGCTCCATGCACCGCGTTCGAGTACATGAGCTGGACCGGGATCCGCTTCGACCCGGGCTGCGTCACGACTCGCTTGAAGACCTCCTCCAGCCGGTTCGCCGAGATCCGTTGGTCGCCGATTTCCTGCCCAAACGGAGAGTTCCAGCCGATGAATCGTCGGTCGTTCTCCCGAATCGCATCGCCGACGTCCGGATCCGTCTGGAACTCGATCAGCTCGTGGTAGAGCGTCGCGACGACGTTCATCCAGGATGCGTCGAATACAGGAATTCCTTGCTTTACGACCCCGCGAAGCTCGGAGTAGACGTTCGCGGAGTAGTAGAGCGTCTTGCGCTCGCCGCCGCGGAAAAAGTGCACCGACCCATGATATCCGCCCAAGCCGTCGAGAGAGCTCGCATCGTCGAGTCTCAGGACCGTCCCTGGCGGCAAGACGAGATTGAACAGCGTACGATCGTGATCGCTTCCCAATAGAAGTCGTCGATCGAAGAGCTCGATGATCTTGGCTTGGACGGCGGGCTCGTCCATTTCGTCCGGCCGCGCTTCTTCGAGGACGATCGACTCGGCGACGTCGCAGGAAAGCTGCTCCCCGGGGAAGTACTGCCGGATGACGTTGGTCAGACCCGGGTCGCGCATGGCCCGCGTGATCGCATCATCGATGGACTCGATGTCGTCCGAGGCGAAGTCGCTGGAGCGCCCGAGGTAGATGTTCTGAAAGCCCATCTGCGGGACGCTCTTCCCGCCCCTGAAGATCAGATCATCCTCAGGTGACGGCGAAACGCCGGGGGCCAAGGCCTCGGAATCGATCCGTTCGTCGCCGTGCCGTCGCGCCGCTTGGTAGTACAGAGACTCGGCCCTCGAGCCCGGCAGCACCTGGACGCGCATCGGGTAGGGTCCCTGCTCCTCGCCATACTCGGCCATCCTGGCCTCCCTTGCTCAACCTGACGGCTTCAGAGGAAACAGGAGCTCTCGATTCTCGTTGAGAAGCCCCAACGTCCTGTGGTCCGTGACCGCCTGGCGCCGCGCGAGCAGAAGGTCGTGAAGCCTCTCGAGCTCCTTCTTGCGCGCTTCCGGGTCATCCGTGCCGACCGAATCGCGAAGCCTCGTCTGATAGTTCTTGACGTCCGCACGAAGTGCGCCGACGGGATCCGGCGATTCCAGGCGTTCGAGGAACATGGCCTCCGGGCTCCCGCTTGGTGGGTTCGCAGCACGTAGAGCCGCCACGACCTGCTTCGTCAGATCGGCGGACTCGTGCCCGGTGCTCGGCGGAGCCGCACCCGGAGCCAACGGCTGGTAGACAAAGAGCTGCGGAACGAACTGAAGCAGCTTCTCACGATCTGCGGACAAGATCGGCGTTTCGAGATCGACCGCGAGGACCGCCGCTACGAACCCCTTTGAGAGAACGCCGCGCCTCATCATGAGGTCGACCATGTCGTTGTCGATGAAGCTCGCTTCCGGCCCGAACCAAGCGAAATTCGCATCGGCACCCTCGACGTTCGCGATCCGCTGCTTCGAGTCACTCACGAGACGTGCATACTCGTCTGGGGTCACGGTGAGCGCGGGAAGGGTCCTGAAGTTGTTCGCCTCGACGATGCCCAGGCCAGTGAGATCCCCGCGGCCTCCGATCAAGTCGGCGTTCAGGAAGAAGCTGTTCGGAATCTTGACGCTCTCACTCGGCTTTCCACTCGCGTCGTCGTCGAGAGGATGCATCCCGGAGGCTTGCCGACTCGAGAGGACGTTGTACTCCGTCGTCGTGAAGAGCGGTGCCAAGAGCTCCCGGCCGTTCGTCACCCGCTCCAGCTCCGGCTGGGTGGCCTTCTTCAATCGAGCCTGATTGAAACGACGTATCGACGGGAGGATGAAGTCCGTCTCGAGGATCTCGGCACCTCTGAGGGGACCCTGGAGGTCCGTCTTCGCTGGCCAGGAGTCGACGAGATACGAAGCCGGCGACGAGAGGGAATGCCAGTGGTTCCACGGCAGGAAGAGCTCCTTCATGAGCGGCGCGCCGTTGATGTGGCACCCCAGGCAACGGCCGCGGGACTCGGGCGACCCGACGTCCGCGGAAGAGCCATGAAAGAACCAGCGCGCCGGCCCGGGTGGAGAATCCGTCGCCTCGCGGCTGTAGTAGTCGTACCGGCCCAGCTGATCGTCCCAACCCCAGGCCTCGATGAGGCCTGGGGTCTGCGGAAACCCCTTCGAGCTCATCGTCGCCGACAGCATGATGTTCGGCTTCAGCGTCCGACCCGAATTGCTTCCCTCGAACCCGAGCACCGTACGTCGCGTCGCGTTCGCGCCTCCCTGTTGCGGCCGAGGATCCACGATCTCTTCGTCCACCACGAAGATGCGACGCTGGGCGCGGTCGGGCTGAATCAGCTCGACGACCTCGGAAAGCTTGGCCACCTCGGAGTGCGACTGCAGCACGAGCTTGAAGAACGGGTCGCCGAGCTCGGCGACTTCGGCAGGCGTGAGACCCCTCGTCGTGCCGTTCTCCAGCATCCGCTCGAGGGCATCTGCCCGATGAGCCATCAGGAAAATCAGGGCGAAGAGGACCGTCGTTGGCGAACGTCTCATGGGGTCTACGATTGGCGCCCGAGGGCTTCATGTCCCGTGCGAGCCCAGGTCGGCAGATCCGCATCGCTGGCGCTCAGGACGTCGGCCGCCACCGACAGGTTCGTCGCGACGCGGGCACCCGACGTGAGAGCACTGCCGTCCATGGTGAGTCCGGGCCGGACCTCCAGAACCCCGCGCAGCCCACCGTGTGAGATCCGCCAGATCCCCTCGTTCTCGCCCGGCACGTTGATGGGGATCTCGCGTCCCTCGAGCGCCCAGATGCCGCTGAGCTGGTCGATCCGGATGCCGGCAGGGTCTGCGAGCGTGATGGCCTTTCCGCTTCGTGCGGCCGCTTGCGCCGCGACGCAGACGAAGGGATCGGAGGCCCTCTCGGGTACGCAGTTCGAGTTGCCGCAGACGGCCGATGGCGCGAGATCGATGCGTGGCTCACCGCAGTCGGCCAGCAGCTTGAAGAGCGCACCGAGAGTATTGCTGCGCTGGAACAGACAGAGGATCCCGCGAGCTCCGTCGTTCCATGGATTGCTTTCGCGTTGCCGATTGAAGAGCCGGCCACGCATTCTCGGCTCGAGAGAGCTCGGATCCTCGTCCACGCCGAACAGGTCACGGACCGAAGGATCCGCGCCCGGAATCACTCCCTGAATCACGCGAACGAGCTCTTCGAAGCTGGCGATCGCCGCCGCCTCGTACACCTCGGGGAACATCGTCGTGAACGTGACTCGCTCGAGTCTGCCATCGCCGCCGTGCTCGGCACGCCACTCGACGTATTCATCCTGCAGCCTTCGATCGCGATCGATCTCGAGGAAGGGGGCGTTTGCCGTGAGAGGAAACGCCTTCCACGAAACCGTACTGATGTTCGTCGCGAGCCCTTCGAACGCTTCCAGCCACGTGAACGCGCTTCGCGCCTGCCGCGCCGCCGCGTCGTACTCCGCGTCGATCAGGCGTCTGTACTCGGAAAGCGCGTCGCCCTGGAGAAGCCCGGATCGTTCTCGATACGCAGGGATCACGTCGTCTCCTTCGAGCTCACCATCCGCTTCGAATCGGAGCTGCCCAGAATCTTCATGCTTTGGGAGCGCGACGCACATCGCGTGCCGTTCGTTCGGCTTCTCGCGTGGACGGGCGACGGCGCTCACGACATTCGCAGCGCCGCCCTTGGAAAATTCGACACTTTGCTCTGCCCTGTGGCGACGTGCCCCGATCGCCTCCGTCGTCTAGCCCGCCATTCCACCCGCGCTCCGTCCGGTCGAGCAGAATCCCATGTCCACGCGACAGGACGCGCCCTCTTGTCGCGCCGGACAATGCGCACGCGCTGCCGCGCGCACCGCGCGCCCTGTAGAACGACGCCAGCGCCTCGCGGCGCTGCAGATGACGGCAAAGGTCCATTCGAGCGTTCTGGCCGGCGTGTCGGCGCGACCCGTCGAGGTCGAGGTCGACGTCGCAGGCGGCCTGCCGCACTTCGCGATCGTCGGCTTGCCCGACGGCGCGGTGCGCGAGTCGAAGGACCGCGTCCGCTCCGCGCTCATCAACTCCGGGCTGCAGTTCCCCGCGGCGCGGATCACGGTGAACCTCGCACCCGCGAGCCTCCGCAAGGAGGGCGCCTCCTTCGACCTCGCGATCGCCGTAGCCCTTCTCGCGGCGGACACGAAGATGGCAGCGGAGAGCCTGCGCGGGCTCGTGGTCGCGGGAGAGCTCGCGCTCGACGGACGGCTGAAGGGGATCCAGGGCGCACTGCCCGTGGCGCTCGCGGCCCGACGCGCGGGGCGAACGCGCTTGATCGTGCCGCGCGAGAACGGGCCCGAGGCGGGGCTCGGCGGCGTCGCGTCGGTGCTCGGCGCATCGACGCTCGCCGAGGTCGTCGCTTATCTCCGCGGGGAGGGCGACCTGCCACCGGTTCGCGTCGACGCGCAGGCTCTCCTCGCGCAGGAGGCCAGTGCGCACGACGTCGATCTCTCCGAGGTCCGCGGACAGGCCGCGGCGAAGCGCGCGCTCGAGGTGGCGGCGGCCGGCGGACACAACTTCCTCCTCGTCGGCCCGCCCGGATCGGGAAAGACGATGCTCGTGCGGCGGCTGCCGACGATCCTTCCCGCGCTGACGCTCGAGGAGGCGCTCGAGTGCACCGCGGTGCACAGCGTCGCCGGTCTTCTCGACGGCAGACCGCTCGTCGCGACGCGACCGCTGCGCGCCCCGCACCACACGGCCACGGAGGCGGCGCTGCTCGGCGGCGGACGTCCGATCCGTCCGGGCGAGGTCGCCCTCGCCCACCGCGGTGTGCTGTTTCTCGACGAGCTTCCCGAGTTCCCCATCCGGACGCTCGAAGCGCTCCGCCAGCCGATCGAGGACGATCGCCTCGTCGTCTCGCGCGTCGGCCAGACCTGTGTGTTCCCGACGCGCGTCATGCTCGCGTGCGCGATGAATCCCTGTCCGTGCGGGCACGCGGGCGACCCGACGCATTCCTGCTCCTGTCCGCCGCTCGCGGCCGAGCGCTACCGGCGGCGGCTTTCCGGTCCGTTGCTGGACCGCATCGACCTCCACGTCGAGGTCCCGGCGCTGCCACGCGACGAGCTCCTCGCCTCGGCGCCGGGAGAGCTCTCCGCGGCGGTGCGGGCACGCGTCTCGGCCGCCCGAGCGCGTCAGCGCGCGCGCCTCCGGCGCCCCGGCGTGCCGTCGAACGCGTCGATGCGCCCGCGCGAGATCGAGGAGCACTGCCGCCTCGATGCCGCCGCGCGCCGCGTGCTCGAGGTCGGGATCGACAAGCTCGGGCTCTCGGCGCGCGCGCACGTGCGCGTGCTGAAGGTCGCACGGACGATCGCGGACCTCGCGGAGCGGGACGTGCTGCTCGCCGCAGACGTGGCCGAGGCGCTGCAGTACCGCACCCTCGACCGGCGGAGCGCGTGAGCTCTCGCCGGCCGGGCCTCACATCTCCGCGAGGATCTGGTGGATCGCGGAGACCACGATCGAGCCCTCGCCGACCGAGGACGCGCCGCGCTTGCTTTGCCGGTCTCCGGTTGCTCGGGTCGTCGAGAAATGGCTCGCGCCCTTCTCGCTCTCTTCTCGCTCCTCGCGGTCGCGTGCTCCGGGGGCAATGCGCTCGCGCCGCCGACGCTCGAGCCGCTCGAGATCACGAACGACGGCACCTTCTTCCGCGATCGCATGGGCCGCGTCGTGATCCTCCGCGGTGCGACCTACACGCTCACCGAGGGCGAAGCGCCGGTCGGCAACTTCGGCGGCGACGGCGAGCGCGCGATCGTCGACATGGAGCGGCTCGGGATGAACCTCGTCCGGCTGCCGCTCTCGTGGCGACAGATCGAGCCGCGCCCGCGGCGCTTCGCCTCCTACTACTTCATCGAGCGCGTCGATCCCGTGCTCCGCTGGGCGGCGGCGCACGGCATGGCGATCGTCCTCAGCATGCGCGCGTGGCCGTACGGCGCCTGCGACGAGGGCGACGACTCCGTTCCGGAATGGGTGTGCCGCACCGCGGCGCGCGCGGCGCGCGCGGCGCGCGCTTCCGACTCGCCGACGAGCGCCGATCCCGCTTGCGCCTTCTGGACGGCGCGCGACCCCGGAGGCGCGACTCTCCTCGACCACTACCTCGACGCTTGGGGCGTGGTCGCGCGGAACTACGCCGGCGACCCTCGCGTGATCGGGCTCGACCTGATCGACGAGCCGAGCGGGACGGGCTGCTTCGAGGAGAAGCCGTTCCTCCACGGCATCCTGACGCCGTTCTTCCGGCGGCTCGCGACGAACGTGCGCACGTTCGGCTACCGGAACGCGATCCTCTTCGAGCCGCCCGTCGCTCCGGGAGCGCCGCTGCCGAGCGAGGCGCGCCGTCTCGGCTTCCGCACCGTCTACGCGCCGCACCTCTACGGACAGCGCTTCGGACCCGGAGCCCAGGGCCTCGGCCCGACGTACGACGTCGCTGCGGCGCAGGCGAAGCAGCTCCGCGCGCCGCTCCTGATCGGGGAGTACGGCGGCGACCAGCCGCCCGACGACACGGGCTACCGCGGCTCGAGCCGCGCCTTCGTCGAAGAATCCCTCGCGGAGCTCGATCGCCTCCGGATCGGCGGCGCGTACTACGCGCTTCGTCCGCAGAGCAAGGAGAGTGCACGCGTCGAGATCGGTGACGTCGCGTACGCCCTCGCGCATCCGTACGCACGCCGGATCGCCGGCATCCCGCTGGAGATGAAGTTCGACCAGGAGTCGCGCGAGCTCCGTCTCCACTTCGAGGAGGACGCGAAGCGAAAGCCTCCGGACCCGACGGAGATCTACCTGCCGCGTCCGCTGTACGCGGGCAGCTTCGACGTGCAGGTCTCACCCGCCGGTCGCTGGACGTATGACCAGCAATCGCAGCGGCTCCTCGTCTACCGCGGCGGCAGCGACGACGGCACGTACGAGGTCGTCGTCCGTCCCGGCACGGAGTCGCGCTCGATTGACCGCTCCGGGCCGCCTCGCTAAGCGCGAACCGTGGCGCGCGAAGCAGCCGGCGACGAGACGCTCGTCGTCTTGACGACCGTCGGGAGCACGGACGAAGCGGCGCGGATCGCGCGCGAGCTCGTCGAGCGACGTCTCGCCGCGTGCGTGAACGTCCTTCCGGGCGTGCGCTCGATCTACCGCTGGCAGGGGAAGGTCGAGGACGAAGCCGAGGTCCTGATGCTCACGAAGACGACGCGCGATCGCTTCGAGGCGCTCGCCGCGGCGATCCGCGAGCTGCACTCGTACGACGTACCGGAGATCGTCGCCCTTCCGGCCGCCGCGGTGGAGGCGCACTACGGCGCGTGGCTCGCGGGAGCGCTCCGCTCCGGCTGAGCTCGAGAGCCCGGCAGAGTCGCCGTCAGGCGCTGCGCGCCTGCGAAGCCGCGGCCGCGTCGGCGCTCTCGTCCTTCTCGCCGAACGGCGTCCGCCGTCCCGGGACGAGGAAGTTCCCCATGATCGACTGGTACGCCTCGCAGGGCGTCCAGCACTGCGGGCAGTCGTAGCGCCAGATCTCGCGCTGCGTCTCGACCGCGTTCGGCTGGGCCCAGATGCGCCGCAGGTCGTAGTCGACCTCGCGCAGCGAGCCGATCTTCCGGTCGTAGATCGTGCACGGGAAGACCTGGCCCCACGAGTCGATGAAGCACGAAGCGCTGAGCGCGTGGCAGCGCATCGGCGTCCGCCCCGTCATCAGGTAGCGCTCGACGTGCTCGAGGTAGGTGCGCTCGAGGTAGCCGACCGGCCCGCGCGGGACGCCACGCAGGCGCGACACGTTCTTCACCGCGTCGAGGAGCGCGCGCGGCGGCACGTGCTTCCGGAGCGCGAGCGTCGTGTTGCCGAGGTAGTGCGGCGACTCGTGCACGATGTTGACGTGGAAGTCGCGGTACGTGAGGTCCGGGATCTCGCGCGACGCCGCGGCGAACGCCTGCGGGAAGTGGTCGACGTTCTTCTGCGAGAGCGTCATGCCGAGGACGACCTCGACGCCGGGGATCTCCCGGAGCCGGCGGAACGTCTCGATCTGCCGCTTCCACCCGCCCTCGATCCCGCGGATCTCGTCGTTCATCGCCTCGTCGCCGTCGGTCGAGACGGTGATGATCAGCTTCTCCGGGCGGCGCTCCATGATCGCCTTCGTGTTCGCGACGATCTTGTCCGAGAGGTAGCCGTTCGTCGGGAAGTGGAGCAGCAGGAGGTGCGGCGAGTGCTCGATCACCGCGTGCGCGACCTCGACGAAGTCCTTGCGCAGCGTCACCTCGCCGCCCGTCAAGTCGACCCACAGGAAGTCGCGCGACTTGCGGAAGATCTCCTGGATCTCCTCGAGCCGGAGCTCGTCGCGCGGCTTCATCTGCCAGATGTTGCAGGTCTGGCATTTGTAATTGCACCAGTAGGTGATGCAAAAGGTCAGCTTGAACGGGTGGTCGAGCCGCCGAAAGTTCGCCTCGAAGGCCTTTCGGGCGAGCGCGGCGTAGGTGCTGAGCTTCACGTGATGGCCTCGAGCAGCCGGAGCGCCGGATGGGGCTTCGGCGCCACCGTCTGCCAGTTCCGACAATACCACTCGTAGGCGTCGCAGGTCATCTGCACGTTGTCGCTGCGCGGCTCCCACTGGAGGAGCTTCCGGGCACGCGAGATGTCGAGGATGAAGTTCCGGTCGGCGAGGAGGTAGTGCTCCGGAACGATCGGCGAAAGGCCGACGACGTTCAGCATCCGCGCGGCCGTGCGGAGCAGCGAAGCCGGGAACGCCGTCACCGAGGAAGAGGCGCCCGCGTGACGGATCAGTGCGTCGACCTGCTGGCGTACGCTCGGGACCTTCGCCGGATCCGAGCCGACGTTGACGACGAGCCCCGCCGTTCCGGGCGTCACCGCGCCCGCGATCGCGGCGCGCGCGACGTCGTCCGCGCAGACCATCTGCACGCGGTTGTCGCCGCGTCCGAGGAGGAACACGCGCCGATTGCGCCGCACCCAGTCGAAGAGGAGCACGAACACGCCCGTCATGCCGTCGCCGAAGAGGCTCATCGGGCGAAGCACCGTCACGTCGAGCCCGTCGTCGACCGCCTTCCGGCAGAGCTCCTCCGCCTGGAGCTTCGAGTGGCCGTACGCGCCGATCGGCGCCTTCGGATGATCGACCTCGTCGACGAGCCGATCCTGCGGCACGCCGTAGACGGCCGAGCTCGAGATGAACACGACCTTCGGGATCTTCCGACCTCGTGCCGTGGCGAGCACGTTCTTCACGCCGTCGAGGTTCATCGTGAAGATCTCCTCCTCGGAGAACGAGGAGAACTGCGGCTTCATCCGCTGGCCCGCCGCGAGGTGGTAGATCACGTCGCAGCCGTCGGCCGCGTTACCGAGCACCACCGGATCGCGCATGTCGCCGGAGATCTCGCGGACGTGCACCTTGCCACCGCCGACGGCGGCGAGACGCGTGCGCAGGCTCTCGGGCGGCGAGACCATGTCGAAGAGGTGGAGGTCGTCGCCCCGCTCGGCCAGGAGGGGAACCACGCTGTGGCCGAGGACGCCCGAGGATCCGGTGACGAGTGCGCGCATGCTTCTCCTTCCGATCGATCTCAAACGGAAGCCGCACGCGCGCCGGCGGCGAGCTCGTTCGCCGGGAAGTGCGCCGCAATGCCGGCGAGCACCTCCTCGACGCCGATCTCGCGCATGCACACCGGATCCACGCAGCGGCTCATCTTGAGGTTGTAGTTCGAGAGACACGGGCTGCAGTAGAGCCCCTTGTAGAAGACGAGGTCGGACGGCCCGCGCGGTCCGTAGATCCGCGGCTCCGTCGGACCGAAGAAGGCGACGACGGGCGTGCCGACGAGGCTCGTCAGGTGCATCACCGAGGTGTCGTTCGAGACGACGAACCGGGACGCCTCGAGAAGACCGGTGAGCTCGCCGACGCTCAGAGCGTCGCAGAGCGAGCGCGCTTCGTCGCCGTGCTTCATCGCGGCGAGCGCCTCGTCGATCAGGAAGCGCTCCTCCGCGCCGACGCCGGTGAACACGACGCGCGCGCGGCGGCTCTCGATCAGCACGTCCGCGAGACGCGCGAACCGCAGGACGTCCCAGCGCTTGAGAGCGATCTTGTCGTAGTTCGGGCCGGTGCCGACGTGCATCGCGACGAGCGCCGCGCCCTCGGGAACGCAGGCCGCGGCGAGCGCTCTCGCGCGATCGTCGGGATCGACGTGGATCCGCACGAGCGGCGCGGGCTCGATCGCGCGCCCGAAGGGCTTCGCGAGCCGCATGAAGATGTCCACCATGTGGTCCGTGTCGGCGTACGCGATGCGGTGCGAGTAGAGCCAGCCGCGCGCCTGCCCCTCCGTGTTGAAACCGACGCGCGCCGGCGCGCCGGTCACGAAGGAGAAGATGCCCGAGAGCTTCATGAACTGCTCGAAGTCGAGCACCGCGTCGTAACCGCTCCGGAGCGCCGAGAAGAGCGCCAGCGCCGAGCGGAGGAAACCGCCGAAGCTCGAGACCTCGACCGTGAGGACGCGCGAGACGAGGCCGCTCTGCTCGAGGAGGCCGACGTTCCCCGGCAGCGTGAGGAAGTCGATCTGGAGCGACGGGTCGGCGGCCTTCATCGCCTGCAGGGTCGGGAGGATCATCGCGACGTTCCCGAGCCCGTAGAACTTGATCGCGAGGAGGCGACGCGGCCGCGGCGGCGGACCGCCCTCGGGAGGAGTCGTCGCAAGGAGCGGCGGCACGGCCCAACGTCCACCGACGACGCGCCCGAGCGCCCACAGGACGAGGCAGACGCCGAGCCCCACCCAACGATCGATGTAGCGCGCCAGCCGGAGATTCATGTCGCTCTCGAAGGCGTGCCGAGGCCGCGGTGGAGAGGCTCGCCGCGCACCGAACGAGCGCGGAAAGCGTGCTCGCCTCGCACGAATTCTGGTAGCACCGCGCGCAAAGCCCAGTCAATTCGCGGAAAACCGCCGATCACCGGCGAACCGCGTAGACCTCGACCCGCGCCTCCAGGCCCGCCCAGCGGCCGAGCGTGATCAGCGTCGCCAGGCCTAGCTTCACCGGGAGAGAGAATGCATAGCGTCCGAGATACGGGCTCTCGCGGCGCACCTCGCGCACCTCGAAGCCGCACTCCGCGACGAGCCGCGCGAGCGTCTTCGGCGTGAAGTACCAGTAGTGGTTCGGGACGTAGAGCCGCTGCGCCTGCCCTTTGAGGCCCGGGAGACGCGCGAGGACGTCGGCCGCCCAGTAGAGCGTCGAGCGGTGGTTCGGGACCGCGACGAAGAGCGCTCCTCCCGGTCGCAGGACCGAAGCCGCCTGCTCGAGGAAGCGGCGCGGGTTCCGCGTGTGCTCGACGACGTCCGCCATGGTGATCGCGTCGACCGGCTCGTCGAATCGCTCCTCGAGGAAGTCGCCGACGCGGACCTCGACGCCGAACTCCTCGTGTGCGCGCGCGGCCGCGTCGGCCGCGATCTCGCAGCCGATCGCGCGGAAGCCGGCCTTCTCGGCGAGGTGGAGCAGGAGACCGGTGCCGATCCCCACGTCGACGAGCGTTCCACCGCCGACGAGCTGGTGCAGGCGCTGCACCGTCGCGCGGAAGCCCTGTACGACCGGGTCTTCCGGATAGTTCCGGTAGTACGCCGTGAACATCTCCGCGGTCTCGTCGATCAAGCCACCGTGGAACGCGTCGTCCTCGCGCGCGGAGATCTCCGCAGCGGTCGGCAGGGGATGGACGAACACGAGGCCGCACCGACAGACCCAGAGCCCGTCCGTCTTCCCGTGCAGCGGTCGCGACTCGCGCGCGCCGCAGACGAGGCACTCGGCGACGTCGCTCGCGCAGGTCCGCGCTTCCGCGGTCTCGACCCCGCCCATCCTCACGCGGTCTACCGGAGCCGCTCGGATGCCGCTACGGCTTCGTCGCGACGCTGTGGTATGAGCCCGCCGTGGCGACGCGGCCGATCCACGAGGGGCTCTTCACGAAGCCCGACGACCCGCGCGGCGCGGCACTGCTCGCGGGCCGCTGCGGCGCCTGCGGGCGTCATCACTTTCCCGCGGCCGAAACGTGTCCCTACTGCTCGGCCGAGACCGGCTCGGTCGAGGCGGTCGGCGCGACCGGCCGGATCTTCTTGCACACCGTCGTGCAAACGGCGCCGCCGGGATACACGGGCCCGGTGCCGTACGGGTTCGGTCTCGTCGACCTGCCCGAGGGCCTGCGCGTCGTCACGCGTCTCGCCGCGGCCGATCTCGACGCGCTCGAGTCGGGCCTGCGCGTCCGTCTCGAGATTGCACCGCTCTGCACCGACGAGGAAGGGAACGAGATCCTGAGCTGGGCCTACCGGCCGGACGACGGTGCCGCTTGAGCGCGCGCCCCGTCTACGTCGCGGGCGTCGGGATCCACCCCTTCGGCCGCTTCCCGGACCTCGACGTCACGCGGCTCGGCATGTCCGCCGTGCGCGCGGCGCTCGCCGAGGCCCAGGTCGAGCGCGGCGGCTTCCAGGCCGCGTTCTGCGGCACGGTCTACACGGGCGTCGCCGCGGGCCACAAGGTGCTGACGGCGCTCGGGCTGTCGGGCGTCCCGATCGTCAACGTCGAGGCTGGATGCGCGAGCGGCGGCGCGGCGCTCTCGCTCGGAGCGGCGCAAGTCGCTTCGGGACAGCGCGACACGGTGCTCGTCTTCGGAATGGAGAAGATGCCGCGCGGGATCATCCGCTCGAGCTTCTTCCCGCCGTGGTGCGAGCAAGCGGGACTCTCGCCCGCGCCCGCCTACTTCGCGCTCCGCGCGCGGCGCCTGATGCAGGAGTCGGGAGTGACGCGTTCGCACCTCGCGCGCGTCTCGGTCAAGAACCACCGGAACGGCGTCGACAACCCGTTCGCGATGTACCGGAAGCCGTGCACCGAGGAGGAGGTCCTCGGCGCGAAGATGGTGTGCGATCCCCTGACGCTCTTCATGCTGTGCTCGCCGAACGAAGGAGCAGCCGCGGTCGTGCTGAGTGCTGCGCCGGGACCGATCGGACCGCCGGTGCGCGTCCTCGCCGCGACGGTGCGCTCGCACCTCCCCGGCAGCGCGCTCGGCGAGCACACGCCGATGTCGGGCCTGATCGGCGAGGACCCGCCGAGCCCGACCGAGCTCGCGGCGAAGGAGGCGTTCGAGACGGCTTCGCTCGGCCCGCGCGACCTCGACTTCGTCGAGGTGCAGGACACCGATTCGGGACGGGAGATCCTCTCGATCGAGGAGCTCGGCCTGTGCGCGCGCGGCGGTGGCGGTGCGTTCGTCGAGGAAGGCGTCGGCGAGCGCGGCGGGAAGCTGCCGGTGAACCCGAGCGGCGGCCTCCTCTCGAAGGGCGAGCCGCTCGGCGCTTCGGCGCTCGGCCAGATCGTCGAGCTCGCGTGGCAGCTCCGCGGGGCGGCGGAGAAGCGACAGGTCGACGGCGCTCGCACCGCACTCGCGCACACCGTGGGCCGCGGCGCGAACGCCTCGGTCGCGATCCTGCAGCGCGGCTGACTCGAGGTTCCAGCCGGACCCTCTTCCGCCCTAGCCTGCATTTCTCACCAGATCACGTCGCGAGGCGGTCGAGAGTGCGGAAGATTCGCGAGGCTCGGACCGGAGGGCGACGCAGGCGTACTTGAACAGTACGTCGAGGAGCCCGGAGGGAGAAGCTCGCGAAGATTCGGTGCTATCGGCCGCCGCAGTAGGGATCTGGTGAGAAATGCAGGCTAGCC
>VGTG01000114.1 GCA_016874795.1 Deltaproteobacteria bacterium | reverse complement strand
GGCGCACGAGCCGAGCCTCCGCGACTTCACCGCGCGCGCTCTGCTCGAGGAGATCGGCGTCACGACGCCGCTCCTCCCGGAGGAGACCGCGCTTCCCGGACGAGGCGTCGAGTGCGACACGGCCGCCGATCCGGAGGACGACGGGGTCCACCTCGAAGCACTGACCGCGTTCCTGCGGCTCCTCTCCCCGCTTCCGGAAGGCGATCGCTCCGAGGCCGCCGCGCGCGGCGCCGCGCTGTTCGAGGCGAGCGGCTGCACGTCGTGCCACATCGCGGAGCTTCGCACGGGACCGAGCGAGGTCGCCGTGTTGAACGAGCAGCCCGTCCGTCTCTTCTCGGACCTCCTGCTGCACGACATGGGCGAGGGGCTCGCCGACGGCATCGAGCAGGGCGACGCGACGGGAGGCGAGTTCCGCACCGCGCCGCTCTGGGGACTCTCGCAGAGACGGCTCTTCCTGCATGACGGCCGCGCGCCGACGGTGCAGGCCGCGATCGCACAGCACGGCGGCGAAGCGACGGATGCGCGCGAGCGCTACCTCGCGCTCGCCATGGAGGACCGCGAAGCGCTGATCGCGTATCTCGAAACGCTTTGAATTCGAAGCAGGGCAGGGGGCCCAAACGATGACATCCACGACGAGAAACGAAGGAAGAAAGAGCAGAGGCGCGGGGCGCTCGGGAAGGTGCGCGGCGGCTGCGATCCTCGGAGCACTCCTCGCATCGAGCGCTGCGTTTGCGCAGAGCCCGGGAATCACGACGCGCGCGAGCGTCGCCGCCGACGGCTCCGAACCGGAGGCGTCGTCGAACGTCCCCGCGATCTCCGCGGACGGCCGCTACGTCGCGTTCGGAAGCTGGGCGGACGATCTCGTACCCGGCGACACCAAGGGCGTCGCGGACGTCTTCGTCCGCGACCGCCTCGCACAGACGACCGAACGCGTCAGCGTCGACTCGACGGGGCTCGAGGCGAACGGTGCGAGCGGCGAAGCGGACCTTTCGGGCGACGGGCGCTTCGTCGTCTTCACGAGCGAGGCCTCGAACCTCGTCGAAGGAGACGAGAACAGCTTCAGCGACGTCTTCGTGCACGATCGCGTCGCGCGCACGACGGCGCGGGTGAGCGTCGCCTTCGGCGGTGGCGATCCCGACGCGATCAGCTTGAACCCGGCGATCTCCGCCGACGGGCGCTGGGTCGCGTTCGAGAGCGAGGCTTCGAACTTGACGGACGAGCCGAACGACGACCTCGGCATCTATCTCTACGATCGCGAAACTGGCACGACGACGAAGATCGCGCCTACGGGCACGGATCCGGACGTCTCCGCAGACGGCTGCGTCGTCGCCTTCGCGAGCACGGCGACCGACCTTCTGGATGAGCCCCTCTCCACGCCGGGAGAGCGCGTCTACGTTCGCGACTGCAGCACGGGCGAGGTCGACCTCGTCTCCGTCCAGCCGGACGGCTCTCCCGCGCGCCATCGCAGCAGAGCGCCTTCGATCTCGGACGACGGCCGCGTGATCGCGTTCCAGAGCAACGAGCCGGCCCTCGTTCTCGGGCATTTCAAGGGCGATTGGGTGAGCGACGTCTTCGTGTACGACCGCGACACCGGGCTGACGCAAATCGTGTCCCGCGACAAGCGTGCACAGGACTGCGACCCGCGGCAGCCCTGGATCTGCTTCTTCGACGACAGCTACGGCGCCCGCATCTCGGGAGACGGACGCTTCATCGCCTTCTCGAGTCGCTCGCCATACCTGCTTCCGCCGAGCGATCCCTTCGGTCCGCAGGTGTTCGTCTTCGACCGCGGGACGGGGCTCTTGCGTCGCCTGAGCGTCGATCCCTCGGGGAGGGGCGGGTTCCGCTGCAGCGACGGTACGGCGATCTCGGACGACGGCTCGACGATCGCCTACGGCAGCACGTCGGACGAAATCGTACCCGGCGACGAGAATCACAAGCGCGACATCCTGGTCTCGGAGTGGACGTGCCCGCAACCGCCGCCGGGCGAGGTCGGGGATCCGCTGCCGCAGAGCTGCCCCGTCGAGCTCGCGTGCCCGCCGACGCCGGCGGATTGCGCCGACGCGGAGAGCTCGACGTTCCTCCTCCGTCGCCGTCCGATCGGCAGCCATCAGGCGGAGCGCGACGAGCTCTACTGGCTGTGGAAGGGAAACGTCGCCGCCGACGACCTCGGCGATCCGCGAGAGGGAGACGACTACCATCTCTGCGTCTACTCGCCGATGTACTTCTTCCCGGCCGACACGATCGATCACGACGCACCGATCCCCGGCGGAGCGGGCTGGCAAGCGATCGGGCAGGGCTATCGCCTGCGAGGCGACGGACCGGGCATCGACCGCGTCCGACTCGAAGCTGGCGCGAACGGAAGCCTCCTCGTGCGCGGCCGTGGCGGCGATCTCGCTCTTCCCTATCTGCCGCTCGGCGCCGAAGGGAAGGGCCCCGTCTTCGTGCGTCTTCATCGCGACGGCTCCGACGCCTGCTGGGGTGCGGACTATCCGGAAAGCGCGATCCGCGAGAACGGCGAAGGCCTGCACCGCGAGAGCGGGCGCGATCGCCCCGGGCGCTTCTTCGCCCGCGTGGATTGACGCGGGAAATGGCGACCGAACGGGAGGTCCGCTAAGAGCTGGGCGTGCTGCGATCGCGGATCGCGGGTGTGGGCTCGGCCGTTCCCCGGACCGTGGTCGCCAACGCGGCCGTCGAGACGCGTCTCGGCGTCGAGCTCGGCTGGATCGAGAGCCGCACGGGCGTGCGCGAGCGGCGGATCCTCGCGGAAGACGAATCGCTCGTCGATCTCGCGGAGACCGCTTCGCGCGCGGCGCTCGAAGGCGCAGGGCTCGCGCCGCGCGACGTCGACGCGATCGTCGTCGCGACCACGTCCGGGCCTTATCTCTTTCCCTCTCTCGGCTGTCTCCTGCACGAGCGTCTCGGTCTCGCGACGCAGCCCGCGTTCGACGTCGCCGCCGCGTGTGCGGGATTCCCGTACGCACTCTCGGTCGCGGACCACGGCATCCGCGCCGGCGATCATCGCCACGTCCTCGTCGTCGGCGCGGATGCGCTCAGCCGCTTCTGCGCGCCCGACGACCGCGGCACCTCGCCGCTCTTCGGCGACGGCGCCGGTGCGGTCGTCCTCACCGGCGAGCCCGCGCGTCCCGAGCGCGGCATCCTCGCGTGCCGGCTGCGCGCACTCGGCGAGCTCTGGCCGATCCTCTACGTGCGCTCGGGCGCGCGCCGGCCGGAGGAGCTCGGTGCGGAGGATGCGGACTTCTGGATGCGGATGAAGGGACAGGACGTCTTCCGTGCCGCCGTCGAGCAGCTCGTCGCCTTGACGCGCGAGGTGCTCGACGCCGCGGGGCTCGCGCCGTCCGACGTGCGTCTCCTCGTCCCGCACCAGGCGAACGCGCGGATCATCCGCATGATGGTCTCACAGCTCGGCATCGCCGAGGACCGCGTCGGCATCAATCTCGATCGCTGCGGAAACACCTCCGCGGCCTCGATCCCGATCGCGCTCGACGAAGCGACGCGAGACGGACGTCTCCATCCGGGCGACGTGCTCGTCCTGAACGCGGTCGGTGGCGGTATGACGGCCGGTGCGGTCGTCGCGCGGTGGTAGGCGCAGAGCCCCGACCGGCTTCGCGCGCGAGCCGTGCGCTCATGGCACTCGGCGCGGCGGTGCTCCTGGCGCTGCTGCTCGGCGCGGCGTTCTACGGCGTGCTGTTCGGCAACCGCACGCTCTCCGCTGCCGCCTGGGTCCCCGGCGTGTTGCCGAGCGGTCCGGTCGGATCGCCGGTGCCGCTCGCACGGCCGCCGATGCGCGACGTCGAGGGCGCCGCGTGGGTGGACGAGCCGGCGCCCTATCTCGTGCATCGCGGGCTCACCGGGAACGGGCTCTTGTGGAACGACGCCGAGGGGCTCGGGCTTCCGCTCCTCGGGAATCCGAACATGGGAGCGCTGACGCCGCTGCAGCTTCCGATGAACCTCGCTCCGTCGCCGTGGATGCAGGACCTGACGTGGCTCGGCCGCGCGTGGCTCCTCGGCTTCTTCACGTATCTCCTCGCGCGCGGGCTCGGACTTCGTCCGCTCGCTTCGGTCGGCGCCGCGAGCGCGCTGATGCTGTCCGGACAGACGACGCTCTGGATGGAGCATCATCCGCTCAACACGGACGTGTTCGTCCCGGCGGCGCTTCTCGCCGCGCTCGGCGTCCGCGCGCACGGCCGGCGGAGGATCGCGCTGCTCGCGCTCGCGATCGGCCTCGGGCTTCTCGCCGTCAAGCCGCAGAGTGCCGTCGTCGCGGGGCTCTTCGGCTTCGTCTGGCTGCTCGCGGCATCCCGGGACCACGCACCGGACGCGCCCGTCCGGGCTCGCGTTCGCGAGGTCGCGGGATGGTCGGTCGGGCTCGCGCTCGGGCTCGGTCTCGCCGCCGTCGCGCTCCTGCCGTCCCTCGAGACGTATCGCGGCGCGAGCGGGCTCGTGCAGGTCGGACGCACGACGCAGTCGGCGGTGACGTTGCCCCTCGAGCGCCTCTCGACGCTCGCGGGCGACGTCGCGACCGGGCTGCAGCGTCTTCTCACGGAAGGGCAGGCCGGGCGAGCCGACGCGGCAGCCGGTCTACCCCATGCCGGGCTGACCGTCGTCGCCGGCGCGGCCCTCGGCTTCTGGCGCGCGCGCGGGCGGTGGCTCGCGCGTGCTCTCGGTGCGACCGTCGTGCTCGAGCTGCTCCGCATCCATGGCCTGCTGCCGATTCCGTTCGGCGACGTGCCGATCCTCAGCGGAGTGAATTTCGTCAAGTATTGCTTCCCGCTCTATCTCGCTCTCGCGCTTCTTCTCGGACTCGCGCTCGATTCGGCCCGCACGGGACGAGCCGCCGCCGGTCTCGCCCTCGTCGTCGCGGAGCTCCTCTGGCTCGTGCCGCGAGATTTCGCGCCGCGGGTCGACCCGTACGCGCCGGCGCCGTGGGTCGAAGCTCTGCGCGACCTCGAGCGCCAGCGGCCCGGCCGGATCTCCGGCCCCGTGCAGCTCGCGCCGCCGCTCGTCTCCGCAGCGCTCGGTCTGCGTGACCTCCGCTCGATCGACGTGCTGACGCCGCGAGCGACGGTCGACCTCGTTGGCCGCTTCGTTGCGCCGAGCCAGGGCGTCACCTGGATCCTCGCGGATCCGGATCCTTTGCTTGCCGCAACCGCGCCGGCTGCGAACGTGACGAACCTGCGCTGGATCGCCGCGCGGTCGCCGCTTGCGGCCGCCGACCTCCCTGCGGCGGTCCGCGCGATGACGACGTCTCGCCGGCTGCAGCGGCTCTTCGGCGATTTACGGGGGCTCGAGCTCGACACGCGCTCGCTCGGCGCCGGGCTGCACGACGGGGGCAAGGATCGCCGCTTCCACTGGATCTGCGAGACGCCGTGTCGCTTCGTCTTCGAGCTCGCGCGGCTTCCCCGCCACTTCGCCACCGGCATCGCCGCGCCCGAGCCGGCGAGCTTGCGCGTGCGTTTCTCCGCGACCGGGACGCACGCGGGTGGCGAGCTGCACGAGACGATTCCGGCGGATTCCGGCTGGCACGATCTCTGGCTTCCCGTGGGCGACGCCTCGCCCGGTCCGGGTACGGTGACGCTCGAGGTCGACAGCGATGCGCCGGCGAAGGTCTTCGTCGGCGGCGTCGGCCCGGCCGCGGCGCCCGACGTCGAGGCGGAGCGCGAAGCGAAGGAGCTCGCCTGGCGTGCGAGCGCGTTCGCGCGTCTCGAGCCGCGCTGGCAGGACGAAGTCGCGCATCTCTACGAGAATCCCGGCGCGCTCGGTGAGGCGTATCTCGCGACGCTGGTGCAGGTCGGGGACGGCACGCGGGGCGTCGTCGACTGCCTGCGCGAGCATCCCGGCGAAGCGGTGGCCTGTCTCGAGCGCGGCGAGCGCGCCGACGCGTTCCCGGTCGGCTCGGGAACGATCTCGGTGTTCGCGCGCCACGCGGATCGGCTCGTCCTCACGACCGAGACGGCGGGGCCCGCGACGCTCGTCGTCTCGCGGCTCTTCACGCGGGGCTGGAAGGCGACGATCGACGGCGCGCCGACACCGTTCGTGCGCGCGAACGAGGCTCTCCTGGCGCTGGCCGTTCCCGCGGGGAAGCACGAGGTCGCGCTCGTCTACGACCCGAGCTCGGTCCGCTTCGGCCTCGCCGCGAGCGCGCTCTCGCTGCTGGTGTGCGCGACTCTCCTCGTGCTGCCGCGCCGTCGGTAGGCGGGTTTGAAGCCCCCGGCGGGCGTCGGTAGAGTCTCCGAACCGGATGCTCGAACGCTCCGACAGCGAGCCGCTCGGTTCGCCGCTCCTGCAGGAGCTCTACGGCGAGGGGTACTTCCACGGTGCGAATAGCGGCTTCGCACACGAGGGGTACGACCAGGTGCATGCGACCTGGCGGCACTGGATGGACTGGGTGCGCACCGAGGCCGGCGCGGGCGCGCGCTGGCTGGACCTCGGGTGCGCCTACGGGTTCCTCGTCGTCGAGGCGCGCGCCGCGGGATTCGAGGCGATCGGCCTCGACGCGAGCCGCTACGCGCTCGATCAGGTCCACCGGCACGCGGAGCCCGCCCGAGGCCGCGTCGTGCAAGCGCACGCCGAGCGCCTCCCGTTCGCCGACGCAAGCTTCGCGGTCGTGAGCGCATTCGATCTCGTCGAGCACGTCCCCGCGCCGGAGCTCGTCCTCGCGGAGGTCGCGCGCATCCTCCGGCCGGGAGGGCTCTTCCTCGCCGCGACGCCCGATCCCATGGTGTTCGACCGCGAGGAGCCGACGCACGTCGCGGAGCACGCTCCTTCGTGGTGGGTGCGCGAGCTCGAGCGCGCCGGCTTCGCGGTGAGCCTTCGCTTCTTCCAGGCGGACTTCAATTGCGAGCTGATCGCGCGCCGCACGGGACCCGCGCCGCGCGTCTCCTTCGACGCGCTCGCGCCCGATCCCGTTCTCGAGGTCGCCGGAGACGCCACGCTTCGGGTGGCACTGCGGAGCAACTTCAGCGCGACCGAGCCGGACGGAAGCCGCATCGTCGGCGACGGGGCGATGCTCTATCTTCTGAACGCGGGCGACGTGCCGCTCGAGGTCGCGGCGACGATCGAGACGGCGGACCCGGCTTCGATGTGCTTGACCCTCGACGGACGCGTCGTCGTCGAGGCCGAGGGAGCGACGATCGAGGCGAAGCTCCTGCTGCCCTCCGGCGGGCATCATCTGCGGTTCGCCGTCGCGGCCGGCTGGGCGCGGCTGCGCTCGCTCCGTCTCGACGCGAAGCCGTCGAGCCGCGAAGTGCTCCTCCGCACGCTGCCGTTCGATCTGTACGAGCGCTACGCCCTCGCGGCCGAGGTCGCACGCCGCGTGGCGCCCGCGGCGAAATCCCTTCTCGACGTCGGTGGAACTCTCGGCGGCGACGCGGGCCATCTCGCGTGGCCCGGGGACTTCTTCCCCGAGCGCGACGTGGTCGTCGTCGACGGCCGGGGCGCCGACGTGCCGGGCCACCGCGTTCTCGCGGGCGACGGCCGGCTGCCGTTCGCGGACCGCTCGTTCTCGATCGTGAGCGCGCAGGACGTTCTCGAGCACGTGCCGCCCGCCGAGCGGAACCGCTGGCTCGAGGAGGTGTGGCGCGTCACGGACGAGATCCTCCTGCTCGGGAATCCGTGGGCGACGCCGGGCGTCGTCGAGGCGGACCGCTACCTCTTCGAGATGATCCGCGATCGCTACCGCTACGAGCACCGTTTCCTCGCGGAGCACCTCTCGTACGGGCATCCCGAGCTCGAGGCGACGGCGCGGCTCTTCGCGGAGCGCGGCGCCTCCGTCACGGTCCTGCCGTCGCTTTCGCTTGCTGGGTGGATCTCGATGCAGACCGCGAACGCGCTCCTCTCGCATCCGCGGCAGGACCAGAGCTTCGCGCGGGCGAACGAGGCGTTCAACGCGGCGATGGGGCTCCGCGCGGCGGCGCCGCCGGTGTACCGCCATCTCCTCGTCGTCGATCGAGCGGGGCGTTCGCATCGCGAGGTGCTTCGCGACCTCGTCGAAGGATCGCCGGCCGACGCCGCGAGCCTCGCGGCAGCGCTTCGGGCGCTTCCCGAGCGTGTGCACGGCGGCGACGGAGGCGAGCCGTGAGCGAGCTCGGGGAGCTCCCGGGCCCTCCGTCGGTCGAGGACGAAGAGCGCGTGGCTCCGGAGCCCGCGCTCCCCGACGTGTCGGTGCTGATCCCGACGTGCAACGGGCGCTCTCTTCTCGAGACGTGCCTTCTCTCGCTCGCGGAGATCGACTACCCGCGCGAGCACCTCGCGGTCCTCGTGTACGACAACGGATCGAGCGACGGCACGCGCGAGTGGCTCGCCGCCGCGCATCCGGAGGTGCGCGTCCTCGCTACGGAGCGGAACGACGGCTTCGCCGCCCCCTGCAACCGCCTCGCGGCCGCCGCGGCTTCGCGGCGCGTCTGCTTCCTCAACAACGACGTGCGCGTCGCTCCCGACTTCCTGCGCGCGCTCGTCGCCGCGGCGGAGGGGACGGGAGCCGCTTGCGTCGGCGGGCGCATCCTTTCCTCGGACGGCGAGCGGATCGAGTTCGACGGCGGGACGATGAGCCTCTTCGGACACGGGGCGCCGCGCGGCTACGGCACGCTCGCCGCATCGCGTGAAGGCGAAGTCGAGCCGTTCCCGTCGCTCTTCGCGTGCGGCGCCGCGATGCTCGTCGACCGCGACGTCTTCCTCGACGCCGGCGGCTTCGACGAGGGGTACTTCGCCTACTACGAGGACGTCGACCTCGGCTGGCGGCTCTGGATCCTGGGCGAGGAGTGCGTGATCGCACCGGCTGCGCGCGTGTTCCATCGCGAGCACGGCACCGAGGCGGTTCTGCCGCCAGGGCGGCGCCTCGCGCTGCTCGAGAGGAATGCGCTGATCGGCGTCGCGAAGAACTACGAGAACGAGCGGGCGCTTCGCGTGCTCCACTGTGCCCTCGCTCTTCTCGGCGAGCGCGCGCGGCTCGCGACGGATCCCGCGCGGCGCCGCGCCTGCACCGAAGGCCTCGTCGCCGCAATCGACGGTCTTCCCGGGGCGGAGCTCCGCCGTGCCGAGCTTCGCGAGCGGCGTCGCCGTTCGGACGTCGAGGTCGCGCCGCTGTTCGGCGATCCGTGGCAGCCCGCGATCGCGGGCGAGGAGTACGCGCGGCGCCAGCGCGAGCTTGCCGCGCTCTTCGGCGCGGGCGATCTCTTTCCGGTCGAGACCGCGGGCGGCGCCCGCACGGGGGGCGCGTGAAGCTGACGAGGAGAGCCGCTCTGGGGCTCGGTGCCGGTGCGCTCGCGAGCGCCGCTCTGCCGCGCGCTTTCTCCGCTTTGGCGAACGAGCCGGGCGAGACGAGTCCGGCGAGCCCGATGAGCGAAAGCGGTGCGCCGACCCGAGCGGCGGCCGCGGCGGCGGTCGGAGATCGCGAGCAGGACGAGCGCACCGCCGAGCATCTCCACGAGCTGATCCTGCGCCGCGCCGTGCCGCTGCGCGACGCGTGGATCGAGATGCACGTCGTCCTCGCCCTCGGGGGCGAGTTCGATCGCGACGGAAAGAACCTCCTCGACGACCTCGTCGCGGAGACCCTCGCGGTCGAGACCGTCGACATGCGGCAGTATCCGTACTTTCCGCTTGCTGCGGAACGGCATCCCTTCCACGTGCTCCAGATCATGCAGGCGGTCGGCGTGCCGGAGGAGCGAGCGTTCGTCGCGCCCGTCGGGCGCTATACGCGGCGGGAGCTGATCGATGGCGGGACCGCCCTGCTCGAGCCGAAGGAGATTCGCGACGAGCTCTCATGGGTCGTCAGCGTCCTCTGCAACGAGTTCCCGCCCGATCGCGACCGCTTCACGACGGCGCGCGGTACCGAGGTCGCCGTTGCCGACGTCGTGCGCCAGCACCTCAGCGAGGCGGAGACCGCGTACGCCGGGGTCTTCGAAGTGATGGAGGGGAAGAAGCTCTACCAGAAGAGTGCGATCCACTCGACGGCGTGCAACGGAACGCACCTTCTCTACGGGCTGATCGATGCGCTCCGCTGGGGCTACCGCGCCGACGGGCTCGAGGCGCACGTCGAGAAGCTCGTAGAGGCGACGCTCGTGCGCGCGCGTCTCGAGCCGGTCCTGATCGACAAGAGCCTGCCCGGAAGCGACCCGATGATCCGCTTGAACGCCGACGCGGCGAAGTTGACCTTTTTCGGCCACCTGACGGAGATGTTCGGCTACTCGCACGCGCACCACGTGCTCGAGCTGAGCGGCGGCGCGGAGCGCGCGATCGCGGAGATCCGTGCGCAGCTCGCCGAGGTCACGCAGCGGATCACGAACGACTACGACCTCGACCGGCTGTCGACCGAGGTCCCGAGAGCGTACCGGCTGATCCTCGGCGACGCGTGCCACGCCTACCGCGGAATCCGGTTCTGGACGTGACCGCGCGTGCTCGGGAGCCGTCCTTCGTGACGGCCGCACCGGATCTGAGCGTCGTCGTCGTCAACTGGAACGGCGCCGACTATCTCCGGGACTGTCTCGCGAGCGCGGTCGCGCCGGGTCGCGAGGTGATCGTCGTCGACAACGGGTCGAGCGACGCGAGCGAGGTGGAGGCGCGCTCGTTCGGCGCAGACGTCGTCTGGATCGCGAACGGCGCGAATTTCGGCTTTTCGACCGCGGCGAACCGCGGGCTCCGGGCGGCGCGCGGCCGTCTCGTGCTGTTCCTCAATCCAGACGCGCGCGCGAACGAGCCGGCGATCGAAGCGGCGGTCTCCGTCCTGTCCTCGCGGCCCGGCGTCGGGCTCGTCGGCGTCGCGGTGCGGGACCCGCAAGGCCAGGTCGTGCCGACGGTCGAGCCGTTCTTCTCGCTCCGGGCGCTCCGTCGCGGACGCTGGACCGAGCGCGTCCGGGCGCCCGAGGGCCGCGAGCCCGTCGAGATCGACTGGTGCCACGGCGTCTTCCTCCTCGGCCGGAGGGAGGAGCTCCTCGCCCTCGGCGGCTTCGACGAGCGATTCTTTCTCTACGCGGAGGACATGGACCTGTGCGAGCGGGTGCATGAGTCGGGCCGCTCCGTCGTCTATTTGCCGTGGGTGTCGGTCGAGCATGAAGGGAACCGGGCCGGGCGCGTGCTCCTGCAGGAGCGCCGCGCGGCCGCGATCTTCGCGTCGAGCCTGCAGTTCTACGACCGGCGGCACGGCTGGCTCGCCCGCATGACGCTCCGGGTCGCGGCCGGTGCGAGCTTCGGCTTCCGGGCGCTCCGGTACCGGCTGCAGAGGTCGCCGCTCGCCGAGCGCTACACGGCCCTCGCGCGCGTCGCCCTGGGCGCTCCGCCGGAGCTCTTCCCGGAGCGACCCGCGCCGCGGGAGGTCCGCTCGTGAGCGCGACACCTCTCGTCGAGGCGGCGGGACGGAGCGCCGTGACGCTCGCGGTCCCGTGCAAGTCGGACGAGCCGTCGGTCGCGCGCACGCTCGAAGCGCTCTGGATGTGCGCGCGTCTCCTCGAGAAGCGCGGGCACGCCGTGCGCTTCTCGGTTTGCGTCAACGGAATGCGCGGCTCGGCGGCGCTCGAGCAGGTCGAGCGCTTCGCGCGCACCGCGAGCGGGGCAGGGCGGACGGACGTTCTCGTGACCGAGCGCGCCGACAAGGCGACCGCGTGGAACCGCCTTCGCGCCGCGTGCGACACGCCGTGGATCGCGTTCTGCGACGCGGACGTCGAGCCGGCTCCCGAGGCGCTCGTCCATCTCGCCGAGGCGCTCGAGTCGCGACCCGAGGCGATCGTCGCTACGGCGCGGCTCGAGCCCGACCTCGCGGGAGCCGGCTGGGTCGCACGTGCCGCCGCTCTGCCACATCGCTTCGATCTCGGCGTCGTGCGCGGTCCTCTCTACTTGATGCGCTCCTCGGCCGTGCTGCGCATGCCCGAGGGTCTCCTCCTCGAGGACGGCTGGCTCTCGGCGGAGATCGGCTCGCGTGGGCCCGGCGCGGTGCTGTCCGTGTGGTCGGCGGTGGTGCGGTACCGGCCCGCGGCGACGCTCGCCGACTACTTCCGGGAGCGCCTCCGTACCGAGGCGGGGAAGATCCAGATCCGTGCGGAGCGCCGCCGGCGCGGCGTGCCGAACGGGCCGATTGCGCGCTACCCTTGGGAGTGGATGCTGCGCTCGGTCGGACCGAGGGAGTGGCCGCTCGCGGCGCTCAACCTGGGCGTTCGCGGCGTCGCGCGTGTCGCCGCCGAGATCGCCGCGTGGCGCGGACGCGAGGTGGCGTGGTCGACGGTGCAGACGAGCAAGTCGTCCGCGCCGAGTGGGAAGTGAGCCGCATGGGCACCGCGCCGGACTACGCCGTCGTCATCCTGACGTGGAACTCGCGGCGGCACGTCGAGGCGTGCTTGACGTCGCTCCGCGAAGCCGCACCGGGCCGTAGCGCGCAGCTCATCGTGATCGACAACGGCTCCGAGGACGGCACGCCGGACCTGGTTCGCACGTGCGCGCCGGAGGCGGAGCTGATCCGCAACGACGCGAACCGCGGCGTTGCTCCCGCGCGCAACCAGGGGCTCGAGCGCGTGCGCGCGCCGGTCGCGATCGTTCTCGACGTCGACACGGTCGTCGAGCCGAACGCGCTCGGTCGCCTCCTCGACTACCTCGACGCGGAGCCGTCGGTCGGGCTCTGCGGACCACGGCTCGTCCTGCCTGACGGCGGTGTGCAGCCGAGCTGCCAGCTTTTTCCGACGCTGCGCGACAAGCTCGCGCGGCAGCTCCCGCGGCGCCTCGGCGAGAGCTTCCTGCGCGAGGTCGAGCTCGCCTCGTTCGATCATCGCGGGACGCGCGACGTCGACTACGTCGTCGGGGCCTGCCAGGTGATCCGGATGTCGGCGCTGCGCGCGATCGGCGGGCTCGACGACCGTATCTTCTACGGTCCGGAGGACGTCGATCTTTGCCTTCGCCTCCAGCTCGCGGGCTGGCGCGTCGTCTTCGTCGGCGAGGCTCTGGTCCACCACGAGTGCCAGCGCGTGACGCGTTGGCGGCTCGGGAAGCTCGCCTGGCGCCATCTCGGGGGTCTGCTTCACTTCTACCGGACCCACGGGTACCTGTGGTCGCGAGAGGGCCTCTACCGGCGCATCGCGGCGGCGCGGCGGCTCGGGATGGGAGAAGGCACGTGGAGCTCGGCAGGCTGAATCCGATGAGCCCGACGAGCCCGACGAGCCCGACGAGCCCGACGAGCCCGACGAGCCAGACGAGCCAGACGAGCCGGGCGCCGAGCGAGCTGTTCCCGCCCTCGTCTCGAGAGGATCTGCGTCCCGCCTGGTGGCGATCGATCGAGCAGCGCATCCTGGCCGTGCTTCTCGTCCACGACGCGCTCGCGGCTCTCATCGCCTACGTGGTCGCCTTCTTCCTCCGCATCTGGGTTCCGCTGCCGATGACGACGAGCCTCTTGCCGCCGGAGCTGATCGCAGGCCCGCACTCGGCGCTCGTGGTCGCGCTCGTGACGCAGTTTCCGTTGCTCTACTTCTTCGGGCTCTACGACACGCGGCTCCTGCGCCACGAGCTGAGCCTTCTCGTCGCGCCGCTCCTCGCACTCGGCGTGCAGCTCCTCGTGATCACCGGCTGGTACTTCTTCGGCGACTTGATGTTCCCGCGCTCGGTGCTCCTGATCTTCACGCTCGTCAACCTTTCGCTGGTGATCGGATCGCGCGTCGTCGCGCGACGAGTGCTGCGGAAGGGCGGGGAACCGATGCGCATCGCGCTCGTCGGTCAAGCGACGGAGGTCGTCGAGCTCGCGCGGCTTCTCCTCGAGTCGAACGCCTCGGGGCATCCGGTCGAGATCGTCGGGGCGGTGCGCACGGAGGGCTTCGGGCGCGCCGGCGAGCGCTTGCCCGACTCGGACCTCCGCTGGCTCGGCAACATCCGTGACCTCTCACGCATCGCCCGCGAGGGGCGGGTCGACCAGGTGATCCTCGTCCCTTCGGAGTCGGGACGGGAAGGGATCCTCGACCGCGTGCTGCGCGAGACGGACGTGCCGCTCCCGCCACGCGTCGCCGTGGTGCCGTCGGTGCACGAGCTTCTGATCGGCCGCCTCGCCTCGCTCTCGATCGACGACGTGCCGCTGATCGAGATCGCGCGCGATCCGCGCGAGGACGTCGCGTTCGCGATCAAGGCCGTGACCGACTACGTGCTCGCGACGCTCCTCCTCGTTCTCGCGGCTCCGGTCTGCATGCTGGCCGCTCTCGCGATCCGCCTCACGTCGCCCGGGTCGATCTTCTACCAGCAGCGGCGCGTTGGGCAGGGCGGGCGTGAGTTCATGATGTACAAGCTTCGCACGATGCGCACCGACGCCGAGAGCGAGACCGGCCCGGTGATGGCGTTTCACGGAGACGGGCGCGTCACGGCGGCCGGACGATTTTTGCGCGCGACGCGAATCGACGAGATTCCGCAGCTCCTGAACGTCTTGAACGGAACGATGAGCTTGATCGGGCCGCGACCGGAGCGTCCCGAGTTCGTGGAGGATCTCGTGCGCGAGATCCCCGGCTACAGCGAGCGCTGGCTCGTCAAGCCGGGGCTCTCGGGTCTCGCGCAGGTGCGCGGGGAGTACGACACGTCACCCGCGTACAAGCTGAAGTACGACCTCGCGTACATCCACAACTACTCGCTGCTGCTCGACATGCGGATCATGGCCGAGACCGTGAAGGCCCTCCTGACCCGCAGAGGAATCTAGTTTAACGAGGGGCACGCGCCCCTCGCCCCACGCGGCAAAGCCACGCGGGGCCCCACTCCCGCGCTCGCTGCGCTCGGCCGCGCGCTGCGCGCGCGGATCGCACCTCGGGAAGTCCTCCGGGAAAGGTCAGCTCTTCGCGGGGGCGGCGGCGTCGAGAGCCTGGAGCGTCTCGGGGTTGAAGCGGCCGTCCGGGGTGATGTCCTGCTTCCGCTGGAAGGCCTCGAGGGCGTTGATCGTCACCGTGTCGAGCTCGCCGGTGATCGGGCCCATGTACTCCTTCAGCGAGGTGAGCTGCTGCTGCACCTTCTTGATGGTCTCCGCGTCGACGTCCTGCTCCGTGGCGCCGTCGTCGATCGGCTTGATCGCCTCCTGCGCCTCCTCGGCGGCGGCGCGCGCCTTTTCCTCGGCCATCTCCTGGCTGCAGGCGCTGGCGACGAGGGCGAGACCGACGACGAGAGCTCGGTGCCGGAAGAACCGCATCCCGCCGTCCTAACCGGGCATCCCGCGGGATTCAACTTCGCTTCCGTCCCGTTGCGGCGCAGGCTATGGAAGGGCACCGTGCGGCGGAGCCGAAAACGCGCCGGCTCGTGGGGCCTCCTCTGCGTCGCGGCCGCTCTCGCCTGCTCGTGCCGGCCCGTCGCCGTGCAGCCGGACCTCGTCACGCTCGCGGACGTCGCCGTGCCCGCTTCGGCGCCGGAAGACCTCAACATCCTCGCGGTGGGAATCGCGGACGGCGAGGGGCGGATCCTGCTGCGCACGACGGGCGCGACCGTCGCTCGAGGCTCGACGATCGACATCGGAGTGATGGGCCCGGGCCTCGTCGAGGGTACGGGGTTTCTCGTCGTCGGTGTCGGAATCCCGGTGCGCCTGGTGCGCTATGCGATGACGCAGGGTGGAGGGATCGAGCCGATGCCGGCGGCCGTCCTCTCCTTGACCGTTCCCGAATCCGCTCCTCCGGGCCTCTACTCGCTGATCGTGTTTCGTGGAACGCACTACTCGATCTTCTCCGGCGGGCTCGAGGTGGTCTGAGTGGCACGCACACGGAGAAGGTCTGCGTGGGCCATCGGCGCGGCGACAGTGCTCGCCCTCGCGGCGGGATCGGCCGGGGCGCTGACGCTCGCGGCGATGTCGCTCGGCGAGATGACGTCCGTTTCGGACACCGTCGTCCGGGCGCGGTGCATCGATCGCACGGCGACGCGGACGAGTGGCGGGGGCATCGAGTCGGTCGCGCGTTTCGAGGTGCTCGAGGCGGTCAAGGGGAATCCCGGCAAGGAGATCGAAGTGCGCCAGCTCGGCGGCAGCCTCGACGGCACCGACGCGATCGTGCCGGGCGCGCCGCTCTCCGAAGAAGGGGACGAGGTCGTGCTCTTCCTCGAGAGGCGAGACGACGGGAATCTCCGCGTCGTCGGCGTGGCGCTCGGCTACCTGCCGGTCGTGCAGGCGACGGCCGGTCCACCGGTCGTCCGCGTATCGCCGCATCTCGGCGAGAGCTTCGAGTCCGGCGGGCTGCGTCGGGTGGACGACTTCCTCGGACGCGTGCGACGGCTCGCGGAGCGCGATCGCTGATGCGCAAGAGCGCGGCCGCCGCGGCGCTGATGCTCCTGCTCTTCGCACCACGGGCGCACGGCTACGGCTTCCTCCTCGTCCCCGGAGGCGAGGGGCTCGCGCGCCGCTGGGCCCTGAACGGCGTCCTCTCGGCGCCGATCCCGTGGACGTTGACGCGCGCGACGCCGAACCAGCTCGCCGGAGAGAGGAGCGTGCTCGACGTCACGAGCGTCGTCTTCGGCCGCTGGGAAGGACTCGAGGAAAGCGCGATCCGCTTCGCGTTCCAGGGCACCGTGCGTCAGCGCGAGCACAGCTCCGTCGATCGGGTGAACCTCGTGACGTTCGCGCAGCCGGGCGAGCTCGGGACGGGCGTGCTCGGCGCGACGTTCCTGACCAGCTTGAGCGACGGGCGCATCACGGATGCCGACATCGTGCTCAGCGGCGACGTCCCGTTCAGCACGCGCATCGATGCGGCTGCGGGCGAGTACGACCTGGAATCTGTTTTGACGCACGAGGTCGGCCATCTGATCGGCCTCGAGCACAGCGGGTTGATTCGCGCGACGATGGCGCCCTTCACCGACCGTCGCGACGTCCACCAGCGGACCCCGGAGACGGACGACGCGATCGGGGCGGGCCTGCTCTATCCCGAGGGCACGTTCCCGGCCGGGCGCGGCAGTCTCGCGGGGCGCGTCACGCGCGACGACGCCGGCGTCTTCCTCGCGCACGTGGTCGCGACGCACATCTCGGGGCGGGTCGAGGCTTCGACCTACTCCGAGCCCGACGGGGGGTTCCGCATCGACGGCCTTCCCGACGATACCTACGTCGTCCACGCGGAGCGCTTGGACGGGCCAGTGTTTCCCGCCAACATCGCGGCCGTTCGCGAGGGCTTCGGTGAGAGTGAGACGACCGGATATGACACGAACTTCCATTGAGGGTGATCGAAGCGAGGGGGCGCCGCCCCCTCGCCGCGGCCGCGGCGAAGCCGCACCCGCCCCACTCCCCCGCTCGCTCTCCGCTCGGCCGCGCGCTGCGCGCGCGGTCGTGGCCGCGGTCGTCGTAGGCCTCGTCGCTTCGCTGCTGGGGATGGGGTGCGGCGCGAAGCGCTCCTCGGAGTCGGGCGGCCTCGGGCCGCTCGGGATCGCACCCGAGCCGCCGACGATCTCTCTCGCCGAGGTCTCGCAGCATTCGGGCGAGCTCGTCACGGTCGAGACGACGGTCGCGAGCGCGCGCGTCGCCGACGGCGAGGCGGTCCTCGTGCCGGCGGGAGAAGATCCGGACGGCGGCCTCGTGATCGCGATCGCGCCGCCGCTCATCGGTCCGAGCGCCGTGGACCTCGTGAGCCGGTTCGCGGGGCAACGCGTTCGCGCGATCGGCCGGGTCTCGGACCTCGGCGGACGGCTCGAGATCCTCGTCGGGGATCCGCGGCGCGTGCAGGTCGTCGACGCGACCGGAGCCGTGGTGCGTCCGGCTGTACCTGCAGCGCCGATACCGCCGCCGGTCGCACCGCAGCCCGTGGCGCCTGCACCCGCAGCGGCGCCGCCGGCGGCTGCAGCACCTCCTCCGTCCGCTCCTGCTCCCTTGCGAGCCGCACCCGCAGCAGCCTCTGCGGCGCCCGCACCGGCACCCGCAGCAGCCTCTGCGGCGCCCGCACCGGCACCCGCAGCAGCCTCTGCGGCGCCCGCACCGGCACCCGCAGCA
>VGTG01000113.1 GCA_016874795.1 Deltaproteobacteria bacterium | reverse complement strand
TCCTTCGGGGCGACGGTCTCGCGCAGGGGCTCCGGCGCGGGCTCTGGCTCGCTCTGCACCTCTGCCGCGGGAAGATCGAGCAACGACGCGTCGAATTCCTCGTCGACGGAAGCATGCTCCTTCGCCGCGCTCGTGTCGCGTGCCTCGGCCGCTTCGTGCGCCGGGGCCCGCTCGGCAGCGCCGTCGAGATCGGGAAGATCGATCAGGCTTCCGTCGTCGAACTCCTCCGCCGACGGCGCCGGCGCGTCGCGCTTCTCGACGACCTCGACCTTCGTGCGCGTACGCCGCCGGATGACGTCGTGCCGAACACGCGCCTCGACGACGCGCTCGCGCGTCGTGACTTCCTTGTCGGCCTCGCGCGCCGTGACGAGTCGATCGCTGACGACGCGCTCATCGCCGACGCGGATCTGACCCGCCGGGCCACGGCCCAGGGCGTCGCGGATGCGCTCGGCCTCCTCGTCGCTGAGGGCACCGGTCGTCCGCTTCCCGTGGATGCCATGCTCCTCCAGTCTGGCGACGAGATCCCTGCTCGGCATCCCCCACTCTTTCGCCAGATCGTGGATCCTCTTGGCCATGATTCTCAGGTCCCTTCGGGTTCAACCGCGCCGCGACGACTTGGGAGCCGTGGAGAGCAGCGCTTCCCGCACCGCGCGCGACACCCGAACACGAAGCCCCAACACCATCTTCCGGCTCGCGACGAAACGCTCGGCGCAAGCCCCCTCCGAATGGAGATAGCTACCTCTACCGCCGATGCGCCGCCACTCGAGACCGCCCTGCGGCGTCACGCCGAGACGCTGCATCGAGTCCTGTGCGGCGCGCTCGCCGCAGCCGGCGCACGTACGCATCGGTACGTGACGTCCACGCGTCGCGCGCTTCGGTTCGCGTCGCGGAGCGCTCAAATCTTCTCCTCCTCCGCCGCGTCGAGAGCGCCGCTCGCGAGATCGTCCGAGCCCTCGCTCGGTGCAGAGAGCTCGTCGACGTCCGCGCCGGAGTCGCTCTCGGCAGCTTCCGCGGCGGCGAGACGGCTCGCCTCGAGCGCGGCCGCTTCGCGCGCGGCGGCTTCCGCGGCGACGCGCCTCTCCTCGACGTGGCGGCGCGCTGCATCGAGGATCCCGACGGCCCGCTCGGGGCCGATGCCCTCGACCTCGGCGATCGCCTCCGCATCGGATTGCGCGACTTCCTCCGCCGACTTGAAGCCGTGCTGCATGAGGAGCTCGGCAGTGACGTCGCTGACGCCGGTGATCGACGTGAGGGACGCGCGCGACTGCCGGACCTCCTCGTCCGCCTCGGACTCGCCGCGGACGTCGAGCCGCCAGCCGGTGAGGCGCGAAGCGAGCGTGACGTTCTGACCCTTCTTCCCGATCGCGAGCGAGAGCTGGTCGTCTGGGACGATCACCTCCATCGCGTGATCGTCCTCGTCGAGGATGATCTTCGACACCTTGGCGGGCGCGAGCCCGCGGCAGACGAACTCCGCCGGGTCCGCCGTCCAGTGGATGATGTCGATCTTCTCGCCGCGGAGCTCCTGTACGACCGCCTGCACGCGCGTACCGCGCATGCCGACGCACGCGCCGACCGGGTCGACGTCGCGATCGTGCGAGACGACGGCGATCTTTGCGCGGCCGCCCGGCTCGCGCACGGCCGCCTTCACCTCGACGATGCCCTCGTAGATCTCGGGGACCTCCTGGCGGAAAAGCTCGATCAGGAGGTTCGGATGGGTCCGGCTGAGGACGATCTGAGGGCCCTTCGCGGTCAGGTCGACGTCGTAGATGTAGGCGCGAATGCGGTCGCCCTGACGATAGCGCTCGCGTGGGATCTGCTCGCGCTCGGGCAGGATCGCGTCGGTGCGGCCGAGGTTGACGATGATGTTCTTCCGCTCGAAGCGCTGGACGATGCCGGAGAAGATCTCGCCCTTCCGATCCTTGAACTCGTTGTAGATGATCTCGCGCTCGGCGTCGCGGACCTTCTGGATGATCGCCTGCTTCGCGGCCTGCGCGCCGATCCGGCCGAAGTCGCTGCGTGGAAGCTTCGCGAGGAATTCGTCGCCGACCTCGGCTTCCTCGTCGTAGTCGCGGCGCGCCATCTCGAGCGTGATCTCGGTGAGCGGGTCGACGACCTCGTCGACGACCCGCTTGATCTCGAACAGCTCGACCTCGCCGATGTCGGGGTTGAACTTCGCCTCGATCTGGCGTTCGGCGCCGAGCATCTTGCGCGCCGCCTGGACCATGGCACTTTCCACCGCTTCGATCACGACGTCGCGATCGATCTGCTTCTCCTTGCTGACTTGTTCGATGACCCGGCCGAGCGGAAGCTCCATCGTCGATCTCCTCGAGCGCCTAGTTTCGCTCGCCCCGCAAGTCGTGGGCGAAGTCGTGCTCGTAGTGAGCTTTCTGGATCACGCCATACGGGAGAGTGAGCCGGCCGTGCGATCGGTCGTCGATCTCGACGCCGTCGTCGTCCGCCGCGAGGAGCTCGCCGGTGAAGTTGCGCGCCCCTGCGATCGGCGCGCTCGTACGGATCCGCACGACCTTCCGGCAATAGCGAGAGAAGTCCTGGCGGCTCTTGAGCGGCCGATTGACACCGGGCGACGAGCACTCGAGCGTGTAGCCGCCCGGCACCGCGTCGTGGGCGTCCAGGAGGTCGGAGACCTCGCGGCTCATCGCGGCCAGATCGTCGACGGTGATCCCGCCCGGACGATCCAGTAGCAAGCGCAAAATCGACCTGCGCCCCCCCGGCTGGAACTCGACGTCGACGAGCTCGAGGCCATGGGCCTCGGCCACCGGCTCTACGAGCCCCGCCACGGTTTGTGACACCTGATCGATGCGCGTTCTCCCTGATCGCCCCCCGCAGTCGCAGAAGAGCCCGCGCGAGGCGGGCCCCAAAAACAAAAAAAGCGGGCATGGACCCACTCTCCGACGGCCGAGGACAGGGCGTCTGTAGCACGCCCTGTACAAAGCGACAACCGCTCGGAAAGTAACGGGAAACTCCGCCCGGCCGGGGTCGCGCGGGGGCTCTTCAGCTCTGCCCGTCGAAGAGGGTCACGAGGGCCAATACGGACAGCGTACGGCGGCCGGAGGGGGTCTGGACGACGACCTCGTCGCCGACGCCCTTGTTCACCAGGGCCTTTCCGATGGGCGAGCTGATCGAGACGGTGTTGGCCCCCGTCTCGACCTCCTCCGGAAAGACGAGCTTGAACTCGCTCTCCTCGCCGGAATCGAGGTCCTCGACCGTGACGCGGCTCCCGTAGGCGGCCCTGTCGCGCGGGATGCGCGCGATCGAGAACGTCGCGAGCTCGGCCAGGCGCCCATTGATCTGGCCGATCCGGGCGCGGAGCTGGCCCTGGCGATTCTTTGCGGCGTCGTACTCGGCGTTCTCGCGGAGATCGCCGTGTGCGCGCGCTTCCTCCAGGCGCTTCGGCAGGTCGTGCGCGAGCTCGCGCTGGAGCTCGGCGAGCTCCGACTTCAGTCGCTCGATGATCGGTAGGTCCATCGTTCTCTCGGCTCCGGTCGGGCCGGCCCGCGCGGGCGGAGCCGGAGAGGATCAGCGCCTCGGGAGGACCAGCCGGTCCGCCTCGGCCACGTGCCCCGCCCCGCTATACGACCTCGCGGTGCTCTCGAACCAGCCCTCGACCTCGTCGCGAAAAGGAATCTCGCCGGTCAGGTACCAGTACATGACCACCGCGCCCAGCCCAACGCCGATCAAAAAGCGCATCATCGTCACCGCCCCACCCGGCGGCGCGGCATGGCGTGCCGTTCAAGAAATCCGCGCTCGCCCTTCTCCTCGAACCCCTGCGAGGCTACCTCCGGCGGGAGCCTCTCCTCCTGCCGATGCGGATCGTAGACGTTCTGGCGGCCATACTCTACCCACCCGGCTGCCCGCTCTGCGGGCGCGACCTGCTTCGTCTCGCGCGCGGCGGGTCGCGACTCTGTCGCGGGTGCGATCGCTCCCTTGGCCGCATCGTTCGCGCCTGCGCTCGCTGTGCGGAGCCGGGTGCCGCGCCGCTCTGCGAGACGTGCGCGCGGCGTCCGCCGCCCTTCGGCCGCGTCGTCGCGTGCTTTCCCTACCGCGAGGACGCTCCGGGAGCGCGGGCGATCCGCCGCTGGAAGTACGACGGAGACCTTCCCCTCGGCGCGGCGCTGTCGAGATGCCTCGTCGAGCGGAGTCCGTGGCGTCCGACGTGCTACGATCTCGTCGTGCCCGTTCCCCTCCACCCCGGCCGCTACCGCACGCGCGGCTTCAACCAGGCGGCCGTTCTCGCGCATGCGGTCGCGAGGTGCGATTCGACCGCAGGACGATTCGCGCCCGGCGTGCTCGCACGGACGCAGGCGACGGAAAGACAGGCGCGCCTCGGCTTGCGACAACGCGCCGGCAACGTCGAGGCCGCCTTCGTCGCGCGACGAGCCCTCGACGGCTCCGCGATCCTCCTCGTCGACGACGTCCTGACGACGGGCGCGACGGCGCGCGTCTGCTCCCGCGTCCTTCTCGATGCGGGTGCCCGCGACGTCGACGTGGTCGTCCTCGCGCGAACGCCGTCGACCGCGAAGGAGCGCGCTTGACCTCGCTCGCGGAGGAGCGCGCACGCTGGGACGCGCGCCACGCGGCGGGACCCGGGGCGACACCGCCCTCTCCCTTCGTCGAGCGACACGCGAGAAACGAGGCCGCGCGCCGGCCCGGCGGTCTCGTGCTCGACCTCGCGTGCGGGAGCGGTCGTCACGCGCGACTCCTCGACTCGCTCGGCCTCACGACGATCGCCGTCGATTTCTCGACGTCGGCGCTCGCGAGCGCAGCGCCCCGCGGCTCCGGGATCCGACCGGTGGCGGCGGACGTCGGCGCGCTGCCGTTCGCCGAAGGTCGGTTCGATCTGATCGTCCAGACGTGCTTCCTCGACCGCGCGATCTTGCCGCGCCTCGCCTGCCTTCTGGCACGGGGCGGGCTCCTCGTCGTCGAGACGTTCACGGTCGCCCAGTTCGAGGCGACGGGTCATCCGCGGCGCGAGTTCTGTCTCGAGCCCGGTGAGCTCGAGAGCCTGTGCGGGCGTCCCGACACCGCTCTCGAAACGATCGACCGAAGCTCCGCGGACCGTGGAAAGTCGGGCCGAACCCAGCTCGTCGAAGGGATTGCGGCCCGCCGGCCTTGATCTTGGCCGGGATCGTCATAAGAAAACCAATGAACCCGAAAGAGCCCCGGGCCCACTCCACGGCGACCGAGCCGCCCGGCACCTCGAGGCCTCGCAGCACATGAATCTCGGCATCCTCATATCGGGCCGCGGATCGAACATGGACGCGATCCTGGCGGCGATCGAGGAAGGCCGCCTCGACGCTTCGGTACCGATCGTCGTGAGCAATCGCGCCGGCGTTGCGGGTCTCGATCGCGCGAGAGCGCGCGGAGTCCCGACTCTGGTCCTCGCGCACCGGGAGCATCCCTCGCGCGAAGCGTTCGACGAGGCACTCGTCGAGGCGTTGCGGCGCCACGACGTCGACACCGTGGCGCTCGCCGGCTTCGACCGGCTTCTCTCGCCCGTCTTGCTCTCGGCGTTCCCCGGACGGGTCGTCAACATCCATCCCGCCCTGCTGCCGTCCTTTCCGGGCCTGCACGCCCAGCAGCAGGCTCTCGACTACGGCGTGCGCATCACCGGAGCGACGGTGCACCTCGTCGACGAGCGGATGGACCACGGACCGATCCTCGCGCAGGCCGCCGTCCCGGTGCTCGACGACGACACCGAGGACACGCTCGCCGAACGCATCCTCGCGGAGGAGCATCGCATCTATCCGCTCGCTCTCGCGCTTCTCGCGCACGACGAGGTCCGGATCGAGGGACGCCGCGTCCGCGGAGGCGTACCGACGGCGTGAAGCCGCCACGGACATCCTCTCGCGCGGACGAGGTGCGCGCTCTCCGGAAGCGCGGCGAGCTCCAGCAGATCATCGATCGTTACGGCGCGATCGGCGAGGACGACGCGGAGGGCTGGGGCGATCTCGACCTCGTGCTCGAGCTCGCGCGCACCTTCTCGCTCGTCGGGAACGAGTCGCGCGTCGAGCAGCTCTTCCTGCGCTGCGTCGAGCTGAATCCGCGACGGGCGGCGCTCTACCACTGCCAGATCGGCTGGTACTTCCAACGGAAGAAGCGCTGGGCGCGGGCGCTCGGCTGGTACGAGCGAGCTCTCGAGACGTTCCCCGCGTACCATCTCTGCCACTTCCGGCGCGGGTACTGCCTCGAGCGCCTGCACCGGCCTCGCGCTGCGGTCGAAGCGTTCCACGCCGCCGACCAGTCGTACACGGAGTCGCCCCCGGATCAGCAGGAGCGCGGGCGTGGCATCCAGATTCAGGTCCTCTTCCACCTCGCGCGGAACCTGCGCGAGATCGGTGAGACCGAGCGAGCCCGCGCCGCCCTCGACCGCTGCGGCCAGCTCGACGATCGACCTGGCGAGCGCGTCATCCGCAACGAGCACCGCCTCGCGAGCTACGGGGAGACCCATCTGCGCGACGGCAACCACGAGGCCGCGATCCGCTGCCTCGAGGAAGCACGGCGGCTCGACGCGAGCTCCTCCGTCATCTGGGAGCGCCTCGGCCGCGCCTACGAGAGCGCAGGACGCATCGCCGAAGCGAAGACGGTCCTCCGCCGCGCCACCGAGCTACCGAAGGGAGAGGTCGCGCTCGTCTCGCTCGGCGCGTTCCTGCGCCGTCGAGGACGGCCCGAGGAAGCCGCCGAGGTCCTGGGCGCGGCCCTGGTGCGGCACACCCGTGGCGAGGTGCAGATCCGGATGGAGCTCGCGGAGCTCCAGCTCTCGCTCGGACGCCCGAAGGCCGCCCTCGAGGAGCTCGAGCGGCTCGCCGGCGGCCGGCTGCCGCCCGGCTCGACGCTCGCGGCGGACGTCGAGACGAAGATCGCGCAGGTGCTGCTCGACCACGGTCACCTCGCTCGGGCGGTCCCCTACCTGCGCGCGGCGGCCGAGCAGGACGGAGCCGGCGAGGCCGAGAAGGAGAAGCTCGCGGAGGTGCTCGCGCTGCTCGAGAAGGGCAACGGCACCGAGCGCGCGTCGCCTCTCGTCGACGCCTCGCTCCCCGACCGGGTCGCGCATCTCCTCGGTCCCGAGCCGTCCGTCCAGCGCGGCCGCATCGCCAGCTACTTTCCCGATCGCGGCTTCGGCTTCATCGCCTACGGCGAGGGCGAGACCATCTTCTTCCACGTGAGCCACTGCGAAGTGCCGTCGGGCGAGAGCCTCGCCACCGGACAGGAGGTCTCGTTCGTAATCGCCGTCAACCAGAGGAATCGCCGGGCCCAGGCCGAGCGAATCCGGCTCCACGACACCGCCAAGGCGAACCGCTGATTCAGTCCTCCATCACGCGCGCGACGTCGATTCCGTAGAGACGCGCGAGTCGCGCCGGCGAGATTCCGAGGAAATAGCCGAGCCGCAGACACCACATCAGGAAGATCGTCCTCCAGACGCCGTTCTCGTCCCAGCGGCGCGCGGACGTGCTCACCTTCTCGCGGAGCGCCGCGACCTTGCCGGCCCGCCTCAGCCGCCTGGCGAGCGCGATGTCCTCGAAGAGCGGCAACGCCTCGAAGCCGCCGAGCCGCTCGAAGACGTCCCGCCGCACGAAGATCGCCTGATCGCCGGTGAAGATGCCGGTGAGGCGCGAGCGGCGGTTCATGAGAGCGGCAATCGTGCGAAGCCGCGGATGGGAGCCGCGCAGGACCACGTCGAATCGGCCGCCGATCGCGCCACTCGAGATCGCCTGCTCGACCGCGCGAGGCCAGCCGACGGGCAGCCAGGTGTCGGCGTGCAAGAACAGCAGCACGTCGCCGGACGCTTCGCCCGCGCCGCGGTTCATCTGTCGCGCGCGGCCCGGCTTCGAGACGAGCACACGGTCCGCGAGTGCTCCGGCGCGCGCGACGGTGTCGTCCGTGCTGCCGCCGTCGACGACCAGGATCTCGTGCGGCTCTCCGGCCCGCACGTGCGAGAGCGTGGCCTGGATCTCCTCCGCCTCGTTCCGCGCAGGAACGACGACCGAGATCGCGACCCCGTCGCCGCGTCCTTCGCGCTCCGGGCTCACCGCGCGGTCGCGCGAAGCTCCGCCGCCTCGGTGCTTCCGTCGCCGACGAGATCCGCCACCGATCCCACGCCCCGCCGCTCGATCTCGCCGTCGAGTGCCCGCGCGAGTCGCTTCGGAAGGAACGGCCCCTCGTAGACGAGACCCGTGTAGAGCGAGACGAGGTCCGCCCCCGCCGCGAGCTTGTCGAGAACGTGCTCGATGCGCGCGACGCCGCCCACTCCGATGATCGGCACGTCGCGCCCGACGACGCCGCGGATGCGCGCGATCATGCGATCCGCCGCGGGCCGCAGCGGCTCTCCGGAGAGACCGCCTGCCTCGCCCGCCTGCGGGCTCCGACAGCCCTCGCGCGACAGGGTCGTGTTCGTCGCGATGAAGCCCGCGGCACCCGCTTCGAGCGCGGCGGCGCAGATTTCCCCGACGGCGCCTGCGTCCAGATCCGGAGAGAGCTTGACGAGAACGCGCGGCGCGCTCACGCCGAGCCCGAGAAGCGAGACCTCCCGCCGCACTTCGCCGACGAGGCGCCCGAGCCGATCCGGTGCCTGCAAGTCGCGCAACCCGGGCGTGTTCGGAGAGCTCACGTTGATCGCGAGGTAGTCGGCGAGCCGGCCGAGTCGTCGCGCCGACTCGCGATAGTCCGCGAGCTCGGCTTCCGGGTCCCCCATGCGGGAGCGCGAAGCGCCGATGTTGAGCCCGATCGGCGTACGAGGGCGCGCGCGCAGAGAGCGAACGAGCCGGGCCGCGACGCGCTCCGCCCCGTCGTTGTTGAAGCCGAGGCGATTCACGATCGCGCGATCCTCGGCGAGCCGGAACAGGCGCGGCGGCGGGTTCCCGCTCTGGGCCTCGCCCGTCACCGTGCCGAGCTCGGCGAAGCCGAACCCGAACCATCCCCACGCGTGCGGCGCGATCGCGTTCTTGTCGAATCCCGCGGCGAGCCCGATCGGATTCGGAAACGTCAAGCCAAGGAGGCGGCGCTCGAGACGCGGGCTGGTCGGCGGCGGGATCTCGAGTCCGGCTCGCGCCGCGGTCGCGAGCGCGGCTCCGGCGAGGTCGGCGAAGCGAACCGCCCGGCGGTGCACCCTCTCCGCCTCGAGGCGGAAGAGGAGCGGTCGCACGCTCGCGTAGGAGGTCACCCGAGAAGAGCGTCGAGCTCGCCGCGGCGCTCGAGCCCGGCCAGCTCGTCGTAGCCGCCGATCGAGCGCTCGTCGATGAAGATCTGCGGCACCGTGCGCTGGCCCGTGCGCTCGGCGAGACGAACGCGCTCGGAAGGATCGCGCGTCACGTCGACCTCGGTGAAGGCGACGCCCTTTTCTGTCAGTAGATCCTTGGCGGCGTGGCAGTACGGACAGTACATCGTCGTGTAGATCGTCACGGCGGCCATCGTCTTTTGCCTACTCGTTGTGCCCGGCTGCGGCAACGTCGCGACGTCTCCGGAGGATCTCCATGCGCGAATTCGACAGGTTGGTCACGCTGATGGCGCGCTTGCGCTCGCCGGGCGGCTGTCCGTGGGATCTCGAGCAGACGCATCAGTCGATCCGCAAGTACGTGATCGAGGAAGCGTACGAGGTCGCGGAGGCGATCGACCGGGACGAGCCGCGAGAGCTCTGCAGCGAGCTGGGCGACCTCCTCCTCCAGGTCGTCTTCCACGCGCGAATGGCAGAGGAGAGCGGTCGCTTCGCCGTTGCCGACGTCTGCACCGCCATCTGCGACAAGCTCGAGCGCCGGCATCCGCACGTCTTCGGCGACACGAGCGTCCGCGATGCGGACGAGGTCACGCGCAACTGGGAGGCGATCAAGGTCCGGGAGCGCGGCGCGGGCGCTTCGACGCTCGATGGCGTCCCCCGCTCTCTCCCGGCGCTGCAGCGCGCGGAGCGGATCTCGTCGAAGGCCGCGGGCACCGGCTTCGACTGGAGCCGCGCGGAGGACGTCCTCGCGAAAGTGGACGAGGAGCGCGCCGAGCTCGCGGAGGCGCTCGAAGGGAAGGATCCGGAGCGGGTCGCGGACGAGCTCGGCGACCTCCTCTTCACCCTCGCGAATCTGGGCCGGAAGCTCGACGTCGAGGCCGAGCGGGCGCTCTCCCGCGCCGTCGACCGCTTCGAGCGCCGGTTCCGCGACATGGAGACGACCGCCGGGCGTGCCGGCGAGGATTTTCGCGCGCTCGATCCGGACGCGCTCGAGGAGCGCTGGCAGGCGGCGAAGCGCCGCGTTGACCCGCCCGCCGGCGACCGTTAAGGCTTCTCGTTTCGAGAGGGAGATCCATGGCCAATCATCCATCCGCCGAGAAGCGCCATCGCCAGTCGGTGAAGCGCGCGGCCCGCAACCAGGGCGTCCGGACGCGTGTCCGCAGCTCCGTCAAGAAGGCGCGAACGCTCATCGAGTCCGGCGACAAGGCCGCCGCCGGAGACGCCGTCCGTCTCGCGCAGAAGACCCTCGACAAGGCCGTGTCGAAGGGCGTCCTGCACCGCAAGAACGCCTCGCGGCGCCTCGCGCGCCTCGCCCGTCAGGCGTTCGGCCTGAGCTGAAGCAGCAGGGCCTCGAGGCCGGTGGCGGCATCCTCGCCCCGCTTCGCGGCCACGTCCACGCGCGACAGGTCCGTCAGGGCGCGGACGAGCTCCCGGGTCCGGTAGCGCCGCGCCTGCGGAACGACGTAGTAGCCGCGGCCGCTGCCGAACTCCCGGATAGCGGTCTGCTCATCGAGGCCCGAGTCCAGCAGGGCTCGCGCGCGCAGGAGCGACCGCAGCTCGGAAGCGAGCTGCCCGACGAGGACCTCGGGCCTCTCGCCGAGCGCGAGCGCGCGGCGCAGCTCGGCGAGGGCGCGGCCGATCCGTCGCTCGCGCACCGCGCCCTCGAGCGCGAACGCGATCACCGCGCGCTCGCCGCCGACGCTGTCGCGCACCTTCTCGGGGTCGATCGGCTCCGCCCCGAAGCGGAGCGAAAGCTTGTCGAGCTCGTTCGCGGTGCGCGCGACGTCGCCCTGCACGTGCTCGACGAGCGTCGCGAGCGCTTCGCGCGAGAGCGAGACGCCGCGCTCCGTCGCGAGCCGTGCCGTCAGCTCGATCCTCTCGGTCTGCGGGCGCCCCCGATCGCGTCCGCTGCCCACGTTCAGGATCTCGACGTCGGCGACCTCACGGAGGCGCGCGAAGAGCGTCTTCCGCATGTCGGGCGAATCCGAGACGAGAACGAAGCGCGTCCCCGGAGCGATCTCGTCGAGGAGCGCGGCGATCTCCTTCTGCGCGTCCTCGCGGAGCCGCTCGGGCTGACGGAGGACGACGAAGCGCTTTCCGAGAAGCGGCAGCGTCTTCAGCGCGACCGCGACGTCCGCCACCTCGGCGCGATCGCCGTGCAGAACGTCGATCGCTCCGAACGGCGGCGGATCTCCGACCGCCGCGTTCTGGAGCTGCGCCAGGCGGCGGCGCACCAGGTAGGGATCCCCCGCGAGCAGGGTCACGAGACGCGGCGTCCCGTCCGCCGCTCCGCTCTCGGACGCCCCTCGCCGGCGCGCGCTCAGAAGTTCTCCACCATCGCATTGTAGACGTCGCGCGACATGTTCTCGAGAACGCGGTCGATCGCTTCCTGCTTCTGCGACTCGGAGAGCTGCACGTCGGTGAGCTGCAGCAGGTTCTCCTCGTTCAACGTCGACTGCTCCTGGAACTGCGAGGACTGCACGACGACCGTGTCGGGAACCGCACCGAACGAGTCGCTCTCGCGGAAGTTGTTGACGCGCCACACGATCGCGTTGCGCCGAGGATCGCGGAGCAGCGCGCTCAGCTCCATGATCGTCTCGTACTGCGCCGCCTCGTCGCTGTTCGAGAACGCGATCGGGCGGTACCAGAGCGACCGGATCACGCCCTCGAGCACGACTTCGGCGTCGCCGCTCGAGACGATCTGGAAGTTGCCGCGGCGCGCGATCTCGTCCTCGAGCGCGACGCGCACCGCGTTCTCCAGGCCCGGATCGCGCGTCTGGTTCGTGAACGTCGTGACGTGGATCCTCGTCCCGCCGCCGGGGAGCGTCGTACCTTCACCCGGGAAGTGGTAGCCGCAGGCCGACGAGCCCAGCACCGCGAGAGCGGCCACCGCGATCGCACGCGCGATCCCGAGGTCTCTCATGCGACCACGTTCACGAGGCGCCCCGGCACCACGATGACCTTCCGCACGCTGCGGTCTCCCACGAGCTCGCGGACCTTCTCGCTCGCGAGTGCCCGCTCGCGCAAGTCCGCCTCGGCCGTATCGCGCGGCACGACCAGCCGGTCGCGGACCTTCCCGTTCACCTGGACGGCGATCTCGATCGCTTCCTCGAGAAGCGCCTGCTCGCTCCACACCGGCCATCCGGCGTCGAAGACCGATCCCGCGCCGCCGAACCACGCGTGCAGCTCCTCCGCGAGGTGCGGCGCGAACGGCGCCAGGAGCCGGCACATCGTCCAGGCGACCTCCGCGGACAAGGCCGTCGGCTCCGGGTGATTCGCGCGGTAGCGCTGCGCGTCGTTCAGGAGCTCCATCAAGGCTGCGATCGCGGTGTTGAACGCGAACGCCTCGGTGTCCTCCGTGACCTTCTTGATCGTCGCGTGGAGACGCCGGTGCAGCGGTCGCTCGTCCTCAGCAAGATCCGCCGACGTCGCCGCTCCCGCCTCGCGCAAGCGGGCGATCGCGGCCCCGTCGTCTCCGAACAGGGTGACGATCCGGTTGAGGAAGCGCTCGGCTCCGCCGACGCCTTCGTCGCTCCACTCCATGTCGTTCTCGGGGGGCGCTGCGAAGAGGAGCGTGATTCGGGCAACGTCCGACCCGTGCTCGCGCACGAACGGCCCCATCGGCACGCCGTTCCCCGCGCTCTTGCTCATCGTGATCGGACCGCTCTGCGCCGCCCATGTCCCGTTCGCCTCGACGAGTGCGTGGCTCTCCGCGCGGAGGCGCGCGCGCATCTCGGGAACCGAGAGCGGGTCGGCGGGAAGCCCGAGCGCCTTCTGCAGCGACTCGGGTGCGAGGAGCCCTTCCGGCCGGGTCTCGAGCGGTGTCGTCACGCGGCGCTGCACCATGCCCTGCGTGAAGAGCGCGCGGAACGGCTCGTCCTCGGGGACGAGGCCCTCGTCGTAGAGAACCTTCGTGATGAACCGCGAATACAGAAGGTGCAGGATCGCGTGCTCGACTCCCCCGATGTACTGGTCGACGGGCATCCAGCGGCGAATCGCATCGGACGACCAGATCATCCGATCGTTCCTGGCGTCCGCGTAGCGGAGGAAGTACCACGAGGAGTCGACGAAGGTGTCCATCGTGTCCGTGTCGCGGCGCACCTCCGCGCCGGTCTCGGGGTCGACGGCGCGGACGAACTCTTCGCTCGACGCGAGCGGCGACTTGCCGCGCGGCAGGTAGTCCTCGATCTCGGGGAGGACGACCGGGAGATCGGTCTCGCGCACGGGCACGACCGTGCCGTCCTCGCGATGGAGCATCGGGATCGGTGCACCCCAGTAGCGCTGGCGACTGACGAGCCAGTCGCGCAGGCGATAGGTGACGCGCGGTCGACCGAGCCCGCGCTCCTCGAGCGACTGCGTGATCGCCTTTCCGGCGGCGCGGTTCTCCTGGCCGTCGTACGCGCCGGATCCGACCATCACGCCATCCTCGGCGAAGGCCGCCTCGGGCTCCGGCGGCGCGGACTCCCCGCGCGGCACGATCACCGTCCGGATCGGCAGCCCGTTCGCGCGCGCGAACTCGAAGTCCCGCTGGTCGTGGGCGGGGACCGCCATGATCGCGCCGGTGCCGTAGCCCATCAGGACGTAGTCGGCGATCCAGATCGGGACCTCCGCTCCGTTCACCGGGTTCACGCACGTCGCGCCGAGCGCGACGCCCGTCTTCTCGCGATCGAGGCTCTGGCGATCGATCTCGCTGCGGCGGCGCGCCTGCTCGACGTAGGCGAGGACGGCCGCGCGCTTCTCGGGCGCGAGGAGCTTCTGGACGAGCGGATGCTCCGGAGCCAGGACGAGAAAGGTCGCGCCGAAGAGCGTGTCCGGACGCGTCGTGAACACGGTGATGCGATCGTCGCTCCCGGAGACTGCGAACTCGACCTCCGCGCCCTCGCTGCGGCCGATCCAGTTCCGCTGCATCGCCTTGACCTTCTCGGGCCAGCCCTCGAGGCGATCGAGGTCGCGGACAAGACGCTCCGCGTACGCGGTGATGCGGAAGAACCACTGCGAGAGCTCGCGCTTCTCGACGAGCGCACCGCTCCGCCAGCTTCGTCCAGAGGAATCGACCTGCTCGTTCGCGAGCACGGTCTGGTCGACGGGATCCCAGTTGACGGTCGCGGTCGCGCGGTACGCGAGGCCGCGGCGGTACAGGAGGAGGAACAGCCACTGCGTCCACCGGTAGTAGTCGGGGTCGCACGTCGTGACCTCGCGATCCCAGTCGTACATCACGCCCGCGATGTCGAGAGAGCTCTTCGACTCCCGGATGTTGCCGTACGTCCACGCGCGCGGATGGGTCCCCGTCTTGATCGCCGCGTTCTCGGCGGGAAGGCCGAACGCGTCCCACCCGAACGGGTGCAGCACGTCGTAGCCGCGCATCACGTAGTAGCGGGTCAGGGCGTCGCCGATGAAGTAGTTCTTCCCGTGGCCGACGTGGAGATCGCCGCTCGGATACGGGAACATCTCGAGGATGTAGCGGCGCTCCGCTCCGGCGCGTCGGCCGGCGCGGAAGATCCCCTGCTCCGCCCAGAACTTGCGCCAGCGCGGCTCGATCGTCGGATCGAAGCGGAAGCGCTCCCGGTGCACGCCCTGGCTCATCCCTCGTCCCGTCCGAGCCCGACCGAGCGCGGCGACGTCTCGAGAGAGCGAGCGATCGCATCGAGGATGCCGTTGACGAACCCGGGCGACTCGTCGCCGCCGAAGTCGCGGGCGATCTCGACCGCCTCGTCGATCGCGACGGGCGGCGGCACGTCGCTCCGTCCTGCCAGCAGCTCCGCGACCGCGACGCGCAGCACCTGAACGTCGAGCGCGGCCATGCGATCGACACGCCAGCGCGTCCCCGCGGTGCCGATCCGCCGGTCGATCTCCGCGCGTCGATGCTGGACCGCCGCGACGAGCTCCTCCGCGTACGCGACTTCCTCCGAAGCGTCCGCTTCGACCTCGCCCTTCGCGCGGAGCCGCTGCGCCATGCGCACCGGCGTCGGCGTCGCCTCGCCCATCTCCATCGAGTAGAGCGCCTGCACGGCGAGGATCCGCGCGCGACGGCGCGTGCTCTGCTGCGATCCCATGGCCGGGCGTCAGGCCGAGCGTTCCAGCTCGCTCAGGAGACCGACCATCTCGAGCGCGACGACGGCGGCTTCGTATCCCTTGTTGCCGTGCCCCGCGCCGGCGCGCGCGAGCGCCTGCTCGACGGTCTCGGTCGTCAAGACGCCGAACGCCATCGGGACCCGGTGCCGGCACGCCGCCTCGCTGACGCCGCGGCTCACCTCTCGAGCGATGAATTCGAAGTGCGGCGTCTCCCCGCGCACGACCGCACCGAGGCAAACGACCGCGGCGTAACGCCCCGTACGGGCCGCCTCGGCCGCGGCGAGGGTGATCTCGAACGCGCCTGGTACGTGCAGCACGTCGATCGCGTCGTCCGCGACGCCGTTCTCGCGAAGAGCCTGCAACGCGCCGTCGAGCAAGCCGCCCGTCACCGAGCGGTTGAAGCGCGAGACGACGATCGCGACGCGACGCCCTCGTCCGTCGATCGAACCCTGCAGATCCCGCATCAGCGCTTCTCCGCGCGCCGCGAAGCGCGCTCGCCCGGCTCGAGCCCGCTCAGGAGATGGCCGAGCTTCGCCTGCTTCGTGCGGAGGTAGCCGATGTTGTCCTCGTGCGCCTCGACCTCGATCGGGACGCGCTCGACGACCTCGATCCCGTAGTGTGCGAGGCCGCTGATCTTCCTCGCGTTGTTCGTCATCAGCCGCACGCGGGAGACGCCCAGGTCGCGGAGGATCTGCGCGGAGATCCCGTAGTCGCGCGGATCGTCCTTGAAGCCGAGCTCGAGGTTCGCCTCGACCGTGTCGAGCCCCTCATCCTGCAGCGCGTACGCGCGGATCTTGTTCGCGAGTCCGATTCCGCGCCCCTCCTGGTGGAGGTAGACGAGGATCCCGCGTCCCTCCTCGGCGATCCGCCGCAGTGCCGCCTCGAGCTGCTCGCCGCAATCGCAGCGCCGGGAGCCCAGGACATCGCCCGTCAAGCACTGCGAATGCACGCGGACGAGCGCGGGCTCGTCGCGGCGCAGCCGCCCGCGGACGAGCGCGAGATGCTCGCTCTGGTCGACGCGGTTCCGGTACGCGATCGCACGGAAGCGCCCCCCGAAGCCGCTCTCGAGCTCCGTCTCGTCGAGGCGCTCGACCAGGAGCTCGGCGCGCAGGCGATGCTGCAGCACGCCGGCGACCGCGACCATGCGAAGACCGTGTCGCTGCGCGAACTCGCGCAGGCCTGCTCCGCAGGCGATCTCGCCGTCGTCGTCGAGGACCGTGCAGACCGTCGCCGCGGGCGCGCGGCCCGCGAGCCGCATCAGGTCGAGCGCCGCCTCCATGCGACCCGGGCGCTCGAGCACGCCGCCGACGCCGACCTGGATCGGCGGAATGTGCCCCGGCATCACGATGTCGCCCGGGCCGGAGCGCGTGTCGACGGCGACCCGGATCGTGTGGGCGCGGTCCCCCGCCGAGATCCCGGTGGAGACGCCGCTTCGCGCCTCGAAGGAGATGCCGTACGCGAGCGATTCGTCCGTCGATCGGTCCGCCGGCATCAGCGGGATTCCGAGGCGACGCAGCGTCGCCGGGAACAAGGCGAGGCAGACGAGGCCGCGAGCGTGCACCGCCATGAAGCCGACGTGCTCCGGCGTGGTCTGCTCGGCGGCGACGCACACCTCGCCGCGAGTCGGCTCGTCCTCGTCGTCGACGATCAGGACCATGCGGCCGTCGGCAACGTCGGCGATCGCTGCGCCGAGGGCGTCGTCTGTCTCGATCGAGCGCATGTTCAGCCACCGTCGAGGCGGGCCCTCCAGAGGTAGTCCGCGCCCACCGGGGTCACGCGAACCTCCCGCAGGCGGACCGCCTCGGGGAGCGAGCGTGCCCCTATGGAGCCGATCATCGGGATTCCGTCCCCTCCGATCAAGAGAGGCGCCGTGAAGACGCAGATCTCGTCGACGAGACGTCTCGCGACGAGGTCCGCGCCGAGGCGAGCCCCCCCCTCGACCAGGGCGGAGGTCAGGCCGCGCTTCCCGAGCGCGCGGAGCAGCGACCGGAGGTCGACCTTCCCCTGCCGCGCGGAGACGCGGACGATCGTCGCGCCGCTCTCCTCGAGCCGGCGCGCCCGAGCCGCAGGAGCGTCCCGCGTCGTCGCGATCCAGACCGGCGCTTCGCCCTCGCGGAAGAGCTTCGCAGCGGGCGGCGTGCGAAGGCGGCCGTCGACGACGACGCGGATCGGATCGCGGCCGCCGACCCGGCGGCAGGTCAGCGAGGGATCGTCGGCGAGGACCGTTCCGACGCCGACGACGATCGCGTCCAGCTCGTCCCGCCAGCGATGCACCATCTCGCGCGCTTCGGGCCCCGTGATCCAGCGCGAAGCGCCCGTCGTCGTGGCGATCCGCCCGTCGAGCGACGCCCCGAGCTTGAGCCGCACCCACGGCATCCCGACCGTGCGGTGCTTTCGATAGAAGCGGAGGAGCACCTCCGACGCTTCGCTCTCGACGCCCGTCGTCACCTCGATTCCGGCGCGCCGGATCCGCGCGATCCCCCGACCGCGGACGCGCGCATCCGGATCGGTCGAGCCGAGGACGAGGCGCGCGACTCCGGATTCCACGACCGCGGAAGCGCACGCGGGCGTCCTTCCGACGAAAGAGCATGGCTCGAGCGTGCAGTAGAGCGTCGCACCGCGCGCCGCCTCGCCCGCGACGCGGAGCGCGATCGCCTCCGCGTGCGGCTCGCCCGCCCGCCGATGCCAGCCCTGCCCGACGACGCGTCCG
>VGTG01000112.1 GCA_016874795.1 Deltaproteobacteria bacterium | reverse complement strand
GAGCCTCGGACCGGAGGGCGACGCAGGCGTACTTGAACAGTACGTCGAGGAGCCCGGAGGGAGAAGCTCGCGAAGATTCGGTGCTATCGGCCGCCGCAGTAGGGATCTGGTGAGAAATGCAGGCTAGCTAGCCAACCCGCGCGTCAGCGCGGCGTGAAGCGCTCGAAATGGAGGCACTCGTCGATGCTGCGCCGCACCGGACGTCGATGCTTCACGGCGGGCCAACCGATCGGAAGCATCGCGCAGGTCGGCTGCGTTTCGGGAAGGCCGAGCCAGGCGTCGACTTCCGCCTGGAACGCCTGCTGCAGCGTCGTCAGCGAAGCGCCGAGACCGACGGCGCGACACGCGAGGAGGACGTTCTCGATCGCGGGATAGAGCGCCTGGTACTGCGGCTCTCCGCGACGCTTCCAGCCCGCGACGAAGAGGTGGACCGGCGCTTCGTGCAGATGCTCCGCAAGGTGAAGCGCTCCCGCGAGGATCTTCCGCTGGGCGTTCGGGTAGTCGGGCGATTCCGCCGCGCGCCGCGCCGGAGCGATGTAGGACGCGAAAACGCGCCGGTAGCGCTCGGCGAACCAAGAGCGTCGCTCCGGATCGGTCACCGCGATGAACGTCCACGGCTGGCGGTTCCCGCCGCTCGGCGCGAACGTGCCCGCCTCGCAGACCTTGCGGATCAGCTCCCGCGGGACGGGATCCGGACGGAGGCGGCGGATCGCGCACGCGGTGCGGATCCCTTCGAGGAGCGGAACGTCCTCGCCGATCGTAGCGACGTCGATGACCATCGTCCGCGCGTACCGCGGACGAGGTCGGGACGCGAGAGCCCGGGCCGGAGAGGAGCTCCCCGGCCGGAGCTTCTTCAGGCCTTCTTCAGGTAGCCGTTCGTCTCGAGGTACGAGAGCAGCGTCGCCACGCTCTGCTCGAGCGAGAGGTCGCCCGTCTTGAGCACGATCTCCGGATTCGTCGGCGTCTCGTACGGGGCGGAGATGCCGGTGAACTCGGGGATCTTGCCCTCGCGCGCCTTCGCGTAGAGGCCCTTCACGTCGCGCTTCTCGCAGGTCTCGATCGGGCAGTCGACGTAGACCTCGATGAAGTCGCCGGGCTGCATGAGCGCGCGCACCTTGTCGCGGTCGGCGCGGTACGGGGAGATGAAGGCGGTCAGGTTCATCACGCCGGCGTCGGTGAAGAGGTTCGCGACCTCGCCGATGCGGCGGATGTTCTCGGTCCGGTCCTCGGGCGAGAAGCCGAGGTCCTTGTTCAGGCCGTGGCGGATGTTGTCGCCGTCGAGGATGTAGGACACGATCCCGCGGTCCCACAGGGCCTTCTCTAGCGCGACCGCTACGGTCGACTTGCCGGAGCCGGATAGACCGGTGAACCACATCGTGGCTGCCCGGTGACCGAGGATTCGCTGGCGGTCCTCCCGGTTCACGTTGCCGGGATGCCAGACGATGTTGGTTGCCTTCGTGGCTTCGCTCATCTCGTCTTGGGTAGTGGTCCCGCCGAGGGGAGTCAATTTCGGCCGCGACGGATGGAGTCGCTCAGGGCGAGGACGGTGTCGATGTAGGCGCCGGAGCGATTGTACGTCCAGATGACGGTCCTCTTCTCCGTGCTGGACATGTCGTCGCGCCAGCCGTGACCGGAGAGATAGTTCGCGGCCGAGTGCGCCGCGTCCGCGGGCTCGTGGAGGCTGATGCGTCCGTTCCCATTCCCGTCGACGCCGTAGCGGAGGTAGCTGCTCGGCAGGAACTGCGGGATGCCGAAGGCTCCCGACCCCGAGCCGAGGATGCCGAGCGGGTCGAGCTTCTCGCGCTGCGCCAGCCGGAAGGTCGCGAGCACCTCCGGATAGAACGTGTCCTCGAGGTACTTCCCGCGCTCGCGCGTGCGCGCATCGATCTGCGCGCGGCGGCTCGCCGGAGCGCCGCGCAGGTGGCGCGCGAGGTTCATGCGGAGGTTTTCCGGCTCGTTCGCCATCGCGAGGCGCGCGAGACGCCAGAGCGCGACGTGGCTCCCGCGGTTGTGCCCGCACGACGTCTCCACGTGGAAGATCGCGGCGACGACGCTCGCGTCGACGTTGAAGCGCTTCTGCGCGGACTCGAGCTCCGCCGCGTAGCGCGCGCGGCATTGCCGTGCGCGCGCGACGCTCGTCGCCGTGCGGAAGCCGCGGTAGAGGTTGCTCGTCTCGCCGGGGTACAGGCCGAACTCGAGGATCGTGAATTGCGGCACCCGCGGATCGCGAAACACCTCGCGTGCCCACGCGCGATCGACGCCGTCCCGCTGGAGCTTGTCGATGAGGTAGCTCCATCCGTTCTCGGTCGCGGACGCCGCGGCCGCCTCGCGAGCCGGCACGCCGATCGAGACGACGAGAGCGACGCTGAGGAGCGCGCTCCGTAGCGCGCGGCTCGCTCTCACTCGAAGGCACCGAGCCCGGTGATGTCGCGGCCCAGCGTCAAGCGATGGATGTCCTCCGTCCCCTCGTACGTATTGACGGTCTCGAGGTTCATGAGGTGGCGCATGATCGGATAGTCGTCGGTGATGCCGTTCGCGCCGAGGATGTCGCGTGCTTCGCGAGCGATCGCGAGCGCTTCCGACACGTTGTTCATCTTCGCGAGCGAGACCTGCTCGTGGTGCATCTTGCCGTCGTCCTTCAAGCGGCCGAGGCGCCACGAGAGGAGCTGTGCCTTCGTGATCTCGACGAGCATGCGCACGAGCTTCGCCTGCACGAGCTGGTAGCCGCCGAGCGGCCGCGAGAAGACGACGCGCGACTTCGCATAGTCGAGGGCGCACTCGTAGCAGGCGAGGGCGGCGCCGATCGCGCCCCACGAGATCCCGTAGCGTGCCTGGGTCAGGCAGAGGAGCGGCGACTTCAGCCCGCCGGTCTTGGGCAGCAGGTTCTCCTCCGGGATCCAGCAGTCCTCGAGGATCAGCTCGGAGGTGATCGAGGCGCGGAGGCTCCACTTCCCGTGCATCAGCGGCCGCTCGAGGCCCTTCCGCTCCTTCTCGACGAGGAAGCCGCGGATCGTGTCGCCGCCGCCGGACTCGTCGGCGAGCTTGGCCCAAACGATGGCGACGTCCGAGATGCTGCCGTTCGTGATCCAGCGCTTCGTGCCGTTCAGGACGAAGCCGCCGCGCTCGCGCCGCGCGCGCGTGATCATGCCGCCCGGGTTCGACCCGTAGTCCGGCTCGGTCAATCCGAAGCAGCCGATCGCCTCGCCGCTCGCGAGCCGCGGCAGCCAGTGCCGCTTCTGCTCCTCCGAGCCGAAGGCGAGGATCGGGTACATCACGAGCGACGACTGCACGCTCGCGCACGAGCGGAGCCCCGAATCGCCGCGCTCGAGCTCGAGCGCCATCAGGCCGTACGAGACGGAGTTCAACCCGCCGCCGCCGTACTCGACGGGGACCGTCGGTCCGAAGCAGCCGAGAGCCGCGAGCCGCGGGATCAGCTCCGTCGGGAAGGTGCCCGCGGCGAAGTGCTGGCGCACGAGCGGCATGTACTCCTCGTCGACGAACCGGCGCACCGTCGCTTGCACCTGGCGCTCCTCGGAGGTGAGGAGCTCGGAGACGGCGTAGTAGTCGGAAGCAACACCGGGCATGGCGAGCAAAGTAGCCGGCCTTTCGCTTCCGGGCCAGCGGCGCACTCTTGTCTCGAGTCCCGGGAAGGGCTCAGAGTGGAGGCATGAGGCCGCGGCAGGGGAACTCCGCCGGAGCGCTCGCGCGGCTCGTTGCCCTCGCCGCGGTCGCCGTCCTCGTTTGGCTCGTCGCGACCGCGCTCAAAGCGTTCTGCGCCTCAGAGGAGCCCGCCGCGGACGCGCCGCCCGCCGTTGCGCTCGCCGCGGGAAAGATCCTCGTCGCGAGCCGCCGGCTCGTCGATCCAAATTTTTCGGAGAGCGTGATCCTGCTCGTCGAATACGGCGGCGAAGGAGCGATGGGCGTCGTCGTCAACCGGCCGAGCGACCTCGAGCTCGCGGACGCGCTCCCGAAGCGGGACGGCCTCGATGCGCGCTCGGACAAGCTCTACGTCGGCGGCCCGGTCGAGCCGACGCGTCTCATCGTGCTGCTGCGCGCGAAGGAGCCACCCGAGGGCGCGGTGCGGATCTTCGCGGACGTCTATCTCTTGATGAGTCGCACCGGGCTCGAGACGATGCTCGAGCGCGGCCTGCCGCAGCACGACATCCGCGCGTATGCCGGCTACGCCGGCTGGGGCGCGGGGCAGCTCGACGCGGAGATCGCTCGGAAGGACTGGCTCGTCCTCCCCGCGGACGTCTCGACGGTCTTCTCCTCCGATCCCGCGGACCTCTGGAAGGAGATCCTCGAGCGCGCTTCGGGACAGTGGGTGCGCGCTCAGTCGCCGACGTGCATCGCGATCTCGCGCTCGCCGCGCGCCCGCCGGTGCTCCCAGAGGTAGATGCCCTGCCACGTGCCGAGGACGAGGCGTCCGCCGAGGATCGGGATCGAGAGCGAGGTCGCGGTCAGCGCCGACTTGATGTGCGCCGGCATGTCGTCCGGTCCCTCGACCGTGTGCGTGTAGAGCGGGTCGTCCTCGACGACGAGGCGGCCGAGCCACGCTTCGAGGTCGCGGCACACGGCGGGATCGGCGTTCTCCTGGATCAGGAGGCTCGCGGACGTGTGCCGGAGGTAGAGCGTGCAGAGCCCCTCGCGCAGACCCATCCCCTCGATCGCGTCCGCGAGGGTCTCCTCCACGCTGTGCGTGATCTCGTGCAGGCCCTGGCCGCGGACGTGGCAGCGGAGCGTGACTACCCGTCCCACGATCGCGCCCTAGCAGGGTCGTCCGGAGTCTGCAGCCGTTCGCCGATGGCCTCCGCTTCCGCCATGACCCGGAGGGTGTTCTCTCCGAGGATCTTCCGAATCGTTTCCGGCGGATGGCCACGGCGCAGGAGCTCGGTCGTCAAGTTGGGAAAGTCGGCGACGTCCTTCATCTGCGCGGGCATGTTGAAGCCGCCCGCGAAGTCCGACCCGAGACCGACGTGGTCCGCGCCCGCGACGTCGATCGCGTGATCGATGTGGTCCGCGATGAGCTCGAAAGGCGTATCGGGCCAGCCGAGATGGCGGACGAGCGTCCAGAGCGCCTTCCCGGTGCCGCTCTTGGCGGGGTCGAGGAACATGTCCTGGAAGTTGATCATCACCACGCCGCCATTCCGCGCGATCCCTCGCAGCATCTCATCGGAGAGATTGCGTGGGTGATCGGCGATCGAGCGGACGGACGAATGGGATGCGATCACGGGGGCGCGTGACGTTTCGAGCGTGTCCCAGAAGGTCGCATCGGAAACGTGCGAGATGTCGACGAGCATTCCGAGGCGATTCATCTCGCGTACGACGCCGTGGCCGAGCTCGGTCAATCCCCCGTGCGGCTCCTCGTAGCACGAGTCCGCCCAGGAATTGGCGTTGTTCCAGGTGAGCGTCATGTAGCGGATGCCTCGGCGGTAGAAGTCGCGCAGCTGCTCGAGGTCGTCCTCGATCGCATGGCCTCCCTCGAGGCCCATCAGCGCGGCGATCCGTCCCGAGCCGGCAATGCGCCGGACGTCGCCGGCGGACGTTGCGAGCTCGAGCGAGTCCGGATGACGATCGACCTGAGCGCGCAGCGCGTCGATCATGTCGATGGCTCGCTGGCGTGCCTTCCCGACCTCCGACGGACCCTCGGGGACGAAGCTCGAGTCGACGAAGATCGAGAAGAACAGTGCATCGACGCCGCCGGCGCGGAGACGGCGCAGGTCCGTGTCCATCCGAAGCTCTTCCGGGCGCGGCTCCGGCAGCAGCCAGTGGAGGCTGCGGATCCAGTAGAGCGTCGCGTCGCGCTTCTCCGGGCCGCTGCCGTCCATCGCCAGGTCGAACCCGTAGTCCAGCACGAAGGTCGTCACGTCGTTGTGGCCGTCGACGACCAGGGCGTCCTCGTGCAGGCGCGCAGCTCGCTCGGCGAGCGCCGGATCGTCGGCCGCGTCGGGCGTCGCCGCCGGCCGACCGCAGCCGATCATCCCGACGACCAAGACGGCGCACGCCCTCTCGATGGTGGATGCCGTCATGAAGTGGCATCTTGTGGCATGGCGAGGCGGCAGGGGAAGAGGGCAAAGGGGCTCACCCATCTCGACGAGCGTGGAAGGGCGCACATGGTCGACGTGGGTGCAAAAGCGGTGACCGAGCGGGTCGCGGTCGCGAGCGGGATCGTCCGCATGAAGCCGGCGACCGCGAAGCTCATCAACGCGGGCAAGGTCGCGAAGGGCGACGTGGTCGCGACGGCCCGGATCGCGGGCATCCTCGCGGCGAAGCGGACGGGCGAGCTCATCCCGCTCTGCCATCCGTTGCCGATCGACTTCGTGGACGTCCGTCTCTCGGTCGACGAGCGGGGCGGCCGTGTTTCGCTCGAAGCGGAGGCGCGCATCCGCGCGCGGACGGGCGTCGAGATGGAGGCGCTGACGGCTGTGAGCGTGGCAGCGCTCACGATCTACGACATGTGCAAGGCCGTCGATCGCGGCATGGTGATCGAGGACGTGTGCCTCGTTCGGAAGAGCGGCGGACGAAGCGGCGACTGGAAGCGGGAGGACGCGTGAGCGAGACGAGTCCGAGCGGGATCGGAGCGGCTTCCGCTGCCGTCAAGCTCAAACGTGGCAAGGAAGGGCCGATCCGCGCCGGTCACCCGTGGGTCTTCTCGGGCGCGATCGCCGCGGTCGAGGGGAGCCCGGAAGCCGGCGCCGTCGTGCGCGTGCGCGACGACACGGGCACCGTGCTCGGCGTCGGGCTCTACAACCCGCGCGGCTCGATCGCCGTGCGGCTCGTTGCCGGAGTCGACGAGCCGGTCGACGCGGCGCTCGTGCGGCGACGCGTCTCCGACGCGTTGACGCTGCGGCGGCGGATGGGGCTCGTCGGCGAGAGCTCCGCGTTCCGCTTGCTGAACGGGGAGGGCGACGGTCTTCCCGGCGTCGTCGCGGACGTCTACGACCGCTTCGTCTCGCTGCAGCTCCTGAACGCCGGCGCGGAGCGGCTGCGCGGTCTCGTCCTCGATGCGCTCGACGACGTGCTCGAGCCGCGCGGCGTCTTCGAGCGCTCGACGGGCGGCGCGCGGCGGGAGGAGGGTCTCGAGGACCGCGTCGGCCTCGCGTCCGGACAGGAGCTTCCCGAGCGCGTCGAGATCCGCGAGGAGGGAGTGATCCACCTCGTCGACGTGCGGCGTGGGCAGAAGACCGGGTTCTTTCTCGATCAGCGCGCAAATCGCGCCCAGGTCGGCCGTCTCGCGTCGGGTCTCCGCGTGCTCGACTGCTTCGCGTACACGGGAGGGTTCTCTCTCGCGGCGGCGAAGGGCGGAGCGGCGCGCGTGACGGCGATCGAGACCTCGGGGCCGGCGCTCGAGCTGGCGCGCGCCGCCGCGGCGCGGAACGAGATCCCCGAGGAGCGCATCGAGTGGCGTGCAGCCGACGTCTTCGACGTCCTCGTCGCCGACGGGAGCGGGCGCGAACGTCCGGACCTGATCGTGCTCGACCCGCCGCCGTTCGCCCGGCACCGCAGCGACCGCGACCGCGCGGTACGCGCGTACCGCGATCTCAACCGGCGCGCTCTGCGCACGCTCGCGCCGGGCGGGATGCTCTTCACCTTCAGCTGCTCGCCGCACGTGACGCGCGAGCTCTTCGTGCACGTCGTCGCGACGTCGGCGCCACCGGGCACCCGGCTGCAGGTGCTCGCTTCGGTCGGTGCGGGGCCGGATCATCCGGTGCTGCCGGCGCATCCCGAGGGCGAGTATCTCTCTGGGCTCCTCGTGCGCGCGATCGCGGACTGAGGAAGCTCTCTCGCGAGCGGACGGCTCGCGGCGGTTGCGCAGCGGCGCGTTGCAGTGCGCGACCGCGTGCTACCGCGTGCTGCTCTCGTGCTTGCGCGGCGCCGGGCGAGCGCGGTCTCGGTGCTGGCACGCGACGCGCTCTCGCGGTCACATGCGAAGCGATCTCGTACGGGAGGACTGGCCACGGGAGCGTCTCGAGCGCGGCGGCGTCGAGGCGCTGTCCGATCTCGACCTGCTCGCCCTGCTTCTGCGGAGCGCCGGCCGCGGAACGAGCGCCCTCGACCTCGCTGCGCGTCTGCGGCGTCGCTATCCGACGCTCGCGGCGCTCGCCGACGCGCGACCGGACGAGATCGCGCAGACGGACGGCGTCGGTCTCGCGCAGGCGTCGGCGATCTGCGCCGCGATCGCTCTCGGCCGGCGAGCGGACCATCCCGCGCTCGAGCGCGGCGCGCCGATCACCGCGGCGGGCGACGTCTATCGTCACTTCCATCCGCGGCTCGCCGGGCTCCGGCAGGAGCGGTTCTACGTGCTCCTGCTCGACGGGAAGGGGCGCCTGCAGAGCGAGGTACGCGTGTCGGAGGGAACGCTGACCGCGAGCCTGGTCCATCCGCGGGAGGTCTTCCGGTTCGCGCTCCGCGAGGCGGCGGCGTCCTTGATCCTCGCGCACAACCACCCGAGCGGCGACCCGACGCCGTCGCCGGAGGACGAGTCGCTGACGCGGCGTCTCTGCTCCGCGGGCGAGCTCCTCGGCGTCCGCATCCTCGACCACGTCGTGATCGGCTCCTCGACCTGGCTCAGCTTCGCCGAAACCGGCCGCCTCTAGAACGAGCGAGGGGGCGCCGCCCCCTCGCCGAAGGCGCGGCAAAGCCGCGCCTTCTCCACTCCCCCGCTCGCTCTCCGCTCGGCCGCGCGCTTCGCGCGCGGAGATGGCGCGTGGCGAGCTCCGCTCGCCCCTATCGCCCGGACTCTCGCCGTTCGAGCGCGGCGCGGTTTCAGAAGGGTATGTCTTCTTCCGCGGCGTCACCGCCGTCGAAGCCGCCCGGCGGCTCCGTCGGCGCACCGAAGTCGCCCGCGCCCGCGCCGTCGCGCTCGCCGCGGCCGCCGAGGAAGCGCACGTCGCGCGCGACGATCTCCGTCACGTAGCGCTTGACGCCTTCCTTGTCCTCGTAGTTGCGCGTGCGGATCTCGCCCTCGATGAAGACCTCGCGGCCCTTCTGCAGGTACTTCGAGCACGTCTCCGCCTGCGGTCCCCAGACGACGATCTTGTGCCACTCCGTGTTCTTCTGGCGGTTGCCGTCGCGGTCTTTCCAGACCGAGTCGGTCGCGATGTTGAAGTTCGCTACCGCGCGACCGCTCGGCGTGAAGCGAAGCTCCGGATCTGCTCCGAGACGGCCGACGATGATCGCCTTGTTGACCGACATGGGGTGCGTCCCTCCCTTTCCGCCTCGCCTACAACGCCACCGCGCGCGGAGCAATGTACCGGAAGACAGGAAACGCTCCGGAGCGCTCCGGGTGCGCTTCCGCGTCGCGCGTTGACACGACGCCGCGTGGACTCTAGCTTCGGCACGTGGAAGGGGCGCGTGCGCGGCACGGCCGCCCCGGGCGAGGGATGCGGTAGTGGCGGGCTCGTTGCGTATCGTCCCTCTCGGCGGCCTCGGGGAAATCGGCCTCAACATGCTTCTCGTCGAGGCGGACGGCGCTGCCGTCGCGATCGACTGCGGCGTGCTGTTCCCCGAGCGGCCCGGCCTCGGGATCGATCTGCTGCTGCCCGATTTCACGTACCTGCGGGAGCGGCCCGGACTGCTTCGCGGCGTCGTCCTGACGCACGGGCACGAGGACCACATCGGAGCGCTGCCACGGCTCCTCAGCGAGTTTCCGGTGCCGGTCTTCGGACCGCGGCTCGCGGCCTCGCTCGCCGGCGAGAAGCTTCGCCGGAACGGCATCGGGATCACCATCGAGGTCCTGGCGCCCGGCTCGCGGTTCCAGCTCGGCCCGTTCGTGATCGAGCCGATCCACATGACGCACTCGATCGTCGACGCGTGCGCGCTCGCGATCGAGACGCCGCGCGGGGTCGTGCTCCACACCGGCGACTTCAAGATCGATCCGCGGCCGGTCGACGGGCGCACCGCCGACCTCGATCGCGTGGCGGAGTGGGGCCGCGAAGGCGTGCTCGTGCTGCTCTCGGACTCGACGAACGTCGAGCACGAGGGCGCTTGCGGATCGGAGTCGGACGTCGGACCTCGGATCGAAGAGGCGATGCGGCGCATTCCCGGTCGCGCGCTCCTGACCACGTTCGCCTCGCATCTGCACCGCGTCCAGCAGGTGGTCGACGCGTGCCAGGCGTGCGGACGCCATCTCGCGATCGCCGGGCGCGGCTTCGAGGACTCGACGCGTCTCGCGGGCGAGCTCGGCTACCTCAAAGCGCCGCGCGGCGGATTCCTGACGATCGACGAGGCGATGAGCGTCTCGCCGAGCGAAGTCGCGATCCTGATCTCGGGCTCGCAGGGCGAGCCGAGCTCGGCGCTCTCGCGCGCTTCGGAGGGCCGCTTCAAGAACCTGTCGATCTCGCCCGGCGACGGCGTGATCCTGTCGTCGCGCGTGATCCCCGGGAACGAGCGCGCGGTGCACTCGCTCCTCAATCGCTTCGCGCGTCTCGGCGCGAGCGTGCACCACGGGCACGAATCGGGCGTGCACGTCTCCGGCCACGCGTACCGCGAGGAGCTGCGCACGATCATCAAGCTGACGAAGCCGCGCTACTTCGTCCCGGTACACGGCGAGTACCGGCATCTCGCGCTGCATCGCGAGCTCGCGGGCGAGATGGGGATCCCGCTCGACCGCTGCTTCCTGCTCGAGGACGGCGACGTGCTCGAGATCGACGACACCGGCCCGCACACGGGCGAGAAGATCCCCGCGGGACGTGTCCTCGTCGACGGCAGCGGCGAGGGCGAGATCGGCCTCGAGGTGCTGCGCGATCGCCACCGTCTCTCCGAGGACGGCTTCGTCGTCGCGATCGTCGCCGTGAACCCCCAGACCGGTCAGATCAGCGCCGAGCCCGAGCTGATCACGCGCGGCTGCCTCCGCGAGGGCGAGACGCCCGACAGCCTCGACGAGGCGCGCGACGCGGTGATGGACCAGCTCCGCGAGCTGACGCCGGAGTCGCGCGCGGACTTCCTCGAAGTGGAGGAGGAGGTTCGCCGGACGCTGAAGCGGTACTTCTCGCGCATCCGCGGGCAGCGGCCACTGATCGTGCCGCACATCTTCGAGATGTAGCGGCTGGCGGTTTCCGGCTGGCGCGGTAGGACGGCAGATGACAGAAGCGTGACGATGAGCGTCACGCGCCGGCTCCGAACCTCGCTTCTCCTCGTCCTCCTGCTCACAACCCTACTTGGATGCGGCTCCTCCGATCCGGTAGGACGGCCGCCGAGCGACGGGACGTCCGGGGACTTCCTCGCGCTCTCCTACAACGTCGCCGGTCTCCCCGAGGGTCTCTCCTCCTCGCATCCTGCCGAGTTCACGCCGCTGATCGCGCCGCTCTTGAACGGCTACGACCTCGTCCTTCTGCAGGAGTCCTGGCAGACGCCCGATCCGAACCCGGCCGCGCCGACGCGCGTGTACCACGAGATCCTCGCCGCGGGCTCCGACCATCCCTACAAGTCCGAGCCGGCGCCGCAGCCGTTCGGCGGCGACCCGCGCCGGCCCGAAGCCCTTCTTTCCGACGGCCTGAACATGTTCTCGCGGTTCCCGTTCGGTCCGGTGATCCGTCAGGCCTGGGAAGGATGCGACATCAGCGCCGCCGACTGCCTCGCGCTGAAGGGCTTCAGCTTCGCACGCGTCACCTTCGCCGAGGGCGTCGAGGTCGACGTCTACGACCTCCACATGGAAGCGGGCGGCACGCCGCACGACGAGGAGCTCCGCGACGCGGGCGTGACACAGCTCGTGGAGTTCATCCACGAGATCTCGATCGATCGCCCCGTGATCGTCGGCGGCGACTTCAACCTCCACACCGACGAGGAGCCGGACTCGAGCCAGTTCCAGCGGCTTCTCGCGGAAGCAGGCTTGACGGACGTCTGCGCGGCGCTCGACTGTCCGCAGCCCGGGCGGATCGACAAGTTCCTCTTCCGCAGCAGCGACGACGTCACGCTCGCGCCGACCTCGTGGAGATTCGAGACCGACGTGTTCGTCAGCCCCGAGGGCGAGGCGCTCAGCGACCACGATCCGCTCGCGGTCCGCTTCACCTGGTCGCTGGCTCGCTAGGTCTAGCCTGCATTTCTCACCAGATCCCTACTGCGGCGGCCGATAGCACCGAATCTTCGCGAGCTTCTCCCTCCGGGCTCCTCGACGTACTGTTCAAGTACGCCTGCGTCGCCCTCCGGTCCGAGGCTCGCGAATCTTCGGCACTCTCGACCGCCTCGCGACGTGATCTGGTGAGAAATGCAGGCTAGACGCTCGCGCGACCGCGCCGCTCGTTCATCAGGAAGCGCGCCGACTGCACGGCTCCCGCGATCGCGATCGCGTAGAGCACGCCCTTGATCAGCACGACGGTGAAGTTCGAGAGCCCGCCGACGTCCGTACCCGCGCCCCGCTCGAGTTGGCCGAAGAAGCTCCCGTAGAGACCGCCCGCGAGCGAAGCCCACGCGAGGAGGAGCCACACCGGACCGCTCGGCTTCCGGCGCGTCGTCGCCCAGGCCGCGTAGAGGAGGAGCACTCCCGCGATGAAGTCGTCGACATAGCCGAAGACCGTGGTGCTGAAGTCGGTCTTCCGGCGGAGCGCCTCGAGGAGCGGCAGGCCGATTCCCATCCCGTACGCGGCCGCGTGCTCGAAGCGCATCCGCCACCGATAGCCCGGATCGGCTCGGGTCGCGACCTTCCGGCGCGTCGGGAGGCTACGCGAGGGCGGCCAGGCGCATGCGCATCGGGCGAAGCGTGCGATCGAAGGGGCTCAGGACGAGACCCAGCGTCTCGAGCGTCACCGCGCCCAGCAGGGCATCGTCCGCGCCTTGGCCGAGGACGACCGGGCTCACGGCGTCGATGCCCTCGTAGTGAAAGCGGCACTCGGAAATGCGCCGCCGAATCGTGGTCCCGTCGGCGAGCGCGAAGGAGAGCGTTCGCTTCGGGCGCAGGCCGAGAGCGCGCCAGTCGCGCGCCGGCAGCACCGAGTAGACGGCTCCGCTGTCGACCAGAAACTCGACCGCACGGCGCGCGCCGTCGTCGCCGCTCACTTCCAGCTCGACCTTCACCAACCCCATGCGAGCCGTCTGGCACGGCGGGATCGCAGCAGCAAGGGCAGGCGCAGCAAGCGGAGTGCGGCAACGCCCAACGAGCGGGCTCCGCCTTCCCTCCCTATCCTGGCAGGGGTTTGTTTCGAGCCCCGATTGGGTTAGCTTCGCCTCGGTTGGGGCCCTTTTCACGGGGTCCAGGGGAGGCGGCGTGGCGGCGCGCGGACATGCGGCGCAGGAGCAGCTCGGGTCGATGGAGGGGTGGCGGGCCCGCGTGCGTGAAGTGCTCGCGGTCGGGCTGTCCCTCGCGGGAGCGCTGCTCGGGCTGGCGATCTTCTCGTACGCGCCGGATGCGCGCGACAACATCGTCGGACCGGTAGGCGCGGTCCTCGCCGACATCCTCCTGCAGTCGCTCGGCTTCGCCTCGCTGCTCGTGCCGGTCGGCCTCTTCGCGTACGGGGTCGCGATGTTCCTCGGGGCGCGACCGCAGCCGGGGACGGGACGCGTCGCCGCCGCGAGCTGCGCGCTTCTCGGCACGGCGGTGCTCGCGCATCTCGCCGCAGGCTCGTGGCGCGGCATGGAGGCGGGCGGCGTGCTCGGCGGGTTCCTCGCCGCGGTCCTCTACGACACGGTCGGCGGCGTCGGCGCCTGGGTGCTGGCGCTCGCCGGGCTCCTCCTTTCGGCTTCGTTCGCCGGTGGACAGTCGCTCCTCGGGCTCGCGGAGGCTGGCGGACGCGGAACGGCGGGTGCCTTCCAGTTCGGGAGGACGCGTCTCCAGGACTGGCTCGATCGCGACCGCGGCGGGGACGTCGAGCCGATCGTCCTCGGACGCGATCACATCGTCGAGCGACCGGGTCCGCGCATCGAGCGAGCCGAGAAATCCGACCGCGGCGAGCGCGAGAAGAAGGAGCGCAGCACGCCGATCGTCACGACGCCGACGCCCGCGCCGCGCGAGAAGAAGGCGCGGCAGGTCGAGCTCGGATTCGCGGACGGGACTTCGTACTGCCTTCCCGAGCTGAGCCTCCTCGATCCTCCCGTGGAGAACGAGGTCGGGGTCGACCACGCGACCCTGATCGCGAGCTCCCGCGTCCTCGAGACGAAGCTGCAGACGTTCGACGTCTTCGGCGAGGTCCGCGGGATCCACCCGGGCCCGGTGATCACGACGTACGAGTTCGAGCCGGCCGAGGGCATCAAAGTCAATCGAATCGTCTCCCTCGCCGACGATCTCGCGATGGCGATGCGCGCGATGAGCGTCCGCATCCTGGCGCCGATCCCGGGCAAGTCCGTCGTCGGCATCGAGGTCTCGAACGCGCGACGCGAGAAGGTGACGCTTCGCGAGGTGATCTGCTCGGACGCGTTCCAGCAGTCGACGTCGGCGCTCGCGCTCGCTCTCGGAAAGGACACGACCGGAAGCCCCGCGGTCGGCGACCTCGCGCGCATGCCGCACCTGCTCGTCGCGGGAGCGACCGGTGCGGGCAAGTCGGTGTTCCTCAACTGTCTCCTCGTCAGCATCCTGATGCGCTCGAGCCCGCGCGACGTGCGCCTCGTCCTCGTCGATCCGAAGATGCTCGAGCTCGCGACCTACGAGGAGATCCCGCATCTCCTCGTCCCCGTGATCACCGAGGCGAAGCCCGCGGTCACCGTTCTCGAGAACCTCGTCCGCGAGATGAACGAGCGCTACCGCCTCTTGAAGGACAAGGGCGTGCGCAGCATCGACGCGTACAACCGTTCGATCGCCGAGGATGCGAAGGAAGGCCGCGTCATCGAGCTCGAGGAAGGCGCGGAGGAGGGCGAGGCCGCCGGGACTCCGCCGATGCATCAGCACCTTCCGCGGATCGTCGTCATCATCGACGAGCTCGCGGACCTGATGATGACCCGGCGAGATTGCGAGGAGCCGATCACGCGCCTCGCGCAGAAGGCGCGCGCTGCGGGCATTCACCTCGTGATCGCCACGCAGCGTCCGTCCGTCGACGTGATCACCGGCCTGATCAAGGCTAATTTTCCCGCGCGCATCTCGTTCCAGGTCGCGGGCAAGGTCGACTCGCGTACGATCCTCGACACGATGGGAGCCGAGCGTCTCCTCGGAAACGGCGACATGCTGTTCCTGCCGCCGCAGACCTCGCGGCTACAGCGTCTGCACGGCGCCTACGTCTCCGACGAGGAGATCAAGAACGTCGCCGATTTCGTCCGCGAGCAGCAGAATCCGGAGTACCGGATGGAGCTCTTCGAGGACGAGGATGCGGAAGAGGCGGGGGAGAGCGCCGAGCGTGGCGAGGAGAGCTACGACGAGATGTACGACGAGGCCGTCCGCGTCGTCACCGAGACCGGCAAGGCCTCGATCTCGTACGTGCAGAGGCGGCTCCAGGTCGGCTACAATCGAGCCGCGCGCATGATCGAGTGCATGGAGAGAGAAGGCGTGGTGTCGAGCCCCGACCATCGCGGGGCCCGCGAAGTGCTCGCCCGCGCCGGCTACGAGGAGTAGGCGCTCGTGCGCCACCGCACCTCCGCCGGAGTCCGGACCCGTGGGCTCGCGGCGGGCTTCCTCTTCGCGGCGCTCGCGGCGCTCGCCGCAAGCGCCGGCATCTTCGCCGGTCCGGCGTCCGCCGCCGGGACGAAAGCGCCGGAGATCGCCTCGCGCGTGCAGGAGCGCTACGACGAGACTCGTGTCTTGACGGCGGCCTTCACGCAGGAGCTTCGCGTCAAGGCCGGCGGCCAGGTCGTCCGGTCGAAGGGCCGGATGTACTTCGAGAAGCCGGGTCGGATGCGCTGGGAGTACGAATCTCCCGAGCCGCAGACGATCGTCGCCGACGGCAAGAGCCTCTGGATCTACCAGCCCGCGGACAAGCAGGTCCTGAAGGCGCCGCTCGAGCAGGCGTTCCAGTCGAACACGCCCGTCTCCTTCCTGTTCGGCATCGCGAAGATCGGGCGCGACTTCGAAGCGACTCTCGCAAAGCCGGGCCCGGAAGGAGCACCGCGTCTCGCGCTCCGGCCGAAGAAGGAGGAGGGCGGGGCGCTCGGGCTCCTCACGCTCGAGATCGATCCCGCGACGTACGACGTGCGCGCGGCGATCGTCGAGGATCCTCTCGGCAACGTCACCGAGGTGCGGCTGATCGACGCGCAGCGGAACGGTAAGGTGAACGCCTCGCTGTTCCGCTTCGAGAGGCCGAAGGGCGTCGACGTCATCGAAGCGCCGAGCTAGCCCGCAAACCAGGAGGAGGCACCGTGCCGTCGTTCGACGTCGTTTCCCGCGTGGAGATGCAGGAGGTCGACAACGCCCTGCAGCAAGCGCGCAAGGAGATCCAGCAACGCTACGATTTCAAGGACTCGAAGACCGAGGTCGACTTCGACCAGGAGAAGACCACGATCGCGATCACCTCGGACGATGAATTTCGCGTCAAGGCGGTCGTCGAGATCCTGCAGGGCAAGCTCGCCAAGCGAAACGTCAGCCTGAAATCCCTCGAGTACGGCAAGATCGAGCCCGCGGCCGGAGGGCACGCCCGGCAGTCGATCAAGATCCATCAAGGCCTCGAGATGGACGACGCCCGCGAGCTCGTGAAGAAGATCAAGAGCTCGAAGCTCAAGGTCCAGGCCCAGGTCCAGGACGACCAGGTCCGGGTGACGGGCAAGAAGCGGGACGACCTCCAGGAGGTGATCCAGCTTCTCCGGGGACTCGACTTCCGCCGGCCCCTCCAGTTCGTGAACATGCGGGAATGACGGTCGGTTCAACGAACGTCGCAGAGCGTCTGCGATGAACCGTTGACACAGGTCCTCTTCACTCTTACGCTTCGCGCGCCAACCCGTGGCGCGCAGACGGCACGGCGGTTGCAAGAGACACGGAGAACATGAGGAAAGCCTTCCTGAAGAGTGCCCGAGAGTCCCTCCTCAAGATGCGCGAGCAGGTCCTCGCGGACATCGAGAACGACACGAAGAACAGCCGCGAGGGTCAGAAGGACGAGGGCATGGACGCCTACGACCTCGCGAGCGAAGAGCGGGATCGCGACATCAGCATGATCCTGTCGGATCGCGATCGCGTGAAGCTCCAGTCGATCGAGGAGGCCCTCCAGCGGATCAACGCCGGCAGCTACGGCATCTGCGAGGAGTGCGAGCTCGACATCGCCGAGGATCGTCTGAAGGCGCTTCCCTTCACCCGCCTCTGCGTGATCTGCCAGGCCGATCAGGAGCGGGAGGCACGTCAGACCCGCCGGGTCGACGACGAGCGCGGCGTCCGCCGGATCGCGGTCGGCGAGAGCGAAGAGGACGCTTCCTGACGGAAACGGGCCGGACGCGCGGAGCTCCGCGCGACGGCCCTCCCAACGCGACGATCTCGAGGCGATCTACCGAGCCGCCGTCGCCGCGGTCGATCCCGGGAGGTTGGTCACCGATCGCCTGCGTCGGCAGGCCGACCGGCTGACGATCGACCTCGGCACGAGCCGCCTCGTCCGACCGGCGGCCTCGATCTGGGTGGCCGGGGCCGGCAAGGCCGCGGTCGCGATGGCCCGGGCCGTCTCCGGGGTGATTCCCGAGGCCGAGGGGGTGGTCGTCGCGCCGCTCGCTTCCGATCGCCCGCTCCGGATCGGGCGCATCGAGGCCGTACGCGGCTCGCATCCGGTTCCGGACGAGGCGAGCTACCGGGCGGCGGCGAAGCTTCTTCGCCGGCTCGCCGAGCGGCCGGCGCGCGACACCGTGCTCCTCCTCCTGAGCGGCGGCGCCTCCGCGCTCCTCGCGAGCCCCCCGGCGGGCGTACGGCGGACCGACAAGGGCGCCCTCGCGAGGGTCCTTCTCCGCTGCGGTGCGGACATCGAGCTGATGAACACCGTCCGGAAGCACGTCTCGCGCGTGAAGGGCGGGGGGCTCCTCCGCCTCGCACATCCCCGGCTCGTCGTGACGCTCGCGCTCTCCGACGTGGTCGGAGACTCGCTCTCGACGATCGGCTCGGGGCCGGGCCTGCCGGACCCGACGACGTACACGGAGGCCCTCGCCGGACTCGAGCGGCTGGGCGCCGTCGGCGCCCTTCCGCCGCGGGTTCGCCGCCGTCTCGAAGCGGGACGCGCCGGTCGTCCGAGCGCGCCGGAGACGCTGAAGCCCTCCGCGCCGGAGGCGCGGCGCGCGCAGGGAGCCGTCATCGGATCGAATCGGACCGCGATTCGTGCGGCCGCTC
>VGTG01000111.1 GCA_016874795.1 Deltaproteobacteria bacterium | reverse complement strand
GGCTAGTGCACCGCCGTCGAGATAGCGTCAACATCTTACCGCCCCTCGACGCCCCTCGCGGCGTCACACCTCCTCGAAATATGCCAGATATTCCTTCGTCGGCGTTCCTTGCGAGGGACGCCGATGAGCGGCAATCTGCTTGACGCTATCTCAACGGCGGTGCACTAGTCCGCGTTCGCGCAGGATCCGCGCGAGGAAGCGGTCGAGAGCGGCGTCGTCGTGCCCGAGCTGCAAGCCGACCGGCCCGCCGCCGACGATCAGGACCTCCGTCGATCGCGTCGTCATCCCCTTCTCTCCGGCGTCAAGGCGGGAGCTTGCGCATCATCGGATTCTTGTTCGGAGCGAAGCCGAGCCGCTCGTACAGGGACCGTGCGCGCACGTTGTCCGGGGTCACCTCGAGCTCGAAGGCGACGGGTCGCGACGGCCAGAGCTCGCCTCGCTCCACGGTGCGCACCAGCGCCGTCGCCCAGCCGCGGCTTCGCTCCTCCGGCACGACGTAGATCTCGTCGAAGTTGCAGATCTCGCCGCCGAGCTCGTTCGACCAGAAGGAGATGAGGATCGCGTATCCTTCCAGGCCGCGGCCTCGGTCGAGGACCACGATCCTGCCGCGCGCCGGCTCCTCGCGAAGGCGCGCGATCGTCCGCTGCACGTGCTCCGCGGGAACGGGCTTCGGCCCCGGATCCTCCTCGTTCAGCGCGCGGCACATCGCGACGACCGCTTCGTCGTCGGCGGGAGAAGCGAGGCGCCACATGGTCAGTCGAGTAGCGTCAGGACGTGCCCCTCGTCGGGGCGCAAGCGTCCCTCGAGCGCGTCGCGGTACGCCGTCTCGAGCGCGGCCGGGCCGCGGCCGTGCACGATCCGGATCCAGCTCTCGGTGTCGCGCAGGACGTCGCTGCGCGCGGCGGCGATGCGCGCCTGGAACCCGTCTGCGCCCCAGTCCTTCCGCCGCTTCTCGATCTGCGTCGGAGCGAAGAAGAACGCGGGCTTCGCTCCGGGAAGTCCCTCGAGCGAGCCGCCCTTCTCCCAGTGCGTCAAGCCGACGAGGCAGCTCTGCTTCACGCCGTCCCGGTAGTGCTCGTGCACGCGTCGCGTGACGTCGCCGTTCCCGGCCATGTCGACGTAGACGATCGGGACGTCGGCGGGGAGCTTCTCGACGTCCGCGTACGGGACGACGCGGTCGTAGCAGCCGAGGCCCAGGGCGAAGGCGCGGTTTCCCGGGGACGTGAGACCGATCACCTCGATGCCCTTCCGCCGGGCGAGGAAGTACGCGAGGCAGAATCCGGTCTTGCTCGAAGCGCTCGCGATGACGAGCGCCTTCGCGCCGAAGAATCCCGCCTCGGCGAGGAAGTCGTCGATCAGGAACGACGTCGCGAGGAGCGGCTGCAGCACGATGCGGCGGTCGTCCTGCGCCGGGTCGTAGCCCGGCTCGCCCGCGAGGCGCGCGTACTGGTTGTAGACGGGCGGCAGAGCGCTCCGGTGCGCCGAGCCGTCGACCACTCCCGTTCGCGAGACATGCTCGGGACGGATGCGGAGGTGGGTCGACATCGGCAGGTAGCCGTAGAGACGCTCGCCCTCGGGAAGGTCCGGCTGTCGCGAGCGCTCGACGACGCCGATGCCCCAGACCGGGATGCGGCCGAACCCCGCCTCAGCCGGGAAGAAATTCCAGTAGCCGACCATCTCGCCGACCGCGCCGTAGGTGACGTTGTTCGCCGTGAGGCCGAACTTCTCGATGCGAAGCCAGGCCTCGCCGGCAGAGAGCTCGGTCGGCGCCGCGCCGGTCGTGAAGCGCGTCTCGCGCAGGTCGTCGCGCCGCACCTCGAAGTCGCAAACGTTTCCGGTCGTCATGCTCTCCCTCTAGTGTCCTGAGTCAGAGATTCGGTGCCAAAATCGCCGAGCAATCGGCGTCCCTGGCAAGGAAGGCCGACGACGGAATATCGGGCATATCCGGAGGAGGACTGACGCCGCCGGGGGCGTCGAGGGCCGGCGAGTTTGGTGCCGAATTTCTGACTCAGGACACTAGCAGAGAGCCGCGCTATTGGTCCGGCCGCGCGCCGCCGATGAAGCTCCTCCGGACGGGGATGAGATGAGGTGATGGTGGAACCGGTGAAGCGCCGCGCCGCGGCGCGCGGGGCCGCAATCTTCGCGCTGGCGATCCTCGCATCGCTCGCCTCTCCACACGCCGCGAACGCCGCGATCAACCCGTGGATGGCGAGCAACGTCTACAACCCGCAGAAGTGGGACACCGCGGGCCCGGACACGGCGACCCCGTGGCTCCACCCGCCGCCCTACGAGCCGAACCAGGGCTGGGGCATGCTCGACCCGTCGAGCGCCTTTCTCGACGGCCACTGGCACGACGACACGAACCTGACCGGAAGCTGGGGCGGCGCGCGCGACACGCTGATGGAGCACGGCCTCGCCCTCTCCGCGGCGTACTTCGGACAGCTCTCCGCGAATCCCGTCGGCGGGGTGGTCGAAGGACAGACGACGTGGCGCGGCGACCTCGCGGTCGGCGTCTTCGCCGACCTGCAGCGCATCGCGAACTGGGAGCGCACGTACTTCACCGCGACGTTCGACTGGAAGGACGGCACGAACAGCCTGACGAACGCCTACATCCAGAATCAGCTTCCGGTGCAGCTCGACAACGGCGACGACGACGGCGCCACGCGTCTCGTGAACCTCGCCGTCGGAAAGCAGCTCTTCGACAACGATGCCGAGGTGGTGCTCGGTCGCCTGGTGACGGGCGAGGAGTTCGCGACGCTCCGGCTCGCATGCACGTCGCTCAACCAGGCGATCTGCGGCAACCCGATCGCGGCGGCGCAGAGCATCTCCTTCCCGACGTTCCCGTTCGGCGTCTGGGGCGGGCACTTCAAGGTGAAGCCGGGAGACACGTGGTCGGCGCAGGTCGGCTCGTATCTCGTCTTCCCGAGCTTCCGCGACCCGTCGTACCACGGCACGAACTTCTCGGCGCCGGAGGGCTCGGGTGCCCTGACGCTCGCCGAGGTCCAGTACTTGACCGCGCAACGCGTGCCCGGGAGCCTTCCCGGCCGTATCAAGCTCGGCGGCTACTTCGACACCGAAGAGCTGACGAACGTCGAGACGGAGACGCCGGTCCGCGGCACCGGCGGCGTCTACCTGATGGGACAGCAGATGCTGTTCTCGACCGGCAAGAGCGGCACGGTCTCGGAGACGGACGTCGGACTCTCGGGCTGGCTCTCGTTGAGCTGGGCTCCACCGAATCGAAACCGGGTCTCCTCGATGGTGGCGGGCGGGCTCAGCTACCAGGGCATCCTGCCGAGCCGCCCGTGGGACGGCCTCGCGTTCATCGCCGCGTACGCGAGCTACAGCAGCGACCTTCGCGACGGTCAGCGCGCGCGCGGCGAGCCGCTCCAGCACGGCGAGGTGATCCTCGAGCTCAACTATCGCTGGTCGCTCGCCTCGTGGCTTTGGCTGCAGCCGGACATCCAGGGCGTGATCCAGCCGAAGGGACGAAGCGACGTTCCGGACGCGATCGCCGTCGGGATCGCCATCGGATTCGTCCTCTGAGCTAAGGGCCGGCCCCCGGTCTGCCGCTAAGGGTCGAAGGTGTGAAGCGGAGGCGGTGATGCTGCGACCTTTGGACCGGACCGGACGCGACGGGAGACGGACCGCCCGCACGACGCTCCTCTTCGTGCTGGTCCTCGTGCCCGCATTCTGGCTCGTGCCCCTCGATGGCCGCCCGCGCGAGCGCGCGGACGACCTGCCCGTGCTCGGACGCGTCGCCGACTTCTCGCTCCTGAGCCAGGCGGACGCCCCGGTGACGCGCGCCGCCTTCGAGGGAGAGCCCTGGGTCGCGAACTTCGCGTTCACGCGCTGCGCCTCGGTCTGTCCGCGCATCACGCAGACGATGCGCGCGGCGCAGAAGAAGGCGCAGGAAGAGGACGTCGGCCTTCGCTTCGTCACGTTCAGCGTCGACCCGGAGCACGACCAGCCCGAGTTGATGAAGAGCTACGCCGAGACCTACGGCGCAGACTTCTCGAGCTGGACCTTCCTCACCGGTACGAGCAAGGCGATCGAAGGCGTCGCGCGGAGCTTCTCGGTCGGCTTCGACGACCAGATCGATCCGACGCGGGAAGACCTCGGCATCATGCACAGCGGCCAGCTCGTCCTCGTCGACGAGGAAGGCCGGATCCGCGGCTACTACCCGTCGACCGACGAAGGAGTCGAGAGCAAGATCGTCGGCGACCTGAAGCGGATGGCCTCCCGATGAGCCCGCGTGTGCGCTGGACGGTCGGCCGCCTCGCGGCCTGGTGCGGGATCGCCGTGTCTCTCGCCGGTGGAGCGGCGTGCAGCTCGAGCGGCGACGACTACGTCGCACCCGAGTTCGCGGAGCCGGTCACGCTCGCGAGCGAGAACGGCGTCCTCGAGGTGAGCCTCTTCGTCCGCCAGGGCGAGGCGACGCTCGACACGGTGGACATCCCCGTCCACAACTTCCTGCTGTTCGGGTACGAGGTGCTGCAGGGCACCGCTTCGAACGGCGAGACGGTCGGCGACAACCTCTACCCGGGCCCGACGCTGCAGGTCTATCCCGGCGAGACGCTGATCGTCCACGTCGCGAACGAGCTCGCCGACCTGACGATCGGCGACTTCTACGATCCCGCGTTCATCCGGCGCGCCGACACGCCGCCGCTCTATCCGCGGCAGCTCACCTCGTCGCCGTTCAACCTCCACACGCACGGTCTGCACGTGCCGCCGGCGGGCAACGCCGACAACGTGCTGCTCGACATCCCGTCGGGCTACACGAACACCTACACGTACGACGTTCCCGACGATCATCCGGAGGGGATGTACTGGTATCACAGCCATCGGCACACGCTGACGGCGCAGCACACCTACCTCGGGCTCGCGGGCATGCTCTCGATCGGCCGCTCCGACGGCAACATCCCGGCCGTCACGGAGAATGCGCTCCCGATCCGGAACATGGCGATCCAGTACAACTGGGTCTTCGATCGCCAGGGTGGTCAAGCGGTCTTGAACGACGTGAACTGGCCGCAGTACGTGAGCACTCTCATCCCGCCGACCGGACCGCCGGAGCTCGAGGACGGGACGTACGTGCCGAAGCTCGCGCCGCTCAACTTCTCGAGCTCCGAGAAGGGCACGCAGTACTACACGAACTGGTACGCAGGCCCGCTCTCCGAGAGCAACAACCGCGGGCAGTACCAGTTCCTCCCGCAGAACCTGATCAGCTTCAAGGCCCACGTCGACGGCGACGACGACGTGCCGGCGGATCCCTCGCTTCCCGACCACCTCCGCGACCTGCAGTTCACGATCAACGGCCAGTTCCAGCCGGTGATCCGCGCGAAGCCGGGACAGACGGAGATCTGGGTCCTCGCGAACATCAGCGACTTCGCCTACACGCCCTTGACGCTCACCGAGACGGCGACCGGGAATCACCCGGTGATCCCGCTCCTCGGGCAGGACGGCAATCCCTACCCCGAGGTGCACTATCCGACGACCGGCGGCGGGACGACGCTCCTGATCCCGCCCGCAACGCGGTACGCGATCGCCGTGACGATGCCGAGCGAGGGCGGGCTCGTGCTCGAGATGCCGGCCGCCAGCACGCAGGCCCCGCTGTCTCGCGAAGGCATTCTCTATACGAGCGACGGCACCGAGTACCCACCCGCGGTGCTCGGGACGCTCTCGGTCGATCCCTCGGCCCTCAGCTACTACGACGGATTCTTCGTCTCGCCGACGCAGGTTCTCGCCCGCATGGAGCCGGAAGAGGGAACGGGCGTCACGGTGGCGTTCGTCGAAGGACAGGCGGTCGGCGCCTACACGTCCTTCGTCGACACGGAGGGGCTTCCGGCGGCCGTCACGCGCGAGCTCGTCGTCTCGGGCGGCTTCCTGAACGAGCACGCGAGCACGCAGGATCCGAAGGCGTTCGTGTACGCGTTCGACGACAACGCCTTCCCGTACATCCCGCTGCTCCAGCCGCGCCTGAACACGATCGAGGAGTGGACGTTCATCAACGGCAACAACGACGAGCACCCGATGCACATCCACGTGAACGACTTCCAGGTCTCGGAGTACTACGCTCCGAACGAGAACCCGCCCGTCCACACGTTCTACCAGCCGTGGGGACAGGACAACGCGAACCTCGCTTCGCCGATCGGCGGAGAGCATCCGAAGCCCGAGGGGCGCGCGCGGCTCTCCGTGCGCACCGAGTTCCAGGAGTACAGCGGCACATACGTCGTGCACTGCCATCGTCTGAACCACGAGGACAACGGGCTGATGGCGATCATCAACGTGATCCCCGAGATCACGTCGTTCGCCGTGGCGTCGCCCGGCTCGGCCGGCGCGGAAGCGACGGTCCGCGTCTACGATGGAAGCGAGAACCAGCTCCTCGCCGAGATCGTGCCGTTCCCCGGCTGGGAGGGCGACCTCAGCGTCGCGATGGGCGACGTGAACGGCGATCAGATCCTCGACGTCATCGCCGCGAAGGGTCCCGGAGGAGAGCCCGAGGTCATCGCGCTCTCGGGCGCGCAGGGCTTCGACGAGACGCTCGTCGACTTTCTCGCGTACGACGCGTCCTTCACCGGAGGCGTGCGCGTCGCCGCCGCCGACATCGACGGCAACGCCCTCGCCGACAACGTGATCGCGGCCTCGGGCCCCGGCGTCGTCTCGAACGTGACGATCTTCGGCTCGGTTCTTCCGGAAGTCGGCGACGCGCCCGAGGTGTTCGCGAGCTTCTCGCCCTACCCCGACTCCGCGACGGGCGTGACGATCGCGACCGGCCTCCTCGACGTGCACGGGCGCTACAGCATCATCACCGCACCGGGCCCGGGAGACCCCGCGCAGATCAAGACGTTCCGCTTCGACCTCTACAAGCCGAACACGGGCGTGTCGGCCTGGTGCGCTCCGACGGATCCGCTGCCGGAGGGAGTGCCCCTCGTCACGTCCGAGTTCCTCGCCTTCGAGGAGAGCTACCAGGGCGGCGTCTCGCTCGCGGCCGGCTGGATCGGCGGCGCGTACGGCGGCGCCCAATCGATCGTCGTCGGCGAGAGCGCCGGACCCGGCGTCGTCAAGGTCTTCGGAAGCGGCTCCGCGCTCGACGGCGAGCCGCTCATGTACCTCGAGAGCCCGGACGACCACGATCCGACGATCGAGTTCTTCGAGATCTCACGCTTCACGCCGTTCGGCGACGCGCCGTCCTCGGGCGTCCGCGTCGCGGTGACGAGCAACGAGCTCGCCGCGGACGTGCTCGCGAGCGGTCTCGACTCGTCGGGAACCGAGGTGCTCGTGCGAAAGTACTTCTTCGTCCGCTCCGACGAGGACGAGAGGCGGCTGTCGCCCGAGCAGATCGCCCAGGTCGAGTCCGCACCGGGAACGGAGCCGAGCTGGCTCGGCGGCTTCTGAATCACGGTCCGTCGCGCCCTGCGACGATCAGGAGGAGAGGATCCCCGACCGCCGGCGATCGATCGACGATCGACGGCACGGTCCATCCGCCCGAGAGCCGGAAGTACGAGCCGACGAGCCGCGCGCGGTCCGCGACGTCGAGAGCGTGCCAGATCGCGACGGCCTTCGTCGGAAACATCCGGTGCGAGATCGCGACGAGGAAGCTCCCGCCCGGCGCGAGCACGCGGCGCACGGAGCAGAACACCTCGAGCGGACGCGTGAGGTACTGGATCGAGACCGCACAGAGCGCCGCGTCGAACGAGCCGCCGGGCCAAGGCAGCTCGGGCTCGCGGTTCAGGTCCTGCACGAGCGTCTCCGTCAAGCGCGGGTTCCGGGCGAGCTCCTCGCCGTTCATGCCGTGTCCCGCGACGTGCGCGTACGAGACGTCCGGAGGCAGATGGGAGATCCAGGACGACATCAGGTCGAGGACGCGAGCCCCCGCGGGTACGACCTCGCGGTATGCTTCCGTCAGCGCGGCGATCGTCGAGTCGTCGATGTGCGTGACGAAGCGCGGGCCGGCGTAGAAGCTCTCGTCCGACGACTCGTCGGCGCGCGTGAAGAAGCGTGCGGGGAGGACGTCCGCGAGGTCGTTGCCCATCAGGACGGCGCCACACCGTGCTCCGAGAACCACGCGAGCGAGCGCTTCCAGCCATCCTTCGCGTCCGCGGCGCGATACGAGTCGCGATAGTCCGCGAAGAACCCGTGCGGCGCGTCGGGATACACGTGGATCCGAGACGAGCTCTTCGCCGCCACGAGCGCCCTCTGCATCGCCTCGACGTCGGCCATCGGAATGCCCGTGTCCTCGCCGCCGTAGAGGCCGAGCACCGGCGCCTTCAGCTCGGACGCGACGTCCATCGGATACTTCTCGTGCAGCGGATCCGTCCGACCGCGGAGGCGGCCGTACCACGCGACGCCGGCCTTCAGACGCGCGCTGTGCGCGGAATAGAGCCACACGATCCGGCCGCCCCAGCAGAAGCCCGTGATGCCGAGCTCCGAGGCGTCGCCGCGCCCGCTCGACTCCGCCCACGCGACCGTCGCGTCGAGGTCCTGCATCACCTGGCCGTCCGGGACCTTCGAGACGACCTTCGAGAAGATCTGCTGCACGTCCTTCATCTTCGAGACGTCGCCCTGGCGCGCGAAGAGCTCCGGTGCGACCGCGAAGTAGCCGACCTTCGCGAGACGCCGGCAGACGTCGCGGATGTGCTCGTGCACGCCGAAGATCTCCTGCACGACGAGGACCACCGCGTGCTTCCCCTCGCCCGCGGGCATCGCGCGATACGCGGGCATGTCGCCGCCCTCGGCCGGGATCTTCACCTCGCCGGCCTCGAGACCGGCTTCGTCGGTGGAGACGACCGCCTGCGCGAAGCGCGGCGCGACCGCCGCGGCGAATCCGGTTGCGAGAGAGGTCACGACGAACTCGCGGCGTGTGAGGCCCTTCATGGCACGGGGACCTTCGCCGGAGTGCAGGGGACCACGTTGACGGCGATCCCACCGGCGCGCGCGCTCGTCGGCGACGCCGCGACCACGAAGCCGCAGAGACCGAGGGCGAAACATCGACTCCAGCTGCGCATGTGCACTCCTCCTTCTCGTCGTTCGTCAATCACCGCGCGGCCGGATCACGGGCGGCGTGAACGCTCGCACGGGCGGCACCTCGCCTACGAACCGCTCCACCTCGACGAGGGCGTGCTGCCCGGAGCAACCTTGTGACAGCCGCGAGGTGGCGACGTCGCGCGTGAGAACGTTCGGATTCCCGTGGAGGCACATCGCGACGTCCGCGCTCGGATCGTCCGGATCGAACCACGCACCGGTCGAGAGCTGCACGACGCGCGGTCGCACGTCCTCCGTCACGACCGCTCCAGCGAGACAGCTCCCGCGCTCGTTGTAGATCCGGACGACGTCGCCGTCCGTGATGCCACGCTCGGCGGCGTCCGAAGGATGGATCCGCACGGGCTCGCGCCCTCGAACCTTCGCCGCCTGGCTGTACGGTCCCGCATCGAGCTGGCCGTGGAGACGCGTCGCCGGGTTGTTCGCGACGAGCGCGAGCGGCCAGCGCTTCGCGCGAGGGGCGCCGAGCCACTCCTCGCTCTCGAGCCAGGCGGGGTGCCCCGGGCAGTCGTCGTAGCCGAACGCCGCGACCGTGTCGGACCAGATCTCGATCTTGCCGCTCGGCGTGCGCAAGCGGTGCGCTTCGGGGTCGGCGCGGAAGGAGTCGAACAGGACGCGCTCCCCCTCGACGTCGGCGACCTCGAGCGAGCCGTTCGCCCAGAACTCCTCGAATGCGGGCGCCTCGAGGCCGGCTTCCCGCATCGTCCGCGCGAGCTGCGCCCAGAGGCGTCCGAGCCAAGTGCGCTCGTCCATCCCGTCGGTGAACTCCGCATGGACGCCGAGGCGCTCGGCGAGTCCGGCGAGGATGTCGTGGTCGCTTCGCGCTTCGCCGACCGGCGGGACGATCCGGTGCATCGCGACGATCCTCGCGTCCGCGCGGCCGGAGCCGATGTCGTTCCGCTCGAACGACGTCGTCGCGGGGAAGACGATATCCGCGTGCCGCGCCATCGGCGTCCAGTATGGGTCCTGCACGACGATCGTGTCCGGACGCGCGAGCGCGCGACGCAGACGGTTCAGATCCTGATGGTGATGGAACGGATTGCCGCCGGCCCAGTGCACGAGCCGGATGTCGGGATACTCGTAGCTCTCGCCGTCGTACGCGAACGTCTCTCCCGGATGGAGAAGCAGATCCGCGATGCGCGCGACCGGAATGAAGGAGCGCAGCGGATTCCGTCCCTCCGGCACGAGCGGCAACGGGAAGGACGCGCTCGAGCTGCCGAGATCGCCCATCGACCCGTAGCCGTGCCCGAACCCGCCGCCGGGGAGCCCGATCTGTCCGAGGAGCGCCGCGAGCGCGATCGCCGCCCACACGGGCTGCTCGCCGTGCTCCGCGCGCTGCAGCGAGTAGGAGACCGTGACGAGCGTGCGCTTCGCCGCCATGCGACGCGCGAGGACGCGCAGATCCTGCGCCGGGATGCCCGAGCGCTCCTCGGCCCACTCCGGAGTCTTCTCGAGGCCGTCTTCCTCGCCGAGGACGTACGCGATGAACCGGTCCGCGCCGTGACAGCATCTCGCGAGGAACTCGGGATCGTGCAGGCCCTCGCGAACGAGCACGTTCGCGAGCGCCAGCATGACGGCGACGTCGGAGAGCGGCACGAGCGGATACCAGCGCGCTTCGGACTCGGCGATCGCGTCGTCGCGGAGCGGGCTGAACAGCGCGATCTCCATTCCGCGTCGCCGCGCCTCCGTGAGATGTCGGCGAATCGAGTGGCGCGCCATGCCGCCCGGCGCGACGAACGTGTTCTTGATCGGCACGCCGCCGAACGCGACGAGGAGCTCCGTGTGGCGCGCGAGCATCGCCCACGCGGTCGCCTTGCGGAAGACGGAGCCGGGATTGCCGACGACGTGCGGCAGGAGGACGAGCGAAGCGCCGATGCTGTAGCTGTTCCGCGACGACGTGAAGCCGCCGATCAGGTTCAGGAAGCGGTGGAGCTGCCGCTGGCTCTGGTGGAAGAGTCCCGCGCTCGCCCATCCGTAGGAGCCGCCGAAGATCGCCTGGTTGCCGTGCTCCGCGACGACGCGGCGGTACTCCGCGGCGGTCCGATCGAGCGCTTCGTCCCACGAGAGCTCGACGAAGGAGTCGTCGCCGCGGCGCGCGGGGCCAGGCCCGTTCTCGAGCCAGCCGCGACGCGCGACGGGCCGCAGGATGCGCGACTCGTGTCGGACGCTTCCGGGAAGGTTCCGGAGAAGCGGCGAAGGATCGGGATCGTGCAGCGGCTCGACTTCCGCGACGTCGCCGCCGTCGACGCGTACCGTGAACGCGCCCCAGTGCGAGCTGTGCGTCAGCGCCGCCATGCCGCCTCATTCCTCGCAGGGTCGGACGGCCGCGTCGAGAGGCTTCGCGTTTACACTCTCAGTCGAGGTCGACGAACAGGTCTTCGACGCGCGCGCCGAGGTCCGGAAGGACGCGCGAAGAGATCGCGCCCTCACCTCGCGCCGCCGCCGGCGCGAACGTCGCACCTTCTCGGCAGAATACGGTCAGCTCGCGCCGGAGCGGATCGATGATCCAGTACTCCTCGACGCCGTTCCGGGCGTAGATCTCGAGCTTCACCGTGCGATCGCGTCGCGCCGTCGACGGAGAGAGGATCTCGACCACCAGGCTCGGAACGATCCGGAGGAAGTCCTTGCTTCCGGGCCGTGGACCGGCTTCCCACTGTTGGCGCGAGACGAACGAAACGTCCGGCTGGAGCGTCTCGCCGGTGGGCAGCTCGAGCCCGGCGCTCGACCCGAAGATACGACCAAGTCCCCGTGCGTCGACGTGGTGGCCGATGATCCCGCTCACTCGGCTTTCGACCGAGCCGTGCCAAGCCCGCGCAGGCGGGCTCACGACGACGCAGCCGCCGATGAGCTCGTAGTGTCCGGAAGCGGAATCGGGCAGACCGTCGAGCCAACGTCGGAAGGTCTCCTGCGTGAAGCGCTCCTCCGAAACGAAGCTCATCTCCATCGCCATGACGCCCACACGATACCCCCGCCTCTCCGAGGTGGGAAGTACCCCCGCGCGCTCCGACCGCCATGGCAGGGACGACAAGATCGACGCTCACCGCTGGAGGATCTTCTGCGCCTCCTTCGCGAACTGGCTGCTGCCCTTGGAGTCCTCCGTCAAGTCGGGGATCTTGATCGGCACCTCGACTCCCTTCTGACACGCCGGCCGCTCCTTCATCGCGTCGAGCCAGCGGCCCAGGTTGTCGAGGCCGTCGCGCAACACGCCGGACCACTTGTACGTGCGCACCCAGCACCAGTTCGCGATGTCGGCGATCGAGTAGTCGTCCGCGAGCCACTCGCTCTCGCCGAGGCGACGGTCGAGCACCTCGAAGAGACGGCGACACTCGTTCTGATACCGATCGATCGCGGGCTGGATCTTCTCCGGGAAGTAGCGAAAGAAGACGTTCGCCTGCCCCATCATCGGGCCGATGCCGCCCATCTGGAACATCAGCCACTGGATGACCTTCGAGCGGCCCTTCGCGTCGCTCGGCATCAGCTTCCCGGTCTTCTCCGCGAGGTAGATCAGGATCGCGCCCGACTCGAAGACCGGGAAGTTGCCCGCGTCGCGGTCGACGATCGTCGGGATGCGGCCGTTCGGGTTGAGCTTCCGGTACCACTCTTCCTTCTGCTGCTGCTTCCCGAGATCGATCGGATGCACTTCGTACGGCAGCCCGAGCTCCTCGAGCGCGACGGAGGCCTTCCAGCCGTTCGGCGTCGGCGACGTGTAGAGATCGATCATTCGGCTCCTCGAAGCTCAGCGCTCAGAGGCAGAGCTCGGCGACCGTTTCGAGAGCGCGCGAGTCCCCGCCGACGAGGAGCGTCGTCGCCCGGCTCTCCTTCCACGCCGCGAGGCGATCGCGAATCCTCTCCTTCGGTCCGACGAGCGCCACGGCGTCGACGAGATCGTCCGGAACGAGCGCCGCCGCTTCGTTCTTCTTGCCGTCGAGGTAGAGGTCCTGGATCTTCTTCGCCGGTCCGGGCCAGCCCTGCCGGCTGACGTGGTCGTTGTAGAAGTTCTTCTCGCGCGCACCCATGCCGCCGACGTAGAGCGCGAGACCGGGCTTGATCGCGTCGCGCGCCTTCTGGACGTCGTCGTTCAGGATCACCGTGACGGTCGGCGCGATCTCGAAGTCGCCCCAGCTCTTGCCGTTGCCGGCCTTCGCAAAGCCCTTCTCGATCGGGCCGGTGAACGTCGACAATCCGTCCGGCGTCGTCCACACGGGGATGAAGCCGTCGGCGACCTCCGCCGCGGTCTCGACGCCCTTCGGCGAGATCGTCGCGGTGTAGATCGGAATGTCGGGACGCCCGTGCAGGATGCTGCGGAGCGGCTTCCCGAGGCCCGAGGCGCCCGGCCCGCGGTACGGCATCTGGTAGAGCTCGCCCTGGAACTCGACGGGGCGCTCGCGCCGGAAGATCTCGCGCAGGATCGCGACGTACTCGCGGGTTCGCTGCAGCGGCTTTGCGTACGGCAGCCCGTGCCAGCCTTCGATCACCTGCGGACCGGACGGTCCCAGCCCGACGATCATGCGGCCGCCCGAGAGCTGGTCGAGCGTCATCGCCTGCATCGCGCACATCGCGGGCGTACGCGCCTGCATCTGCATGATCGCGGTGCCGAGCTTGATCTTGCTCGTCTGCGCCGCGATCCACGCGAGCGGCACGATCGCGTCGTTTCCCCACGCCTCGGCCGTCCACACCGAATCGAAGCCCATCGACTCGGCGCGCTTGATGCGCTCGATGTCGATCTGGACCTTGGGTCCGAATCCGCCGGAGGTGAGACCAAGCTTCACGTCGTAGCTCCTCCCTTGCCGGCCCGCGCAGAAGGCCGTCTCGCTTCGAAGGAATGGAGAGAGATGCGGCTCACCGTGGCATCCGGGGCTGAGCCGCGCAACGCGGCCTGCGTCAAGCCCGAGCGGCGGCGCGATGCGCGCGCGACGCACCGATCAGGACGCGCACCATGACGAGCTCGACCACGATCGAGATCACCGACACGGGGAAGAAGCCGTCGGCGAGGATCCCGATCGTCCGCCCGATCGCGATGCACGCGATCACGAGCGCGACCGCGTCGAGCCAGCGGCGCTCCCCCGTATAGAGCCCGAGGAAGCAAAGGATCGCCCCGCCGATGAAGAGTCCGCCGATGTCGCCGCGCGCCGTGTTGAGGGCGACGGGCGTGCTCAGCACCATCCCGATCTCGACGGCCGCGAAGCCGGGAAAGAGCATCCAGCGAAGCCCGAGGACCGCGAGCAGAAGCCCGATGACCGCGACCGCCACCTTCCAAAGGTTTCCCATGATCTTCCTCCCGATCCGGACGGGCGTCCTTATCGCGTCCGAGGCCCGCACGCGAAGGCCGTTGACGGGTACCGCCCGGTCGCAGTAGCGCCGATCGTGCGAATCGGTAGCGCGGCTTGCCTTCTCGCCTCACTCGCCCTCGGGTTCTCGCTTCCGAAGCCCGCGGCAACCGCTGCCGAGTGTGTCGCGCACGGCCCGCGCGGTGCGAGCGTCACCCCGCTCGCGTTCGACGCGAGCGATCCGGCGGTGCTCTTCCTCGGCACGGAAGCGGGCTCCGTCACGTCAACACCGGCGGCGGCGGCGCGATCTGGACGGCGGCGAGCACCGGGCTCGGGAGCCTCCGCACCGTCGCGCTCGCGATCGACCCGACTCTCCCCGAGGTTCTCCACGTGGGCACGGACGACGCCGGCGTCGCCGCCGATCACGGCACGGATCGTCCGAAGTGACTCGAGCGAGTGCTGGGAGGCGACTTCGAGCGATCCGCAGAGGAACGACCCGCTCGGACTCCGCGCCGAGCCCGACTGAGATACCGAGCCTCATGCGCGAGCGGCCCCGCTTCAGTCGCGGCGCCAGCGCCGCAAGAACTCCGGTAGCGAGTGGAACCGATACTCGTGGATCAGCCGGTCGTCGCGGATCGGCGGCACGCGCTTCAGGTCGTCCGTGCTCGTCGGCTCCATCTCGTCGAGCACGAAGGACGCGTACGGCGGTCCCTCGAGCTTCAGGATCTCGCCGCGTGAAGCGAAGGCGGCTTCGACGCTCTCGGGAGTGAAGCCCGGATCGCCGTCGCTCGCGACGACGATGCTCCGCGGATGCACCCACAGCTCGTCGAAGGTCTCGGCAAGCCCGCGGCGAACCGCGAAGCGCGCGTACGGGAACCCGTGGTTGTTGCTGATGTACATCCCGTCGGGAGCGAGAAGCCGTTTCACCTCGCGGAAGTACTCGACGGAGCGAATCGCCGTCGAGCCGACCCAGTCCGGGATCGTCAAGTTGTCGAGGACGACGTCGAACTGCCCGGACTCGTAGAGCGCGACCGCGACACGCGCGTCCGCGCGCCAGGTGCGGACGCGCGGGTCGTGCAGGCAGTCGCGCAGGATCTGCTGGGGCCGGGGGAAATCGAGAACGGTCGGAAGCTCGTGCGACCAGTCGACGATCTCGACGCGCTCGACGCGCGGATCCTTCAGGAGCTCGCACACCATGCCGCCGCCGCCGAGGCCGAGCACCAGGATCGAGCCCATGTCCGGCTTCGAGAGAACGACGCCCGCGAGCGCCACGTGATCGGGATGATCGGGAAGCGCCGACATGTACTGGCCGTTCACGTACACCTCGGCCGTGCGGTCGCTCGGGTCCCAGACGAGCATCGCAACACCGGTCGTCCCCTCGACGTGATCGAGGAGGTCCGGCCGATCCTGATGCGCGATCGCCGGCCGGCCGAACGAGTACGCCATCTCGATCGCGGCTCGCGGCAACGCGAAGGAGATCGCCCAGATCCCCGCAGCAGCTCCGGCGAAGAGAAGGACGCGGCGCGGTGCGACGCGTGAGGCGGCCCATGCCGCGACCACGAGGCAGACGAGCTCGAGGCCGAGAAGCACGCCGCCGGCGCCGAGGCGCTCGAAGCCGACGAACTGGGCGAGGATTGCGCCGCAGAACGAGCCGACCGAATTGGCGACGTAGACGAGCCCCGTGCGCGACGGCAGCGCTTCCACGCTGCGTGTCGCGACCCGGACGAGGAGCGGAAAGACGCCGCTCAGGAGGAGCGGCAGCGGCATCGCGAGGGCGAAGACGTAGAGCAGGTCCGCCGCGACGTCGACGGGACGATCGAAGACCGTCGCGCCGTGCAGGAGCCGAAAGCCCGCGATCGCGGGAGCCGCGAGAAGCACGATCGCGGACAGCACCGCGAGCCATGCGATGCGCCGCAGCGCCGCGCTTGCGTCGTCGCTTCGGAGGCGCGTAAACAGCGCGCTGCCGATCGCGATCGAGAGGAGATACGGCGCGAGAACGAGCGGGAAGTTGTACGGCGAGTTCGGATTCACGACGAAGAGGTGCCGGAAGAGCGAAACCTCATACGCGAGCGAGACGAGGCCCGACGCGAACGCGACGAGCTGCAGTGCGAGCAGCGAGGGAGCCCCGGCGGAGGACGACTCGCTCGGGGAGGCGATCGGAGTCGCCTCTCCTTCCCCCGCATCGTCGCGGGCAGCTCGCGCGGCGATCGAGCGGACCCGCGCAGCTCCGAGAATCGCCGCCGCGAGGAGGAGGTTCCCGCAGCCGAGGAGCTGCAGCGTCACGGGCACGTCGAAGCGGCTCAGCAGGTAGAACGGAGCCGCGATCGTTCCGAGCGCCGCGCCGAGCGTGTTGAATCCGTACAGCCAGCCGATGGTGCCGCTGCGGAACGTCCTCTCCGACACGAAGCAGCGGAACATCAGCGGGAGCGTCCCGCCCATCAGGATGCAGGGCGGAAGAAGGAAGAGCACGCACGCTCCGACGAGCGGCATGCGCAGGCTCTCGACGGTCTCGATCCCGCCTCCGAGGCCGTGCGCGAGAACGCGCGCGAGCGAACCGAGGAGCGCGTGACTCACGATCGCGTACGCGCCGATCGCCGCCTCGACCGCCGCGTACACGTGGAACGGGCGCCGCCAGTTGCGTCCGAACAGCACCGCACCGAGGCCGAGCCCGAGGAGGAAAGTGCCCGTCACGATGGCCGACGACACGTTGTCGCCGCCGAAGTTCGTACGCACGCTCCGGTCCCACACCACCTGGTAGACGAGGCTGCAGAATCCCGAAAACGAGACCAGAAGGACGACGAGCGCTCCCCCGGCCGCACGCGAAGCGAGGCCGCGGGGCGGCGATTGGGCGGCGACGAGGGCTTCCGGGCTCATGGGCTTTGCTGATCGAGCTTCGCGTCGGCGTCAAGACGAGGGCGCGTCGAGCGCGAACAAGAGCTCGTTCCCGTCGCGCGCCACGAGGTGCAGGACTTCGCTTCCGCTTCCTTCCGCGAGCGCGAGCCACGCCTTGCGCTTCGCGAGCCACGGCTCGTCGACGCAGCTCTTCGGCTGCTTTCCGGCCGCGTGTGCCTTCTCGCACTCGGCGATCTCGTCGCGCCCGACCTCGTCGACGTGCACGAGAATCAACGAGAGGCCGGTCTCCTTGCGGAGCGCCGCGAGCGCGTCCGCGTCCGGAAGGCGGCGCGCGAGCGCCATCCGCTGGCGGAACCCGTTCGGCCAGTAGCTGTTGTAGCCGTTCACGAGACGGCGTCCGTGGAAGACGGAGCGGTACATCGCGCGTGCGTGCTGCTCTGTTGCCATCAGGTTCGCGAGGCTTGCGGGGACCTCCAGGAGAGGTCCGCCGGGCTCGCGCAGGATCGGGAGGAACGGCTGTCGAGCGGCGATCGGCTCGCGCGTCGGATACTCGTCCGGCAGCGGCTTCCACCCCATCGCCGCCGTCGCACCGAAGCCCCACGCGTACTGCGCGTACATCGACCCAGCGACGACGATCGCGAGGCCGATCGGGGCAAACCGACTCCCGACCGCACGCGAGAGCCGGCGCGAGCATTCGGCGAACGCGATCCCGGTGAGAAGTGCCAGCCCGACGATCGCGGCGAGACCGAGACGCGCGGGGACGCGTACCAGCTCGTAGATCGGCAGCCACTCCCCGATCCAGTACTGGGGCAGACGAAGATTCGTGCCGAGAATCGAGACGATCGGCGCGATCGACATCAGGAGGCCGATCCCCGCCCAGAAGAACCCGTGCAACCAAGCAGCACGGAGCGGCTCATCGCTCCGCTCCTTCTCCCGGAAGCGGAAGAAGAGGACTCCCCCGACCACGATCAGGAGAAGCGCCGCGAGGGCGACGCCGGTCGCCGCCTGCGGCGCGAGGAGCCCCCACGGGAGCACCGTTGGCTCGATGCTGAGCCGCCAGAACCACGGCGTCTGATACATCAGCTTCGGATTGTCGGCGCGCACCGCGAGGTGA
>VGTG01000110.1 GCA_016874795.1 Deltaproteobacteria bacterium | reverse complement strand
AATTCGCGAGGCGCACGTCGCCGGGAACCTCGAGAGCGCCGACGACGTGCGCGTCTGGCGGCAGCCGCTGTCCTCCGCCGAGGGCGGAGCGCAGACGCCCGTGCCTCTTCCCGACTCGCTCGAAGGGCCGCGCGAAGCGGTCGAGCAGGTGATCCTCCGGCGCGGCTCGGCTCGCTCGTTCACGTACGAGCCGATGTCGTTCGCGGCGCTCGCGACGATCCTGCGCAGCGTCACGGGCGGGATTCCCGCGGACTTCGTCGCGCCGCGCGCGCAACGCACCGAGATCTACCTCGTCGTCCACGCCGTCGACGGTCTCCCCGCCGGAACGTACGCGTACGACCGCGCGCAGGAGGCGGTCGTACCGCTCGCCGCGGGCGATTTCCGCCGCGAAGCGGGCTTCCTCGGCCTCGGCCAGGAGATCCCGCGCGACGCCGCGGTGAATCTCTACTGGCTCACCGATCTCGATCCGATCCTCGAGGCGCTCGGCAATCGCGGCTATCGCGCCGCCCAGCTCGAAGCCGCGATCGGAGGCGGCAAGACGTACCTCGCCGCGTACGCGCTCCGCCTCGGTGCGAGCGGTCTCACCTTCTTCGACGACGACGTCACGCGCTTCTTCTCCCCACACGCCGCGGGGAAGAGCGTGATGTTCTTGATGGCCGTCGGCCCGACGAGACGGCGAACGCGAAACCCCGGAGCGCCCGCATGAGCAACCGCATCTCGACGACCACGCCGAAGGAAGCGCTGAAGCTCGTCCGCTCCGGCGACCACGTCTTCATCGGCTCCGGATGCGCCGAGCCGCAAAGTCTCGTTCAGGCGCTCGCGGCGCATCCGACGGTCGAAGACGTCGAGATCCTGCACATCCTGACGCTCGGCGTGCGTCCGCAGGAGGATCCGCGTTTCCCGTCGCGCTTCCGGCACAACGCCCTCTTCATCGGTGCGAACGTGCGCGACGACGTCAACGCCGGGCTCGCCGACTACACGCCCGTCTTCCTCTCGGAGATCCCGTCCCTCTTCCGCTCGGGACGGCTCCCGATCGACGTGGCGCTCGTGCAGGTCTCGCCGCCCGATCGCTCCGGCTACGTGAGCCTCGGCATCTCGGTCGACGTCGTGCGGAGCGCGGTCGAGCACGCCGACGCGGTCATCGGCGAGATCAATCCAGCGATGCCGCGGACGCACGGCGACAGCTTCGTCCACGTGAGCGAGCTCGACGCGATCGTCGAGACCACGGCGCCGCTCCTCGAGCTCCCCTCGATCGAGCCAGATGACGTTTGCCGGCAGCTCGCGGAGAACGTCGCTTCGCTGATCCCCGACGGCGCGACGCTCCAGATGGGCATCGGCGAGGTGCCGCAGGCGCTCGTTCCCTTCCTCGCCCACAAGCACGACCTCGGCGTGCACACGGAGATGTTCAGCGACGGGCTGATCGACCTGATGGAGTCCGGCGCGGTCAACGGGCGGCGGAAGTCGATCCACCGCGGGCGTGTGGTCACGTCGTTCTGCATGGGCTCGCGCCGGCTCTACGACTACGTCGACGACAACCCGATCTTCGAGTTCCGCGGCGTCGACTACGTCAACGATCCGTTCGTCATCGCGAAGAACGAGCGGATGGTCGCGATCAACTCGGCGCTGCAGGTCGATCTGACCGGCCAGGTCTGCGCCGACTCGATCGGGACGAAGTTCTTCAGCGGCATCGGCGGCCAGGTCGACTTCATCCGCGGCGCGCGACGGTCTCCGGGCGGACGGCCGATCATCGCGATGCGTTCGACCGCTCGCGACGGAGCGGTCTCGCGCATCGTCCCCACGCTGAGCGAGGGCGCCGGCATCGTCACGAGCCGCGGCGACGTGCACTACGTCGTCACCGAGTACGGCGTCGCGAGCCTGTACGGCCGCTCGGTACGCGAGCGTGCGCTCGCCCTGATTTCGATCGCGCACCCGGGCTTCCGCGCCGAGCTCCTCGCCGGCGCACGCGCGCGAAAGATCGTGGCGCCGACGCAGATCCCGCTCCCCGACGGCGCCCTGCCCTATCCGGGCAGCGCCGTCACGCGCGCGAAGCTGAAGGACGGGCAGGAGATCCTGATCCGCCCGCTCCGCGCGGACGACGAGCGTGCTTTGCGCGACCTCTTCCACTCGCACTCACAGGAGACGATCGTGCTGCGCTACGGCACGCCGATCCGTCACCTCTCGCCGGCGCAGGTCCAGCAGTTCGTCACGCTCGATTACGACGGCCGGATGGCGTTCGGGGCCTTTCTCGCGCACGAGCAGGACGGCATCCCGGGCGAGACGGGGCGATTGCTCGCCGTCGGGCGCTACGAGCTCGATCGCACGACGAACTTCGCCGAGGTCGCCTTCGTCGTGCACGACGACCTTCAGGGACAGGGCCTCGGCTCGCGCCTGCTGCAGATGCTCGTCGACTACGCCCGCGAGCGCCGGATCGAGGGCTGCACCGCGCAGGTCCTCGCGCGAAACACGGCGATGATGCGCGTCTTCTCGAAATGGTGCTCGCCGATGCGCGCGACGCTCGAGGGCGGCATCTACGAGCTGAAGGTCCGCTTCAGCGAGATCGACAAGGCGCGGCGCCAGAGCCGGCGCGAGCGCTCGCCGGAAGCGGCGAAGGACCGAGCGCCATGATCCTGTCAGTCGAGCGACGAATCCGCGACACCCCATGCGGCAAAGAGCTCCGGAATTCAGCCTCTTTGTCGCCCCGGACCAGGGAACGGATCTTGCTAAAGCGTTCGGCACCATGCTTCGTCTCCTGATCGCCGACGACCACGAGATGTTCCGCGAGCTCCTCCGTATGGCGACGCGCAACCAGGAGGATCTCGACCTGGTCGGCGAAGCGGGCGACGGCCGCCAGGCGCTCGAGCTCGCCGATCGGCTGCAGCCCGACGTCGTGCTGCTCGATTACAAGATGCCGCACGTGCAGGACTTCGAGAGCCTGGTCCGCGAGATCGTCCGCGTTTGTCCGAGCGCGCGCGTGATCGTCCTCTCGGGCTTCGCGAGCCCCGACATCGCACGGCGCGCGGCGAGCGGCGGAGCGCGCGGCTACGTGCTCAAGTCGACGCGGCTGAGCGCCATGTTCGACGCGATCCGGACGGTCGGCTCCGGCGGGATCTGGATCGATCCGGCTCTCCCGCGGAAGGAGTTCGACATCTTCCAGCGCGAGTCGACGAGCGACGGCGGCCAGCGCGAAGGCATGGCGGCGCTCACGCGACGCGAGCGCGAGGTTCTCGGCTGCGTTGCGCAAGGCATCAGCAATCGCGACATCGCGATGAAGCTCTGCGTCAGCGAGCAGACCGTCAAGACCCATTTGACGCGCATCTTCGCAAAGCTCTCGGTCGACAATCGCGTCGCCGCGGCGCTGGCCTTCTACGGCCGCGATCAGGTCGCGACCGACGCGCGACCGGAGATCCGGTCCGAGCTCAGGATCTGAGCGGGTCCGGACCCGCTTCCCGGGCCGTCCCGCGGAAGCTTCCGGGCTCCGTGCGCGGCTGGCGCAGGCGCACGGCGAAGCACGAGCCGCCGCCCTCGACCGAGACGAGATCGAGGCTTCCCTGGAAGCCCTCCTCGACGAGGTTCCGGGCGATCCACAGGCCGAGTCCCGTCCCCTTGCCGCGCTCCTTCGTCGTGAACAGCTCGTCGAAGATGCGGTCGGCGATCTCGGGAGGAACTCCTCCCGCCCAGTCGCGAACCGTGACGACGACCTCCTCGCTGCTGCGCTTCGCCGAGACGACGATGCGGCCGTCGGGGTTCTCCTGCTCGTCGTAGGCGGCGATCGCGTTCTCGACGAGGTTCAGGAACACGTGCGTCAGACGGTCGGGATCCCCGAGGAGCTGCAGCGCCGCGGCCTCCGGATCGACGATCAGGCGGCAGCCCGATCCCTGCAGTCGATGCGAGAGCAGGCCGTCGATCTCGGCGAGCACGTCCGAAAGGGCGAAGGGACGCGCCTCGGCCTCGGTCGGCTCGCGGCTGTGTCCCTTCACGCGGCGGATGAACGTCGCCGCTCGGGAAGCCCAGGTCTGCGCGTTCGCCGTCGTCGCGAGGATCTCGGCGGCGATCTCGTGGTGATCCTTCGCGTTCACCTCTGGATCGTCGATGGACTGCGCGTACTCGCCGCCGAGCTCCTCGACGAGCTCGAGAGCGTTCATCAGCGCGGCGAGCGGCGTGTTCACCTCGTGCGCGATGCCGGCCATCAGGCGTCCGAGGGTCGCGAGGCGATCGCTTCGGACCAGGCTCGTCTGGCTGCGCTGCAGGCGCTCGTAGGCGTCGCGCAGACGATCGACGGACTCGTTCAGCTCCCCGTTTGCCTGCGCGAGCTCCCGCGTCCGCTCGTCGACCTGACGCTCGAGGCTCGCGTTCAGGCTCGCCAGATCGCCGAAGGCGCGCGCCGTCGCGAGCGCCAGCGAGACCTGGCCCGCCATCGTCTGCAGGATCACGGAGTCGTGGATGTTGTACGCGTGGCCGGACTCCTTCGCACCGAGTGCCAGGACGTGCTCGAGGCGATCCCCGCGCCGGAGCGGGACGAGGAGCTCCGCGTCGAGCTGCGTCCAGACCTCCGGCAGCGCGCGACCGCTGCCGTCCTCCCACTCGTAGCGCGTGAGCACGTCGCCCTTGGCGAGACGCGCAGCGAGGCGATCCGGAAGCTCCGGCAGCTCGGATGCGAGGGTGCGCGCCGGCGACTCCTCCTCGTGCGCGAGATCGCGCAGCCGCCCGTCGGGTCCGACGGCAAGAAGGAGGATGTGCTTCGGCCAGAAGGTCTCGCCGAAGACGCGCCTTGTGCTCGCGACGACGCGGTCCACGTCGCGGGCCTCCTCCAGGGCGTGCCCGAGCGCCACGACCGTGGTCTGCGGGTCGTAGCCGCGGCGGAAGAACGTCTCGTCGACCGTCGCCTGCACGCGAGCGCGGATCGGGTTCAGCGCGAAGAGGAGCGCCACGTTCAGGAAGACGAGCAACACCGAGCGCTGGCCCGTACCGCCGCTCCACCTCACGACCAGCTCGAAGCCGGTCAGGGCGACGACGTAGGCGGTGGCGATCGCGACGATCACCGCGAAGTACGTCGTCGCGCGGCTCAGCATCGCGTCGATCTCGAACAGATCGCGCTGCACGACCGCGTAGGCGAGGCTCAGCGGAAAGAGGAATGCGGTGAACGCCGCCTCGTTCAGCGAGACGCGCCCGCCGAGCATCGCGGAAGCAGCCCAGAGACCGACGGGAGCGGCCATCCCGGCGGTGGCGCCGAGGGCCACGACGCCGATGCGACGCCGAACGAGCGGCGAGCCACTCGCGAAGAAGTCGTACACGATCGCGGCGATCGTCGCGGCGCATCCGAAGCCCTGAGCGGCGACGGCCGCGAGGTGCGCCGCCGTGTACGCCGCGGGATGCCAGAGGACCGCTTCGTACGCGGCGATGCCGGCCGCGGCCGTCCCGTAGATCAGCCCGAGCGCGCTTCGCTCGCGCCCGCGGATGCGATCGGTCGGGAACACGAGCGCCAGATGGAGGAAGCCCGCTGCGACGAGAACCTCCGCCGCGACGTGGAGACGGAAGAACCAGTGCGGCCCGTAGAGGTCGGCGGCCGTGATCACGAATACGGCGGTCGCGATCGTCGCGATGCTGAAGGCCTGGCTCGCGAGGTTGCGCGGCTTCAGACGGAAGACGAGCAGTCCCATCCCCGCGAAGACGAGACCGTTCCAGAGATAGGCACCGAAGAGCAGGAGGTAGTCCTCGAGGGCGAAGGACTGGGTGACGACGCGCACGCTGCGCTCTTCGCCGGACGTGCTGCGCAGGCGGTACTCGACGGTCTGCCCGGGACCGCCCTCGCTCGCGGCGTAGACCTCCGAGGATAGAGTCACCGGCTCGCCGTTCACGGCGGCGACCTGCTCCTGGAACAGCTCCGGTGCCTGCCCGCGCGCCCAGTGCGGCAGCGAGATCGACGGGATCACGCGGTTCGCCATCACCATGAAGCCGGGGAAGCTCCGCTCGATCCAAGTGAGCGAGTTCGAGAGCACGGCGATCAGGAGAGCGGCGAGCAGCGCTCCGGCGAACGCGACGATGACGTTCACGCGGCGTGGCGTCACGACGCGCTCCGGTGCGCGGCGAACGCGCACGCCGCGAGCAGCACCGCCGCGACCACGATCCACGTCTCGCCGTGACGGACGTACGGCGTCAGCTCGCGGCGCGGCGTGACGTCTCCGACCTGCGCGCGCGCGCTCCCGTGCGGCACGACCGCGAACGTCTCGCCCGCGGGCGTCACGAACCCCGAGATGCCGCCCGACGAAGAGCGGACGAGGTAGCGCCGCGTCTCGACGGCGCGCAGGACGGACATCGAGAAGTGCTGCAGCGAGGCCGCGCCGTCTCCGCCGTCCATCCACGAATCGTTCGAGATGTTGACGAGGAGGCTCGCACCGCGGCGCACGGTGTCGCGGACGAGCTGCGGGAAAAGCACCTCGTAGCAGATCATGGTTCCGAGCTCGAAGCCGGGTGCGTGCAGCGGCGCACCACTGCTGCCACTCGCGTAGCGCGGTCCGTCCTGCGGCTCGTCGCTCGCGAGGATCTCCTGCTCGGCGAAAGGAACGAGGATCTGCTTGTCGTACGCCTCCTCGATGCGACCCTCGGGCCCGATGAGGTACGCCGAGTTGTGCGCGGTCGACGGGTCGGAGAGACGCGGCGCTCCGACGACGAGAGGCGCATTCAGCCCCTGCGCGATCTGCCCGAGCTGCGCGCGCAGCACCGGCTCGCTGTCGAGGTAGAAGTTGACCGCGTTCTCGGGCCAGACGACGAGATCGAGCGAGGGCGTTCCGGCGGTTCCCTCGTGGGTGAGCCGCGCGTAGGTCAGGAGCTCGCGCTGGAAGAACGACCGCTTCCAGCGGTACGGATTCGGCCTCCCGCCCTGGACGACCGCGATGCGCGCCGCTCCGGACTCCGCTTGCTCCGCCCAGGCTCGCTCGAGGGCGTGCATTCCGTAGAGGAAGAGGAGCGCGAGCGCGGCGCACGCCGTCGAGACGTGCGCGAGGAGCGGCTCCTGCCGATCGCGACGCAGGAGCCCGTCGCGCAGCGCGAGTCCGAGCGCCGTGCTGACGAGCACGACGAGCGCCGTCACCGCGTACGCGCCGCCGAGGTCGGCGATCTGGATCACCGTCGAGCTCTGCCACTGCGTGTGCGAGAGAAGGCCCCACGGCATGCCGACCGGCGGGACGGAGCGCAGAACCTCGACCACCACCCAAAGCCACGCGGCGGCGAACGGATGCAGGACGCGCGGAAGTCGCTTCGCCGCCGCCGCGTAGGCTGCCGTGAGCAGCGCGTACGGAACGCCCGAGTAGAGCACCCACACGAGAAGCGCGAACGCGAACGAGGTGATCGCGTCGAGCTCGAAGTAGCGCAGCGAAGCGCTCACGGCCCAGTGCGTGATTCCGGCTGCGATGACGATCCCGAAGACGAAGCCGGGCAGCGCCGCGCGCCACGGCGAGAGCCGCTCGGCAGGCAGCAGCAGAGACGCAGGCGCAAGCCACGCGAGAACGGACCAGTCGAGCGGCGGGCTCGCCAGCGTGTAGAGCAGCGCCGCCGCCGTGCTCGCGAGGACGGGCCCGAAAAGACGGCGATCCGCGGACATGCGCGTCCCCGCTTACGGTCGCGGCCGCTTCAGGCCCAGTTCGAAGCGCGCCCGCTCTCGGCGCGAGCCGGCTCGGCGGGCGGCGACTCGCGCGGCTCGAGGACCTGCGGCGGGAGGATCAGGGTGAAGATCGACCCCTGGCCGAGCTCGCTCGTCACGTGCAGCTCGCCGCCGAGGAGATACGCGAGCTTCCGCGACAACGCGAGACCGAGACCGATCCCGCCGTGCGCTCGCGTCATCGAGCCGTCGAGCTGCCGGAACGGCTCGAAGATCACCTCGCAGGCCTCCGACGGAATCCCGGGGCCGGTGTCGCGGACGTAGATCGAGAGCCCTCCCGATGAGCTCGGCGCGAAGCCGAGCTCGATCTCGCCTTCGTCGGTGAACTTCGCCGCGTTCGTGAGGAGGTTTCTGAGGATCGTGCGGAGCTTCACCGGATCGGTGAAGATCACTTCGGGCGCGCGTGTCGCGTCGAGGCGAAACCGGATCTTTTCCGCGTCGACCAGCACGCCGGCGAGGCGCTCCATCTCCTCGACGAGCCCGGCGGTCTCGATCTGCGCCGGACAGACCTGCTCGACGCGCGCCTGCAGGCGTGCGTAGCGCAGGAAGTCGTCGACGAGGTGGCCGAGGTTGCGGCAGGCCTCCTGGATACGGTTCAGCGGGAACTTGCCCTGCTCCTCGAGCTCACCGAACTCCCCGTCGGAGAGCAGGTCGGCGTAGCCGCTGATCACGTTCAACGGCGTTCGAAATTCGTGCGAGACGTTGGCGACGAGCTCCGCCTGGAGCCGCTCGCGCTCGTGCAGCGTGCGGACGAGGCCGTGCGCCTTCAGCCCGACGTCGACCCAGAGGAGGAGGTCCGTCGGACCGCGCGTCTTGTCGTGGTATCCCTGGATGTCGAGCTCGGCGAGCATCTGCCGTGGCGGACGCTCTCCTGCGTATCCGGTATGCAGGATGATCTGGACGAGCGGGTCGAAGCCGCGAATCTCGCGGATCAGGTCCGCGCCCGTCATCCGCGGCATGAGATAGTCCACCAGAATCAGGTGGACGTCGCTCTCCTTGAACAGCTCGAGCGCGCGGGGACCGCTCGAGGCCGCCAGGACCTCGTGCCCTTCGCGCTCGAGAAGCGCGCGAACGGACGTCAGGATTCCCTCGTCGTCGTCGACGACCAGAATCGTGTGCCCGCTCGGCGTCCTTCGAGATCGTCTTGCCATCTCGTTCCAGGGGCGCCGTGCCAACGGCGGAGGTTCGCCCTGGTCGGGTATCGGCCGATCCGCCGAGTTCGTTGAGCGGGCCTCGGAGCTCCTACAGCGGATGCGCGTTGCCGACTGAGGTCGCCGAGAGCCGCTGGAGGGAGGCAGCGCGCGGAGGGCGCCTCGCTTGGTTCGATCATCGTCGCGAGGCGAACGCCGTCGGCCTCGGCGGCGGTCCTAAGCGCATCGACCTGCCCGCCGGGAGCAGGTGCGCCCGGAGCGCGCTGCCTCCCTCCAGCGGCTCCCGGCAGGAACCCCGCGAGCCGAGCCGAGCAAGCCGCGATCAGCGGATCAGCTGGTGCTTCTTCGCCTCGCGCTCGAGGTCGTCGCGGAACTTCGGGTGTGCGATCGAGAGGATCAACTCGGAACGCTCGCTCGTCGAGCGGCCCTTCAGGTTCACGATACCGTGCTCGGTCGCGAGGTAGTGCACGTCCATGCGCGGATCGGTGACGATGCAGTCGAGGCGCGGCACGACGCGCGAGACCGCTCCCCCGTGCGCCGTCGAGTAGAACGCGAGGAACGACTTCCCGCCGCGCGAGCGGTACGCGCCGCGGACGAAGTCGTGCTGTCCGCCGACGCCGCCGAACTCGTGGTCGTCGAGGAACTCCGCGTTCACCTGCCCGAAGAGATCCACCTCGAGGATGCTGTTGATCGAGACGACGTCGTCGTTCGCCGAGATCTGCGCGGGATCGTTCGTGACGTTGCACGGCAGCCCCTCCATCGCGGGATTGTCGTGCAGGAACTCGTAGAGCGCGGTGTCGCCGAAGGCGATCGTGTAGACGTGCCTGCGCGGATGCGTCCGCTTCCGGCTGCCGGTCGCGACGCCGGCCTGCACGAGGCGCATCATTCCCGGCGTGAAGAGCTCCGTGTGGATGCCGAGGTCCTTCCGGTCGAGGAGACACGCCGCGACCGCGTCGGGAACCCCTCCGACGCCGAGCTGCAGCGTCGCGCCATCGCGGACGTGCGCCGCGATCGCCTCACCGATGATCCGATCCGCTGCCCCCGGCGCTCGGGGAGGCACGGTCGGAATCTCGGAAGCGTGCTCGACGATCGCGTCCACCTCCGACACGTGCAGCATCGTGTCGCCGAAGGTGCGCGGCATCCGCTCGTTCACCTCGACGAGGACGCGCTTCGCCTTCCGCGCTGCGGCGGCCGAGTAGCCGATCGACGGGCCGAAGCTCAGGTACCCCGAGCGATCCATCGGCGCGACCGACACGAAGAACGTGTCGAGCGCGATCTCCTCCTCGAAGAGCCGCGGCGCCTGGTGCAGATAGTTCGGAACGTAGTCGATGGTCGCGCCGGTGCCGGAGGCCTCGACGAGCGCCCGGTCGGCAGCGCCGACGAAGAGTGGCCGAAGGCGGAGAACGTCGAGCAGTTCGGGAGCGAGGATCGTCTCCGCCATCGGCGCGAGCGGATACGTGTAGTAGACGACGAGAGTCCGGATCTCGCGTGCGTGGAGGCGCTGCGCCAGCGCCGCGAGCAGCGCCGGCGGGTGCGCCATCGCGAGGCCGAGCGCGATCGTGCTCTCGGGCTCGACCGCGGCGACCGCCTGCTCGGGGGTCGTGAGCTTCCGGCGGTACTCGTCGGCGAAGTTCACTCCTCCGACTTCTGAACGGCCCTGCGCGCCGTTGCAAATCGTGCGGGCGCCCGCTCGACGCTCGCCTCAGACCCGCATCACGTGGTTGTCCCAGCACCGGTCCTCGAAGACCGCCGGCGAGCCCGGCGTGGATTGCAGCGCCTCGGCGTCGATCCGGTGGATCTCGCCGAAGCCCGTCGTCACGATGTAGTTCCTCCCGGCCGCGTCGAGCGAGACGCCGCCGGCGTCGCGGACCGACAGCGCCGCGAGGAGGTCGCCCGTCTCGACGTCCCAGACCGCGACACGGTTGCCGCGCGGCAGCGTCGCCAGGGCGCGGCGGCGTGCGGAGTCGATGCAGACGCTCGCGGTGTAGCCCTTCCCGTCGCGGATCATCTCGTCCGGCGCCCGCGTCGTGCGCATCGCGTCCTCTCCGCGGTGGAACGCCACGAGCGGATGGCAGCATTCGAGGTCGCCTTCGTACTGCGTCGCGACGGCGACCGTGTCGTCTTCGGCGACGTCGAGGTGACGGATGCTCGCCTGGTGATCGCCGAGACGATACGCGCCGAGAAGCTTGCCCGACTTCGAGTCGACGTACGCGAGGTTCGGGTCCATCGTCGGGATGTTGAGCTTCTCCCGTCCCGTCTGCGGCTCCGTCAGGATGCCGCCGTTCGCGACGACGATCGTGCGCTCGTCGGACAGGAAGCGGATCTCGTGCGGTCCGACGCCGTGGGAGGGGAATTCGCCGAGCCGCCGCAGGTCGCGCCCGTCGTGTACCGCGATCACGCCCTGCCCGCGCGCGAAGTCGTTCTCGCTGACGAAGAGGTGCTCGCCGTCCGGAGAGAACCACGCGTGCCCGTATACGTGCCGGTCCGGCGGACACTCGACGACCTGACGAAGCCCGCCCGCGGCGACGTCGACGTCGTAGAGCTTCGTGCCGGGCCGGCGCGCGACCACGACCACGCGCTTCGGGTCGAGCGGATCGGAGACCGGCTGATGGCAGCGCAGGTCGACGTCGATCGTGAAGCGCACGCCGCGCTCGAGATCGAACGCGGCGATCTCGTGGCCGCCGCGCGGGTCGTCCTGCGCGCTGACGAACACCTGCGGCCGCGCCGTCCACCAGCGCGAGAGCGCCGACGCCACGAAGGGAGCCGCGACCACGCCCACTCCCGTGGCGGCGAGGAATCGCCGCCGGCTCACGGTTCGATCCTGCTTCGCCATCTCAGTCTCCATCGTTCTCGTTGAAGCCGACGATCACGCCGGTCGCGATGGAAAGGTCGTTCTCGAGGATGCGGGTCATGCGCGTCGCCGCGTCGAGGAGCTCCTCGACCTGCTCACGTCCCTCCGGCGTCGTGACCGCCTCTTCCAGAGGGACGGGGACCCTGCCCGCGGTCTCGATCACCTCCTCGAAGCGGTCGCGGATCTCGAGATCGAGCTCGCCCTGCTCCGTCTCGCCGAGCAGGTTGTCGAGCCCGAACTCCTCGGCGCGCGGCTCGCCGCCGCGATACACGGTCTGCAGGCCCTCGACGGTATACGCGATCAGCTCGAGAGACTTCCGGCTGCGATGTGCCTCGGCCTGGTTGGGACGCGGACCGTTCTCGCTGCCGGGGGCGAGCGGTGCGCGGATGCGCTCGTCGCGCGTCTGCGTGGCGATCGTGATCATGCCCGTGAGGATCTCCTCGAGAGCGTCGCCGCGGCTCGCGAACGTCGAGCTGCCCTGCCCCGCGAGCGCGAGCTCGTCCGCGAAGTTGCCGCCGTTCCGATCCCAGCCGGCGAGCGTCTCCTCGGCGATCCGCACGAGGTTGGCGGTGATCGCGGTCGTCATCTCGCAGCGGCGCGGGGCGGTCTCCGGATCCTGGTACGCCGCGAGCGCCCCTTCCGGCACGTCGAACAGCAAGAATTCGAGAGCGGAGAGACCTTGCGCCGGAACGGACTGCACGGAGATCGTCTCCGCGTCGAGCGGCGTGTCGCGCGCGAGAAGCTGCTGGACGGCGCGCGAGACGTTCCCGTTCTTGTCCGGCCAGAAGTGGAGGCGCAGGTTCCGGTTCTCGTCGCGGATCGGCCCGAAGCCGATGACCCGGGCGCGCGCCCAGGTCGCCATCGCCTCGAGCCAATCCGACTCCAGCGAAGCGAGCGAAGCCTCGTCCGGCGCGGCGCAGAAGCGGCTCGCACCGTCGCGAAGCTCGACGAGCTCGGCGCGCATGCTCTCGTACAGGCCGGGGATCGCGCTCTCCGCGAGCTGCGTCAGCGCGACGGTGAGCTGCTTGCTTCGTGTTCCCTGGAAGCCGTCGACGAAGATGCTGTCGGACGAGCCGCCGCCGCAGCCGTGCGTGATCACGAACGCGGCGGCGATCGCGCCGGTGCTCGCGGCGACGGCCTGCGCGACCCGGCTCCGGGTGCGTTTCTCGACGTGCATGGATGGCTCTCCTGCTCGTGTTTCGAATCAGAGCGTTTCGAGGAAGGCGACGAGGGCGTCGCGATCGTCGCGCGGCAGCCGCTCGAAACGATTCCGTGACGGCTCGGCCTCGCCGCCGTGCCAGAGGATCGCCTCGACGATCGAGCGCGCGCGGCCGTCGTGCAGGAGCGCGCGCTCGCCCACGTCGACCGTACCGAGGCCCCAGAGAGGTGCCGTGCGCCACTCGCTTCCGCTCGCCTCGCCTTCGCTTCTTCCGTCGGCGAGGTCCGGACCCATGTCGTGCAGCAGAAGGTCCGTGTACGGCCAGATCGTCTGGTCCGCGAGGGCCGGGCGCGCTCCGGGCGACGTCTTCAGCGTCGGGACGTGACACGCGGCGCAGCCGGCTTGGGTGAAGACCTCCTCGCCGCGGCGCACCTGCGCCGGCTCGCCCTCTCCGCTCGCAGAGGCGGCGAGGTAGCGCGTGAAGTCCGAGACCGCGTCGAGGAGACGCGGCGGGATCTCGACGTTCGTCTTCGGGTCGCGACCGCTCGGCGCCGTACGGCAGCTCTCCTGCGCCGCGGTGCACGACTCGTCGCGAAAGAGCTCGCTCGTGATGCCCATGTCGTCGCGAAACGCGGCCGCGACTTGCTGCTCGACGGACGGCTGCAGCGCCTTGTGTCCGAAGCGCCCGGCGCGCTTCTCTCCGGTCCGGAGATCGACGACGCGGTTCGGACGACCCGAGATCCCGTCGCCGTCCGCGTCGTCCGGATCGGCGCGTGCGAGGAGCGCGCTCTCGCCGACCGCGTCGAGCAGGCCGACGCCGTGCAGCGACGGCGCGAGCCGCGCCGACGTCGGCGCGCCGTCCGCGAGCGGCCCGTACGCGAGCTGCTCGACGCGCGCTTCCGGCCGCACGAGCCCGACCTTCGTGCCGTCGCCCAGCTCGACGTCGCGGCCGACGAAGCGGACGAAGAGCTTGCCTTCCGCGATCGGCGCGCCGCTCGCGGCCGCCCTTCCGAGCCCCGTACCGCGCGTCTGCAGCTGCCCGCCGTAGGTCGGATCGGGCGTCTCGCCGAGCCGCAGGACGAGAGCGGTCGGCGCTTCGCCGTCCTGGTGCGCGAGCGCGCCGCGCCCGCCCGCCGGATGGCAGCTCAGGCACGAGTGCGCGTTGAAGATCGGGCCGAGCCCGTCGCGCGCCGTCGTCGAGGCCGGTGCCTGCACCCAGGGCGTCGCGAAGAAGGATCGCCCGACCGAGAGATCGAAGGCCGCGTCGCGGTCGAGGTTCGGCACCGGGTCGAGGCCGGGTCGCCGGCGCTTCGACGTGGCGCTCCCGCCGGGAAGGCGCCGTCCGTCCGCGGTCGCCACCGCGTCGGTCCCTGCCTCGCTCGAAGCGACCGCGGCGAGCGGCCCGCCCGAGACGGTGAGCGCAAATGCGGCGATCTGCGTCATGCGCGCGAGTTGCCTCACTGCGACTCGAGGAACGCGAGCACCGCGCTCCGCTCGTCGGCGGAGAGTTCGACGAAGAAGCGACGCGAAGCCTCGGCCTCGCCGCCGTGCCAGAGGATCGCCTCCTCGATCGTGCGCGCACGGCCGTCGTGCAGGTAGGCCGCGGTGGGGTTGACGACGCGCGCGAGCCCCAGTCCCCAGAGAGGCGGCGTGCGCCATTCCGAGCCGCTCGCGAAGAGATCCGGCCGCCCGTCCGCGAGCCCTTCGCAGCGCTGCACCCAGAGGCACTCCGGTCCCTCCGAGCACGGCGCGCCCGCGGCCGTCTCGCGCGCGAGCGGCGCGCACTCTCCGCCCATGTCGTGCAACAGCAGGTCCGTGTACGGCCAGATCGTCTGGTCGGAGAGCTCCTTTCGCGGCGTCGAAGGCTGCTCGAGGCTGTTCAGGTCGACGTCGCCGAGGAGGCTTCCTTCCGCGACGCCGGTTTCGTGCTTCGGGACGTGGCAGCCGACGCAGTTCGCCGCGAAGAAGAGCTCGCGGCCGCGCTGGATCTCGGGCGACCACGTCTTCGTCTCGGAATTCCAGCCGCGCCGGCGCGGAACCGCGAGATGTCGAGAGTAGAATTCGACGAGTGCCAGCTCGAGCAAGCTCACGTCGACGCCGCCGGGGTTGCTGTTCGGCTCGCGCAGGCTCTGATCGCTGCAGCCGGGCTGCGCGGCGGTGCAGGACTCGACGGGAAAGATCGCGTTCGTCGCGCCGACGTCGCCGTTGTAGGCGCCTGCGGCCTGCTGCAGGATCGACGGCTGGCTCGCCTTCCATCCGAAGCGGCCGAGACGCATCTCATTCCGCAGGATGTCGTGGACGAAGTTCGCACGCCCGGAGATCCCGTCGCGATCGCGATCGTCCGGATCCTCGAGCGCGAGGATGTCCTCCTCCGGGATCGCCTCGACGAGACCGAGCCCAAACATCGGCGGCGCCATCCGCGGAGAGAGGCGCAGGTCGGGGGAGAACGGCCCGTACGAGAGGTCGCGCAGCTTGTAGACGGGGCGGAGCAGGACCCACGGCGTGCCGTCGCCGTACTGGCCCGGGGTCGCCTCCGTCTCGATGTAGGCGAAGGCCTCGCCGATCGCGCCGTCGCCGTAGGGAGCATCCGGGCGCGGCAGCGCGCCGTCGTGTCGCGGCTCGCCCGAGCCGGCGACGCCGAGCCCCTGCAGCTGATCGCCGTAGATCGGATCGGGATCCGAGCCCTCGCCGACGGAAAGGCGCAGCAGCAGCGCGTCGAGCGGCTCGTCCGGAGAAGCGGGCGGGCTTCCGCGCCCGTCCTTCAGATGGCAGCCCTGGCAGGAGCGCGTGTTGAAGAGCGGCCCCGCACCGCGCGGCACGGCGCGGAACAGGAGGTCGCCCGATTTGAAGTTCGCTTCGCCGGCGAAGTCGAGCGCCGGAGCGCGCTCGGAGAACGCCTGGACGTCGTCGCGCGCAACCGTGACGTCGCCGCCGGGAAGCCGCTCGCTCGGATCGACGATGCTCCCGTCGGGTGGGCCGGAAGACGTGGATGCTCCGTCGCCGCAGCCCGCCAGAGCGACCGCTCCGGCGAGACAGAACGCGACGATGCCGAATCTCACTGCAATGTATCGCACCGCTCGGGCACGACGGCTCCGGGGCCCGCACCCGGCAACCTGGCTCTCGAGACCAGGTGGAAGAAAGGCCCGTACTCTCCCGAGAGACGAGCGTATGCCTTTTCCTGTGCCGCGGCCTCTGCGCCGCGGGTCTGATCGAGGACGACGAGCACGAGGGGACAACCGGCTTCTCCGTAGAGCCAGATGGCGGGGGCCGCCGCGCTGTTCTCGGACCGAATCGTCCGGAACGCGACGGAGCCGAGCGATTTGGGCGCCAGGTGCACGTGGACGTCCTCGCGCACCAGGTTCGCCCACCCGTCGGCGATCTCGAGGGTGGAGAGGTCGACGAAGGCCTCGGCGATACCGACCGCGTTGCGATGCACCAGACGCACCTTTCCCAGTGCGCGGCACTCCGCGAGGAAATCCTCCGTGAACACGGCTCGATTCGCCACCTCGTCCTCCAACTTCTGACGGCCCCTGCCGCCGGCTCCTAGCCTGCATTTCTCACCAGATCCCTACTGCGGCGGCCGATAGCACCGAGTCTTCGCGAGCTTCTCCCTCCGGGCTCCTCGACGTACTGTTCAAGTACGCCTGCGTCGCCCTCCGGTCCGAGGCTCGCGAATCTTCGGCACTCTCGACCGCCTCGCGACGTGATCTGGTGAGAAATGCAGGCTAGAACTCTTCGGTGTCCTGCCGAAGGTCGCCCGTCTCGAGATCGAGCGCTTCGATCGCGTCCTCGATCACGTCGGTCTGATCCTTCAGCGCTTCGATCGCCGCGACCACCTGCTCCTGCTGGATGCTCTGCTGGATCAGGTTGTCGAACGGGGTACCCGCCTTGGCGAGGGCGTCGATCTCCTCGAGCGCGTCGAGCGAGCGGTCGAGCGCCGCGGTGAGCGCATCCGCCACGTCCTGATGACCCTCGGCGACGAGGAGCGCATCGATGCCCGGGCCGGCGACCAGACGTCCGTCCGGACGACGGTACCGGCCCGTGTAGGTGTTCAGGATGCCCTGCGAGTCGAGCAGGAGATCACGGTGCGTGTTGTCGCTGAAGCACGAGTGCTCGTCCTCTTGCGAGTTCGCGACGAGTGCGACGTTCATGCGCTCGCCGGCGAGCTCGCCGAAGCCGAGACGCCCCATGCCCTCGAGCATCTTCGCGAGCGAGAGCTCGCCGCGAGAGACCCACGTGTCGAAGAAGTTGCCCGTGCCGGCCGGATCCCAGGCAGCGACCATCCGCTCGAGGTCGCTGATCAAGAGGTCGACCGCGGCGGCGAGGTACTGGCCGCGACGGGCGCAGTTGCCGTTCGTGCAGCCGTTGCCTTCCGGCAGATAATCGGTGAACGGACGCTCGCCGGGGGTCGCATCGCGGCCGCCGAAGCCGGGCGTCAAGTCCGCGTTCAGGTCCTGTCCCCAGAGCAGGAACTCGATCGCGTGATAGCCGGTCGCGACGTTCCGCTCGTCGCCGCCGACCTGGTTCAGGTTGGCGATCACCTCGGGCGTGATCGACGGGAAGTTCGTCGCGTCCGCGATGACGTTGCCGTTCACGCCTTCGACCGGGCCGCCGCTCTCGGGCTCGGCGCTGCCGTCCACCTCGGGCGCGACGTAATCGATCAGGGCCTCGGCGAGCGGCCAGGCGTTGATCCGGAACTCCGGACCGTCGCCGTCCTCGCCGAAGGTTCCGTCTTCGCGCAGGTGGTCGATCGGCCCCTCGCGGAAGCGGTAGACCTCCGTCTGCAGGTACGGCTCACGGGAAGCGAGCCAAGCCTGCTTCGCCGCGTCGAACGACTGCTGCGACGGATTCGCGATCAGATCGAGAACGCGGTCGCGCAGCACGCGCGCCGTGGCAAGCGAGTCCTCGTAGCCCGCGAAGGCGATCTCGCCGTTCGTGCGGACGACGTTCGCGATCGTCGGCTCGGCGATCGCGACCTCGAACACGTTGCCGAGTGCCGGGCCGATGCCGACGGGGAACGCATTCGTCGTCTCGGCGGCGATCGTCGTGATCGTCCAGCGCTGCGAAGCCACATCCTTGCTGATCAGGATCTGCCCACCGTCCGGCGTAACCTGGAGACCGGATCCGCGACCCGAGGCCGGAGTGAAGAACGAAGATGGGATCGGAGAGGGTGCACCGATCGACTGCCACTCGCCGTCGTTGCAGCCGCCCGCCCCGCACGGCGGGGCGAGGAAGCACTGGCCGTACTGGACCGAGTCGTCGTCGTCCGCGTGCTCGATGCAGTAGAGGAACTGGACGTCGGTTCCGCCCGCGCCCTCGAAGACGTTGCCGGTGACGGCGCGCGTCGTACCGTTCTCGATGATCGCCCAGCGCTCTCCGCCGAGGTCCTTGTTCACGAGAGTGTAGGTGACCCCGTCGATCGCCGGCGTGACGCGGATCGCCGAGTCGCGGCCGCCGCCCGGAGTGAAGAAGTCCGCCGGGAGCGTCGCCTCGCCCGCGATCGGAACCCAGTCGTCCGTGCACGGCGTGCCTTCGCACGCGGCCGCGAGCTGACAGGTGTACTGGAAGCCGGTCGGCGTGGTCGGCGTGCAGTAGAGGAAATCGATGGGAGCGCTCGCCGCGGGCGTGGCGGTCGCACCGATCAGTGCGAGCATCACGCCGATTCCGTGACCTCGTTTGAATATCGCGCCTTTCGACATGGAGTAGGATCCTCTCTGGGCGCGGACGTTCGACGATCTCGCGGGATGAACACGTGCTTGGCCCTGTGTCGGAGCGCGCTCCCCTCCGCCGATCTGCGACGTCCGACCCTGATGTAGCGCGGGGGCTCTCGCGGGTGCGAATGAAATTGACTTTCAAAATCATCTAGGCGATCCGGGCGGACGGGTCAACCCCCATTCGACCCTCACCACTGCTCGCCGAAGGGCCGCACGTC
>VGTG01000109.1 GCA_016874795.1 Deltaproteobacteria bacterium | reverse complement strand
CCGTTACGTATGCGGCCAGCCACGCGTACTTCTCTCCTCGACGGCCGCGGCGCTGGCATCTTCGAGCAGGGGATCCGCCGCCGGGCGTCAGCAGGCCGCCCGCACTGCAACCGCGCCCAGCCGCGGGTCATCCGCAGAGGGATCGGGAAACGACTCGCGCGACACGCCGCAGACACCGTGAGGTGCCCCGGACCGGCCCTTCTCGCTGCCTCCATGCCGCCTACACCGCTTGCAGCGCGCCAGGCGGCGTGACACGGAAACCGCCATGGCGCGGCAGCACTGGCTCGTCAAGCAAGAGCCGACGAAGTACCCCTTCTCGCAGCTCCAGAAGGACAAGAAGACCACGTGGGACGGCGTGCGGAACCACCAGGCGCGCAACAACCTCGCGGCGATGAAGAAGGGGGACGGGGTCCTCTACTACCACTCCGTGATCGGGACCGAGGTCGTCGGCATCTGCGAGGTGTCGCGCGAGTCCTTTCCCGATCCCTCCGCGGACGATCCGCGCTGGGTCGCGGTCGAGATCGCGGCGACGAAGGCATTGCCGCATCCGGTCGGGCTCGCGGAGATCAAGCAGGACCCGGCGCTGCAGGACATGGCGCTCCTTCGCCAGTCCCGGCTCAGCGTGATGCCGGTCACGAAGGCGGAGTTCGACCGGATCGTCAAGCTCGGCACGAAGGGCAATGGGTAGGAGCGCGCCGCCGGGCCCGCGCTCGCGCGCCGACGAGGTCCGCGCGCTCGTGCGCCGGGGGAAGCCGATCGTGATGGGCGGCCTCCACGACGGCGTGTCGGCGCGCCTCGCGGAGAAGGCCGGCTTCCCGCTCGCGTTCATGGGCGGTTACGCGGTCGCCGCCTCGCTTCTCGGCGAGCCGGACATCGGGCTCTTGACGCAGGCGGAGATGGCGGACACCGCGCGTCGGCTCTGCCGCCTCGTCTCGATGCCGGTCCTCGTCGATGCGGACACGGGCTACGGCGGCATCCCGAACGCCGTCCGCACCGCCGAGCTCTACGCACAGGCGGGCGCCGCCGGGCTCTTCCTCGAGGACCAGGTGTGGCCGAAGCGCTGCGGCCACATGGGCGGAAAGTCGGTCGTCGACCGGCGCGATTGGCTCGCGAAGCTCCGCGCGGTCGTCGAGCTCCGTCCGCACACCGACCTCTTCGTCGTCGCGCGAACCGATGCGCGCGCACCGCTCGGCCTCGAGGAGGCCATTCGCCGCGGACGCGCTGCGCTCGACGTCGGCGTCGACGCGGTCTTCGTCGAGGCGCCGCAGTCCGTCGCCGAGCTCGACGCGATCGCGATGGGCGTTCCCGGCCCGAAGGTCGCGAACATGGTCGAATGGGGACGCACGCCGCTCCTCGGCCCGAAGGAGCTCCACCAGCGCGGCTTCGACCTGATCGTGTTCCCCGTCGCGGCGATCCTCGCGCAGGCGCGCGCCGTGGAGGACGTCTACGCGACGCTCGTGAAGAAGGGCAGCACTGCCGACTCCCTCGAGCGTCTGTACGAGTTCGAGTCCTTCAACCAGCTCCTCGGGCTCGACGCACATCGCGCGCGCGAGCGGGAATCGCTCGAAGGCCTGCCGACACCCGGGCTGCGTGTCGCGGGCGGACGAAGCGGACCGCGCGCTCCCGCGGCGAAGCGCTCCCAGCGCGTCCGCAAGACCTGAAGCGTCCGCGAGCGAAGCGCCCGCGAGCGACCGAGCTCAGCCCGCGAGGAGCTTGTCGAGATCCGGCGCCGTCTCGCTCGCCGGCTTCAGGGCGTAGGCCTCGATCGCCTCGAGCGCGCCGCGCACGTCCTCGACGACCGTGATCTGCGCACGATAGCGCGAAGCGACGAGATCCGCGGCGACCATCCGATCGAGCTGCGTCAGGAGCGGATCCCAGAACCCCTGGTGATTGACGAGCACGAGCGGCTTCTCGTGCAGCGCGAGCTGACGCTCGACGAGGATCTCCGAGAGCTCCTCCAGCGTTCCGAACCCGCCCGGCAGGACGACGTAGGCGTCGCCGCGGTGTGCCAGCCCCGCCTTCCGCGAGCGCATGTCGCCGACCGTCTCGAGCGTGTGGAGCTGTGCGTGCGCGACACGAGCGAAGGTGTCGAGGATCACGCCCTCGACGCGCCCTCCCGCCGAGAGGGCCGCATCCGCGAGCGCTCCCATCAAGCCGATCCGTGCGCCGCCGTACACGACGGTCCAACGGCGCTCCGCGAGCCCCCACCCGAGAGCACGCGCGAGCTCGAGGAGATCCACAGGCGCGCGCGTCGAGGACGCCGCGTACACCGTGACGGCGTTGACGGGAGGCATCCCCCTCCTTCGCGCTGCGGTCCCGCGTTTGCAAGCGGCTTTCATTCGACGCATGTTGGCGACGTGGGCTCCGCACGCTTCGTCTTCCTCGACCGCGATGGGACGCTCGTGGCCGACACCGGCTTCCCGCACCGGCTCGAGGACTACGAGCTCCTCCCCGGCGTCCTGGGCGCGCTGGCCGAGCTTCGCGACGCGGGTTTTCGCTTCGCCATCGTGACGAACCAGAGCGGCATCGGCCGCGGCATCTTCCGGCGCGAGGACTACGACCGCTTCCACGGACGTGTCCTCGACGACCTCTCCGCGGCCGGCATCGAGATCGAAGCGACCTACATGTGCCCGCACGCGCCGTCGGACGCTTGCACGTGCCGGAAGCCCTCGCCGACCTCGCTCTTCGCGGCGCGCGACCGCTTCGGCGTCGACCTCGCCTCGTCGTGGATGATCGGCGACCACGTGCAGGACGTCGCTCTCGCGGCGAACGCGGGCTGCCGCGGGATCCTGCTCCTGACGGGACACGGCGTCGAGGAGAGCCGACGCCTCGACGACACGCCGGTCGAAGCGATCCTTCCCGACCTCGCCGCAGCCGCGGCCCACATCCTGTCCGTATCCGGATCCAGAGCTTGACATCCCCGGCGGTGGCTGGGAGTCGTCGAGCCATGTCGCTCGATCCGCGGAACGTCCTCGCTCCGGCGTGCGCGTTCGGCTTCACGGCGCTTCTCGCGCTCTCCGCCGGCTGCGGAAGCCGCTCCGGTGATCCGGAGTCCGTCCTCTTCGGCGCCGAGGGCAACCGTCTTCGCGCCTACACGACGACCGGCGAGCCGCGCTCGCAGATCGTCATCGAAGCAGCGGCTCGCGAGGACGGGAGCGGAGGCGGCGGCCCGACATCCGACGCGACGCTCCGTCGCGACGTGAACGGTCAGATCTGCTTCCTTCCCTCCGAGCGCCGCCGCGCGCGCCGCTTCGTCATGGGCGAGGACACGGGACAGCCCGCCGTGACGCCGGGCTGGGGCGTGTTCGAGCTGCACGGCGTCGCCGTCGGCGACTTCTCCGCCGAGCAGGTCGGACGGCTCGTCACGACGTTCCAGCCGCCGGCGGGCACGGCCGATCCGTACGGCTGTGGCGTCCTGTCGGACGGTCGGATCGTGACGACCGACATCGGGAACAACGCGAGCGGTCCCGCGACGGGACAGCTCACGCTCTGGTTCGGGCCGCACGAAGGAGAGGTGACCCGCTTCTGCAAGCTCGACGTCGCGATCGGCACGGCGGGCGGCATCTGGGTCGATGCGGAGGATCGCATCTACGTCGCGAGCGCACGCGACACCTCCGGCGTGCTCCGCTACACCGGTCCCTTCCCGACCTCGAACGACGCCGTGGGAGGCTGCGGTCGCACCGACGTCACGGGCGCTCCGCTCGCCGATCGCGTGAATCGCGAGCGCTTCATCGTCGCCGACGCGAACCTGCCGACCCCGAACTCCGTCGCCGGAACGTCGAGCGGCGAGATCTACGTCAGCAGCGTCGTCAACGGCGTGATCGCGCAGTTCGATGCGACGGGCGCGTTCGTTCGACGGATCCTGCAGCCGCCCGCGGGCGAGACGCTCGGCTTCGAGCCCTACTCGACCGGCACGCCGCTCGGCATCGCCGTCGACCGCTTCGGCACCGTCTACTACGCCGACCTCGGCCTCGTCGTCCGCGACGGCAGCATCGGGCCTGGCCCGAACACGGGCTCCGACCGCCGCATCCGCTTCGTCGACGGCGAGCCGCGGCCCCCCGAGACCTTCCTGTCCGGCCTCGCCTTCCCCGACGGCGTCGGCGTGCTGGAGTAGACCGGTCGAGCAAGCACCTCAGCCGCATGGGCGCGGTTGCTCACGGAGGCTCCGAATCCATCCGCGCGCGAAGCGCGCGGCCGGTGCTGCGGGCGAGCGGGGGAGTGGAGAAGGACGGCTCGGCCGCGCCTTCGGCGAGGGGGCGGCGCCCCCTCGCTTGCGATCAGGAGATCGTCCCCCAGGCGACGGGGTTGCGGCGCAAGAAGAGGTGGCTCTTCAAGTTCGCCACCACGTAGCCCGCGTGGCGTCCCCAGTTGCGCGGCGGCGGCGGCAGCATGCGGTTCGCGATCGAGCCGAGCGAGTAGAAGCGGCGGTACGCCTCGTCGAATCCATCGCGGAGCTGGTCGGGGCTCATGCCGGTCGGCTCGACGAGGAGCGAGCCGTAGTCGTAGTGCGACCAGTCCTGGTCCTTCAGGCGCCCCGACGCGACCATGCGCTCGTGGAAGTCGGTGCCCGGATACGGCGCCGGCGTGAAGAACTTGACGAGCGACACCTTGTTCGCGCGCAGGAAGGACACGGTGCGATCGAACACCCCCGCGTCCTGCCCGTCGAGCCCGAGCATCACGAGCGCGATCACCTGGATGCCGCGCGCGCGCAGTGCGCGAAGATCCTCCGCGTAGCGATCCGGCCGATTGAAGCCCTTGCGTATGCGCTTCAGCACGTACGCGTCGATGCTCTCGAGGCCGATCGAGAGAGACACGCAGCCCGAGCGCGCCGCGAGATCGAGCAGCTCTGGGTCGCGCGCGATCTCGATCGTGCACTGGCTCGTCCAGCGGATACCCTCCGGAAGGAGCGCGCGGAAGAGCTCCTTCGCGGCCTCCGGATCGCCGATCGGGTTGTCGTCGAGGAAGAGCAGGTTCCGCCCGCCGATCGCCTTGATGCGGCGTACGTCGTCGAGGACGCGCTCGACGCTGCGCGTGCGATACGACCGCTTGTAGAACGTCTGCACGGCGCAGTAGCTGCACGGCAGCGGACAGCCACGCGAGAAGATCAGCGGCCAGTGGAAGTAGCTCCGGTAGAAGGGGCTCCGGCGGAAGCGGCTCCAGTCGACGATCTGGAGGTCGTGGAGGTCGACGGATGGGATCTCGTCCGGTTCGACCCAGCGCTCCGCACGGTAGACGCCTTTGCTTCGGCCCGCGGCGAGGTCCTCGAGGCACTCGCGCCAGACGGCTTCGGCCTCGCCGGTGACGATCGCGTCCGCATGGGCGAGCGACGCTTCGGCGGGCGCGAGGCTCACCCACGCGCCGCCGAGGACCACCTTGCTGCCGCGCGCGCGGTAGAGATCCGCAAGCTCGTACGCGCGGACGATCTGCGGCCCCATCGCCGTGATGCCGACGACGTCGGCCGGCCAGTCGATCTCCCCCGGCTCGAGCAGCTCCTCGAGGAGACGAACCTCCCAGCCCGCGGGCGTCAGCGCCTTCAACGTGGGCAGCGTGAGGCCGCTCGTCCAGTACTGGGTCGTCTTCAAGAGCGAGCCGTCGCGCAAGTAGTGCGTGGGAGAGATGAGAAGAAGCCGCATCAACTCGCAACGTACTAGAGAAGGCACTTTGCGCCAACGGAGAGCACGCTTCCGGGACGTGCGGACCGCGAAAACGTGGCGTCGATGGCGGAGCGGCGAGATCTCGCCGATCCCGAGCCTTCGAGCCGTAGCGGGGTCACCGCGGTCTTTCCATTCCGAGCCGCGAGGGGCGCGGCTCTTGCATCGTGGACGCAGCACGACCGCACGTGCGCTTGACGGCCGCGCGCGGGAGTCAATTCAAATTCAGAGGAGAAGCCACGATGGGACGCCATGGCGCCACCCGGACGGGCGGTCTCGTTCACCGTTCCGTGCGAGCCTTCGGGCTCGCGTTCCTTCCTTTCACGCTTGCCGTCGCGATCCTCGCGGCGACGATCGGCCGGAGCGAGGCCGCGGTCTCCACCGAGATGGTGAGCCGCGATTCCACCGGCGTCATCGCGAACGCCGGCAGCACCGTCTCCGCCGTCTCCGCCGACGGACATACCGTCGCGTTCGCGAGCGGCGCATCGAACCTCGTCCCGGGCGATGGGAACGCGGCGTTCGACGTCTTCGTCCGTGACCTCGCGACCGGCACCACCGAGCGGGTCAGCGTCGATTCGACCGGCGCCGAGGCGAACGGCGTCAGCCAGACGCCCGCGATCTCGGCCGACGGCCAAGTCGTCGCGTTCGTCAGCCGGGCGACGAACCTCGTCGCGGGCGACACGAACGGGCGCTTCGACGTCTTCGTGCACGACCGCTCGACCGGCGTGACGGAGCGCGTGAGCGTCCACTCGAGCGGCACGCAGGCGAGCGCGGACAGCCTCTTGCCGTGGATCTCCGCGGACGGCCGTCGCGTCGTCTTCACGAGCTCCGCCGCAGATCTCGTCGCGGGCGACACGAACTCGACCTTCGACGTCTTCTTCCACGATCGCGACACCGCGACGACGGTGCGGATGAGCGTCGACTCGACCGGCGCACAGGCGAACGGCCCGAGCCTCGCGCCGCGCGTCTCGGCCGACGGGCTCGTCGTCGTGTTCCACAGCTCCGCTTCGAACCTCGTCGCCGGCGACACGAACGCGGTCCTCGACGTCTTCGTGCACGATCTGTCGACGGGCGTGACCGAGCGCGTGAGCGTCGCCGCCGAAGGCTCGCAAGGCCTCTTTCAGAGCGTCGCCGGCTCGCTCTCGGCCGATGGACGCTTCGTCTCGTTCAACAGCGACGCGACGAACCTCGTCCCCGGGGACGGGAACTTCCGGACGGACGTGTTCGTCCGCGACCGGCTCCTCGGCACCGTCGAGCGCGCGAGCCTTGCGACCGGCGGCGCCGAGGGCGACGGGCAGAGCGGCTTCCAGGATCCCGCCGCGTTCTCGCTCGACGCGAACCGCGTCGTGTTCACCAGCGGAGCGACGAACCTCGTGCCGGCAGACGGGAACAGCGTCGTCGACGTCTTCGTTCGCGACCGCGCCGCCGGGACGACCGAGCGCGTCAGCGTCGCCTCGGACGGAATCGAGGCGGACGGTCCCTCGACGCTCTGGCCGACCATCTCCGCGGACGGCTCCGTCGTGGTGCTCGCGAGCAGTGCGACGAATCTCGTCGCCGACGACGGGAACTTCGTGCAGGACGTCTTCGCCCACGTGAGCGCCGTGACCTGCGGCAACGGCGCCCCCGATCCCGGCGAGGAGTGCGACGACGGCAACATCGAGGACGGCGATTGCTGCTCGGCGACGTGCACCTTCGAGTCACCGGAGACGGCCTGCGACGACGGCGACGCCTGCACCTCCGGCGATCACTGCTCGGCCGGCGCGTGCGTCTCGGGGACGCTCGATCCGGAAGCCTGCCTCGACGACATGAGCTGCTACCTGTCTCTGCCGCTCGGACCGGCGCTGAAGCCCGGCAAGGTGAGCGTCGTCGACGCGCTGCACGCGGGCTTCGTGAGCGTCCGCGGACCGGAGGATCTCTGCTCCTCGGTCGATCTCTTCTCCTCGAGCGATCCATCGCCGGGGACGCCGCGGATGTCCTGCCACGACGCCGATCAGGAGTGGAAGAATGGCTCGTCGTTCGCGAGCCGCAAGGTGACGGTCGTCAATCGGCTCGGCACGCAGCGGTTCAAGATCTACGAGCCGACCCAGGTCTGTCTGGCGGCCGGCCGCGAGGCTCCCCCGGCGGCGGGCGTGCTCGACAACTTCACCTGCTACCGCGCCAACCGCCTCTTCGAGCCCTCCAAGCACCCGCGCGGACGGCCGTCGCCCCCGGAGCCGATGCAGCTCTGCCTCGCGAGCGATCTCGGAGACGCGCCCGCGGCGCATCCCGACGTCCACCTCGCGTGCTACCAGGCGCCCGATCCCGGGTGGTGGAACATCTTCCGCAAGCGGAAGGAGACCGTCAAGCACCTCTACGGTACGGAGACCCTGCTTCTCGTTCCGGAGCGTTCGCTGTGCGTGCCCTCGACGGTGACCGAATAGAGCCGGCCTACTTCAGCCAGGCGGCGAAGCAGCTCACGATCGCGACGGCGAGCACGAACCGCCGGAGCGTCTCGTGGCCGGTCTGGATCGCGAACCGGACGCCGGCGAGCGCGCCGAGCACCATTCCGACGCCGAGGACGATTCCCGGGATCCACTCGACCTGGCTCGCGCCGACGAACACGAGGAGCGAGAGACCCGTGAAGGCCGTGATCAGAAGGCCCTTCAACGCGTTCGCGCGCACGAGGTCGTAGCGCAGGAGCCCGCCGAGGATCGCGAGGAGGAAGATCCCGACGCCCGCCTGCGCGAAGCCCCCGTAATAGCCGACCGCGAAAAGACCGAGGACGGCCGACGGCCGGTCGCGCAGCCGGCGAGGCTCGCTGCCCGCCGCGGGCGCGAGAACGTTCGGATGCACGATCAGCAAGAGCGCGACCGAGACCATCGCGACGAGCAGGACCGGCTTCAGCACGTCACCCGGGAGCGCTGCCGCGGTGAGCGCTCCGGCGAGCGAGCCGACGAGCGTCGGGAGGGTGATCGCGGTGGCCCCGGTCCGATCGAGCTGCCCTTCGCGATCGAAGAACGCGGTGCCGGCGAGCGACTGTGCGAAGACGGCGACGCGGTTCGTGCCGTTCGCGATCTGCGCCGGCAGGCCGGCGATCATCAGGACCGGAAGGGCGAAGAGCGAGCCGCCGCCGGCGAGCGTGTTGATGAAGCCCGCCGCGATGCCCACGATCACGAGACCGCCGTACCAGGCGAGCTCCTCCAGCGATCCGTTCACGAGGCGGCTCAGCAGAGCCGGTTCAGGAGGTTCTCGAGCATCTCCTGCCGGCCCGACCGCGGACGCGGCTCGAGGTTCCGCTCGAGAACGAAGCTCGAGAGCTCGTCGAGATTTCGCTTGCCGTCGAGCACGTCGCGCCCCAGGCCCGAGCTCCAGCCGGCGTAGCGCTCGCGCCGGAGCGCGTCGATCCGCCCTTCCTCGATCAGCCGCGCCGCCTGCAGGAGACCTCGCGCGAGCGTGTCGACGCCGCCGACGTGCGCGTGGAGGAGGTCCTCGGGATCGAGGCTCTGCCGCCGGAGCTTCGCGTCGAAGTTGCAGCCGCCCGTACCGAGGCCGCCTGCCTGCAGGATCACCCACCAGGCGAGCGTCAGCTCCTCCGCGCTGTTCGGGAACTGGTCCGTGTCCCAGCCGTTCTGCGGATCGCCGCGGTTGACGTCGACGCTGCCGAGAAGGTCGTTCGCGGCGGCGTACGCGAGCTCGTGCACGAAGGAGAGGCCGGCGAGCGTCGCGTGGTTCACCTCGACGTTGAGGCGGATCTCCTTCTCGAGGCCGTAGCGCAGGAGGAACGCGTGCACGGCCGCCGCGTCCCGGTCGTACTGGTGCTTCGTCGGCTCCATCGGCTTCGGCTCGACGAGCAGCGTACCCTCGAATCCGATCTTGTGCTTGTAGTCGACGACGAGCCGCAGGAAGCGCCCGAGCTGCTCCGCCTCCTGGCGGAGATCGGTGTTCAGCAGCGTGTCGTAGCCCTCGCGCCCGCCCCAGAGCACGTAGTTCTCGCCGCCGAGGCGATGCGTCACGTCGAGGGCCTTCTTCACCTGCGCCGCGGCGTACGCGAAGACCTCGGGATCCGGGTTCGACGCGGCGCCGGCCGCGTAGCGCGGATGGCTGAACAGGTTCGCGGTGCCCCAGAGGAGCTTGGTGCCCGTCCGCGCCATCTCCGCGGCGAGCACGTCGACGATCCGGTCGAGGTTCCCGTTCGTCTCCGCGAGCGTCGCTCCCTCGGGCGCGACGTCGCGGTCGTGGAATGTGAAGTACGGCGCGCCGAGCTTCGCGAAGAGCTCGAACGCGGCGGCGGCCTTGCGCCGGGCACGGCTCATCTCGTCGCCGCCGCTCTCCCAGGGCCGCTCGAACGTCGCCGCGCCGAACATGTCCTGCCCGAGGTAGCCGAGGGAGTGCCAGTAGCAGACCGCGAAGCGAAGGTGATCCGCCATGCGCTTCCCGAAGACGACGCGCTCGGCGTCGTAGTACCGATACGCGAGGGCCGACTCGCCGTCGGGTCCTTCGAACGGGATCCGCTGGACGTCCGGGAAAAACGACTCCGACATGAGGTCCTCCTGTGCGCGGGGTGGTGTACGAGTCGCTACCGGAGCGCCGCGAAGGTCGCGCGAAGCTCCTCGTAGAGACGACCGTACCGTACGCGTCTCTCTCGATAGCGGTCGCGAAGGCTCGCGTCCGGCTCGATGGTGACGGCCTGCGCAGGCGGGCGACAGACGGCCGCCGCGTCCTCTCCCGTGACGGCGAGGCGAGCGAGGCGCGCCGCGCCGAACGACGGGCCGTGCTCGGCGCCGTGCGGATGGACGAGCGGCCGCTCGAGCGCGCTCGCGAGGATCCGCCCCCAGAAGAGGCTCCGCGCTCCTCCACCGATCACCGTGACGGAGTCGATCGCCGTGCCGGCCGCGAGAAGCGCCTCCTGCCCGTCGGCGAGAGCGAAAGCGACGCCCTCGAGCACCGCGCGTCCGAGGTCGGCGCGGTCCGTGTCGTGCGTCAAGCCGACGAACGCGCCCTTCGCCGTCGGGTCGTTGTGCGGCGTGCGCTCTCCCGAGAGGTAGGGAAGGAAGAGCACGCGCGGATCGCGATCCGCCGCCTCGATCTCGGCGAGGAGTGCCGCTTCGTCCGACGCACCCGTCGCGCGACGGATCCACGCGAGGCAGCTCGCCGCGCTGAGGATGACCGACATCTGATGCCAGCGCTCCGGCAGTGCATGGCAGAACGCGTGCACCGCGCGCTCGGGATTCGGCGCGAAGCGATCGCCGGCGACGAAGTAGACGCCCGACGTGCCGAGCGACAGCAGCGCCTGCCCCGGGTGGATCACGCCGACGCCGACGGCGCCCGCCGCATTGTCGCCGCCGCCGCCCGCGACGACGACGTCGGGCGCGAGCCCCCACGCCTCCGCGACCTCGCGCCGCAGACGCCCGCTCGACGCCGAGCCTTCGACGAGACGTGGCATCGCGGCCGGAGAGAGACCCGTCGCGGCGAGCATCTCCACCGACCAGCGACGTGCGCCGACGTCGAGCCAGAGCGTCCCCGAGGCGTCCGACATCTCGGACGCGCATTCGCCGGTCAGACGGAGACGAAGCCAATCCTTCGGCAGGAGGACGCGCGCGACACGGCGGAACACGTCGGGCTCGTGCACCGCGATCCAGAGGAGCTTCGGCGCCGTGAACCCCGGCATCGCGAGGTTGCCCGTGATCGCGCGCGAGCGCGGCTCGCGGCGCTCGAGCTCCGCGCACTCCGCGGCACTGCGTCCGTCGTTCCACAGGATCGCCGGACGGAGGACGCGGTCGCCGTCGTCGAGAAGCGTCGCGCCGTGCATCTGTCCGGACAGGCCGATGCCGGCCACGGTGGCGAGCTCGCGCGGGTTTCGCGAGCGGATCTCCGCGACGGTCTTCTCGGTCGCGCGCCACCAGTCCTCCGGGTCCTGCTCGGACCAGAGCGGACGCGGCCGGCTCACGGCGAGCGGGGCGCTCGCCTCGTCGACGACGGCCTGCGCCTCGTCGACCAGGAGCGTCTTCACGCTCGACGTGCCGACGTCGATTCCGAGGAAGGTCACCTCGAGGCTCTACGCCCACGCGCGGCGCGCGTGCAACTCCCGAACGTCGCGGCTACTGCGCCTTCAAGATCGCGAGACGGGCCTGGAGGTCGCTCACGACCGCGGCGTTCGCGGGATCGCCGTAGACGTTGGTCAGCTCGAACGGGTCGGCGACGAGGTCGTAGAGCTCGCGCACGACGCCCTCGTCCGCGTCCGTCTCGATGTACTTCCACTGGTGCGTCCGGACGCCCGACGACGGATCGGTGAACGCGGCGGTGCTCAGGTGCTCGATCAGGATCTCCTCCCGCCACGGGACGACGTCGTCGCCGAGCAACGGGACGAGGCTCCTCCCGTCGACCGGCGGGTGGCTCGTGATCCCGGCGAGCTCGGCGAACGTCGGATACAGGTCGATGTGCTGCACGAGCTCCGCCCGCCAGACCGGAGCGTGCACGCGCTTCGGGTAGCGCAGGAGCTGGGGGATCCGGATCGCCTCCTCGTACGGGTAGTTCTTCAGCGTGAGCCAGTGCTCGAGCCAGGCGTAGCCGTTGTCGGAAGAGAAAAGCAGCAGAGTGTTGTCGGTGAGCCCGAGCTCCTCCAGAGAGTCGGAGAGCGACTCGACCGCCTCGTCGACCGCGAGGAGCGTCTCGAGCTGGCTGATCCGCCACCGATCCATCGCGCCGGGCTCGTTGCCCGCGAGCGCCACGAGACCGCGGGAGGTGCCGACCCACTTGGGCTTGTCGGAGATGTCCGCCTCCATGTGGTTCGGCGGCCGGTGCGGTGTGATTCCCTCGAACGCCCCGTCGTGGCGCGGTGCGGGCGTCGCCGCCAGATGCGGCGCGTACAGCGCGACCTCGACGAAGAACGGCTCTCCTCGCCACCGCTCCATCAGCTCGATCGCCCTGCGGCCGAGGAGGTCGGTGGAGTACTCCTCAGGCGACGCCCCGTAGGTCACGAGGGTGCCGTTCTCGTTCAGCGTATAGTTGAAGTACAGCCGCTTCGAGCCGTCGTTCCCGTTCTGCATGAAGACCTGCCAGTCGTCCCAGCCGGGAGGGATCTGCGTGCCGAGAACTCCGCCGGTGAACACCAGGTACTTCCCGAGGAGCGCCGTCTTGTAGCCGCCGGCGCTGCGGAGCTGGCGCTGGATCGTGTCGGCGCCGAAGTTGTCGAACATCTGCGCACCGCCGTTGCTCGTCACGCCGTGGTTGCGCGGGTAGAGCCCGGTGAAGATGGAGGCGCGGTCCGGGCAGCAGAGCGACGTCACGTTGAACGCGTTCGTGAATTCGATGCCGCGGCCGGCGACGAGGTCCATCGTGCGCGGCATCACCGAGAGAGTGTCCCAACGCTGGTCGTCCGTCAGGACGAAGAGGATGTTCGGCTTGACGTTCACTCCGGTGACTTCCTGGGCCACCTCCTCGAACGCGCCGCGCAGGCAGTAGGCGGCCCCCTCGTCGTCGAAGGGCTCCGAGAACGGCGTGCAAGCGCCGCCCACCGCGGGTGCGGCGCGAAAGCCGGTAGCCGGCGTCGTGAGCGGCACGTCTGCGCAGGACTCCGCGACGTCCGCGACGAAGCGAGCCGCGAACGAGGACGGCCGGATCCCCTTCAGCAGCTCCCGGTTCCGCCGGATGAAGAAACGCTTCGCGGCGGACGAGAGACGCTTCTGGCACCTCCATGCTCGAGGTTGACGGAGCCGGTCGATCGGCAGATCGCTCGGACCGAAGACGAGCTCGGCGACGCGATCCACCTGCTCCGCGCATTCCTCGGCCGGTGCGCAGGTCTGGCCGGAGCCGAGCGCGCGGAGTCTCTCGCAGCGGACGCGTGCGCCGATCTCCGCGCGAAAGTCCATCGCCGCGCGCTGCGAGCCGCACGCGGCCTCGGCCGAGCCGGCCGCCACGCCGACGAGCGCCAGGACGGTGAGGGTCAGGTGGAACCGTCGGGTGGAGAGCGCGGCCAGCATTCGAACCAGAGCTACTCGGCTGGCGCAGGTCGGGTCAAGACGGCAGAATCCCGCACATGCCCAAGCTCATCGCCGGACCAGCCATCGTGGAAGCGGCGGGAACCAAACCCAAGCGGATCGAGGAATTCGCGGGACGGGTCAACTCGGGACACCGGAACGTCAGCGTCGCGCGGATGAAATCCCCCGAGGGGTGGCTCGAGCCGGGACAGCGCCCGGAGTTCGAGGAGGTGACCGTCGTGCTCTCGGGCATGCTGCGCGTCGAGCACGAGGGCGGCGTTCTCGAGGTGCGCGCCGGGCAAGCGGTCGTCGCTTCGCCGGGAGAATGGGTGCGCTACAGCACGCCGGAGCCGGGCGGCGCGGAATACGTCGCGGTGTGCCTGCCCGCCTTCTCGCCGGACACCGTCCACCGCGATTCCTGACGCCGCGTTCGCTTCAGCGTGGGACGAGGTCGAGCACGAGGACGAGGTGGTCGCTCGCCGACGAGTCGTTCGCGTCGAGGCGTGCCGCGGCGAGCGCGTCCTCGTCGAGACGGCGCGTGTCCAGGGCGAACGCCGCCGCCGGCTCGCCGCCGCCGTAGATGAGGAAGTCGAGGCGGCCCGGCGTGAACGGCGAGCGCGCGCCGCGCCACGTGTAGTACGCGACGTCCCCGAGCGGCGCGGTGTCGGCGATCGCGAGATCTCCGCCGCCGCTCGCGAGCCCGCGGCGCAGGTTCTCGAGCGGCGTCCCCGAGCCGACGAGGTTCAAGTCGCCGCCGAACACGCGCAGAGCCGGCGCGCTCGCGCCGAGCGCGTCCGTGAGAGCGCGATGGATCGTCTCGATCTCCGCGATGCGCGCCCGGTCCTCCCGTCCGCCGGCCGCGCCGCAGCACTTCAGGTGCATCGAGCCCGCGACGAGCGGACCGAGGCGCGTCTCGACGATCGCCGCCGCGAGGCGCACGAACGCGTCCGGGCGAAACGTGTCCGCCGGCGCCTCCCGCGGCCGCTCGAGGCGCTCCGGCCCGACCCGCCGCACGCCGCCGCGCGCGATGACGGCGACACCCCAGCCCGCGGACGTGATCGCGTGCCAGCCCTTCGACACGTGCTCGTCGAACCACGTGGCGAGATCGTCCGCGCTCGCCTTCTCCCACTCCTGCACGAGCGCAACCTCCGGATCGAGAGCGCGCAGGATGCGCGAAAAGGGCTCGGGCTTCCGCTTCGGGCTCGCGAACAGGACGTTCCACGACACGACGCGCACGGCGTCCGCGCGACGCGGCGGAATCGACGCTCGAAGCGGCGCTTCTTCGCCGAGCGGCGGCAGCTCGACCGTCGCGGGCGGCGACGACCAGAGCAAGCGCCCGTCCGTGCCGAAGGCGGCGACTCTCGCGCGCACGCTGCCGTCGACGAGAGCCGCGGCGAGCTCCGGCTCGCCCGTCCGCCGCGCGATCCGGCCCTCGAACTCCTTCGCGGAATGCGTCGGCGAGAAGACCAGATCGAGCGCGTCGTGCGCGATCCGCCGCGGCCGCTTCCCGCCGCCGGGCGCGGTGAGAAGGAGCGCTGCGACGCCCGGCGCGCGCTCGCCTTCCGCGGACGCGCCCTTCGGCGGCGAGAACTCGATCGCGAGCTCCGCGCCGTCGTGCGCGAGGCCATCCACCGTCTCGAGGCCGCCGCCCGTCGCGGCGTCGCCGTCAGCGTCGACCAGGAGAGCGACGGTGTACGGCGCGCCCTGCAGCGTCACCTCCTCGGGAAGCCGCAGGCGGAAGTACAGGTTTCGATCGTCCGCGAGGAGCGACGCCTCCGCCGGCCACTCGGAGAGCGATCCGTCGATCCGTACGCGAGTCTCCGGCGCCTCTGCCGCGCCTCGCGAACACGCGACGAGCAACGGAGCAGCCGCGGCGGCGGCGAGAAGGCCGAGCGACACGGCCCGGCGCGAGCGCGGACGCCTTCGCGGCATCGCGGACCCGTAGAGGCGTAGACCGAGCGCGTCAAGCGCCGACACGATCTCTCTCCGTCGCATCAGAGCGCGTGCCAGAGCGCGTCGAGCAGCGACGTGAGGGCGCTCAGGACGAGGAGCCCGAGGACCAGGTGGCGGAAGGCAGCCGTGCTGAAGTGCGGCAGGAGCCGGTGCCCGAGCCAGTTCGCCGCGAAGAGAACCGGGAGAGCGAGGAGTGCCTGCCCGAGCACCCGTCGGCCGATCACACCCGAGAAGGCGAGCATGCCCAGCGAGACGACGCCGTTCGTGACGAAGAAGGTCGAGAGCGCGCCGCGGAAGACCGTCGGCGAGTAGCCGAGAGCCTGCAGGAGCAGCACCACCGGCGGACCGTTGATGCCCGTGCTCGTGCTGAGGATGCCCGAGACCACACCGACGGCCCACGTCCCGAGCCTTCCCGCAGCCGGCAGCGAGAAGCCGGCGAGGAGCGCGATCGTCATCGCTACCGAGACGCACGCAACGACGAGCCGGAGCGTGTCGGCCGAGACGCCGAAGAGAACCAGGAGCCCGAGCGGCATCCCGCAGAAGCTTCCGAAGAGGAGCAGCCGGACGGTCGGCCACGGCACGTGCCGGAAGGCCGCGCGCGCGACGAGCCCCGCGTTCACGATCCCGAGGAGCGCGCCGAGCGCCACGGCATCGACGACGCCGAGGAACGTCACGAACAGCGGCACCGCGAGCAGCGCGAAGCCGAATCCCGCCACGGTCTGAGCGGTTCCGGCGACCGCCGCGACCAGCAGGACGAGGACCCACGAAGGCATCGCTCGGAGCGGCTAGCGCGAAGCGCGCCGGTCGTCGAGCGCCGGTCGTCGAGCGCCGGTCGTCGAGCGCCGGCGCGTGCGCCGTCAGGAGCGAAGGCCGTACTCCTTGATCTTCCGCTGCAGCATCGAGCGCGAAAGACCGAGGCTCGCGGCGGCACGCGAGACGTTGCCGGAGTGCTCGCGCAGCACGGCCGCGATGTGGCGCGCCTCGAACTCCGCTCGCGCGGAGCGAAGGTCGCGCGGGCCGGTCACCGCGGCCGCAGGACCGTCGCTCGAAGCCGCGTTGCCGCTCCCGTCCTGCAAGCGACGGGAGAGGTGCCGCATCCCGATCGTCTCGCCCTCGCGCGCGAGGGCCACCGCTCTCTCGATCTCGTTCTGGAGCTGGCGGACGTTTCCCGGCCACGGCGCCTCGACGAGGCGCTCGAGGGCCTCGGTCTCGATCCCGTCGATCCGGCGAGAATGCTGATCCGCCGCGCGCGGCAGGAAGTGCGCGACGAACCGCGCGATGTCCTCGCGGCGCTCGGAGAGCGGCGGCACGCGGATCGGGAACCCCGAGAGCCGGTAGAACAGGTCCGCGCGCATGCGGCCCTCGTCGACCTCGACCTCGAGGTTGCGATTCGTCGCGGAGATGACGCGCACGTCGACCGCACGCGGCTGCGTTTCTCCGATCGGGACGATCTCGCTCTCCTGCAGGACGCGCAGGATCTTCGTCTGCATCGTGAGCGGCATCTCGCCGATCTCGTCGAGGAAGATCGTTCCGCCGACCGCGGCCTCGAAGAGGCCCTTGCGATCCTGCGTCGCGCCCGTGAACGAGCCGCGCCGGTGGCCGAAGAGCTCGCTCTCGAGGAGTGACTCCGGAAGGGCGGCACAGTTGACCGCGACGAACGGTCCCGTGGCGCGCGGGCTCGCGCCGTGGATCGCGCGAGCGACGAGCTCCTTCCCCGTACCCGTCTCGCCCTCGATCAGGACGGTGATCGGCGAGGCGGCCGCACTCTCCATCAGCGAGAAGACTTCGCGCATCGCCGGAGCGCCGCCGACGAGGCCGCCGAAGCCCTCGCGTCGCACGGCGTCGCGGCGGTAGACGCCGATCTCCGCGCGCAGTCCCTCTTCGCGCGAGCGCAGCTCCTCGTAGAGCCGCGCGTTCTCGATCGCGACCGCGACGCCCGCAGCCATCGCGACGAGCAGCGCCAGGTCGTCTGGGCCGAAGTCCGCATCGCCGCGCCGGCGCACCGCCGAGAGCACGCCGACGACGCCCTGCCGCGTGCGAAGCGGTGCTGCGAGCATCGGTCCCGTGATCACGCCCGTCTCGCGATCGACGCCGGCGTAGAAGCGCGGGTCGGAAGGCGCGTCGCTCACGTGCAGCGGCTCGCCCGTCCGCACGACTGCGCCGCCGAGGCCGCGATCGACGGGAATCCTCTGGCCCTCGAGCCGCGCGGCGGCTTCCGGGTCCGTCTCCGCGACGTAGGGGAAGTAGAGCTCGCCCTTCTCCACGTCGAGCAAGAGGATCGAGGCGCCCGCTGCTTCGAGCACCTCGCGACACTTCGCCATCACGAGCCGGATCAGCTCGGGCAGCGGCGTCTTCGCCGAGAAGGCGCAGCTCAGCTCGTAGAGAAGACCCAGGCGCGCATCCGCGCTGGCCATGACGGCGGCCATGCCGTCTTGTAACCAATGACGACACACGCCCTCAACTAAGCGAGGAGACCGTCATGGCGGGAGTCGAGGTCCGGAACGCGAAGGAAACCGATGCGAGCTTCATCGCCTGGGTGGAGCTGACCGCAACGCGCTCGCATCTGCCGCGCGGTTTCTACGATTTTGCATTCCCGGGCGACGAGGCCGAGTGCCTCGAGCGCATCCGCTCGGTCGCCTGCACTCGGGCTCTCTCGATGGCGCACTGGAGCAACTTCCTCGTCGCCGAGGTCGACGGCCAGCTCGCTTCGGGGCTCTCCGGCTACGAGCCGACGAAGCGCGGGCCGGACACGATGCCCGTCGCCATGATGGAGGCGCTCGGCGGAGCCGGCTGGACGGAGGAGCACATCGGCGAGGTCTTCAACCGGATGACGCCGTTCCTGACCTGCGTGACGGAATCTCCGGAGGACGCGTGGGTCGTCGAGTGGGTCGCGACGAAGCCCGAGTACCGCGGGCACGGTCTGATCCGCAGGCTCTTGACGGACATCCTCGACGAGGGGCGCCGCCGCGGCTATCGCCGCTCGCAGATCTCCGTCCTGATCGGCAACACGCCGGCGCAGCGCGCCTACGAGGGCGCGGGGTTCAAGGTCGAGGACGAGAAGCGCCATCCGGAGTTCGAGCGCGTGTTCGGCTGCCCCGGCATCCGGCGGATGCTGCGCTCGCTCTAGCCTGCATTTCTCACCAGATCACGTCGCGAGGCGGTCGAGAGTGCCGAAGATTCGCGAGCCTCGGACCGGAGGGCGACGCAGGCGTACTTGAACAGTACGTCGAGGAGCCCGGAGGGAGAAGCT
>VGTG01000108.1 GCA_016874795.1 Deltaproteobacteria bacterium | reverse complement strand
CCGAGGTAGATGGCGAGCTGCGCCGCGAGCGGCCCCGGCGCGAGCTGCGCGAGCGCGAGCCCTTCCTTGTAGTCCTTCAGCGCGATCCAGCGTCGCGTTTCGACGAGGTCGCGCTGCATGTAGCCGACGAGCGCGATCGGGCCGCCGAAGCCGAACGTCCCGAGGCGGAGGAAGTAGAGGACCAGCCCGCCGAGCGTATACGGCTCCGCCCCTTCGTCGCGTGGTACCTCCGCGGTCTCCGGCATCTAACCCTCCGCTCCGACGCGTCTCCGCGTGTAGTAGGTGTGCAGGTCGTCGAGGAGTGCCGCACCGCGTGCGAGACGCTCCTCGTCCTCGGGGTGGGCCATCGCGAGTCCCGCGATCATCCGGTCCATCCCGGCGACCTCGGCGCGGCCGAACGGGAGCATCCACGGTGTAACACTCGTATCACTCCGTTCGGGCGCGGGTCGAGGGACGAGTGCGGGTGTCGGCCGGCTTCCCGAGCGCGAGCGCGACTCGGGCTAGGCGACCGCGCCCGCGGCCTTCAGCGCGATGATCCGGTCCCAGTCGATCCCGAGCTCCTGCAGGATCTCGTCTCCGTGCTCGTTGAACTCGGGACCGCGTCGCGTCTCGGTCGGACGCTCGTCGAACTGCACCGGGCTCGCGGCGAGCTCGAACGAGATCCCGTCGCTCGTCGCAGCACCCGTGAGGTAGCCGTTCGCGCGCACCTGCGGATCCGTCGTCAGCTCGAGGCTGTCCTGGATCGGCGCCCACTGGCCCTTGAGGGTGACGAACGTGTCGCGCCACTCGGCAAGAGTACGGGTCGCGATCACCTCGCGGATGATCGCCTGCGCCTCGCTCGCGTTCGCCGAGAGGTTCTCGTGCGAGTCGAAGCGCGGATCGCTCGCCAGCTCCGGCCGTTCGATGTGCTTGCAGAAATCCGCCCAGTACTTGAACGCCTGCAGCATCGTGAAGTTGATGAAGCGCTCGTCCTTCGTCCGGTAGACGCTGACGAGCGGATTCCCGATCGCCGCGACGCCGCCGAGGGGCGGCGGACGCCACGCCTGCCCGAGCTGCATCGAGAGCGCGATCGCCGCCCCCATCGCCCAGACGCCGGTGCCGAGCAGCGAGACGTCGACGACCGACGGCTCGCCGGTCCGCTCGCGCTTCAGCAGCGCCGCCGCGATCCCGCCCGCGATCGTCATCGCGCCGATCGAGTCGCCGTATGCGGGCCCCGGCTGGTTGATGCAGCCGTCGACGTTCGGCGGAGTCGCGCCCATCGCGCTGCCGCCGCGGCACCAATAGCCGGTCATGTCGTAGCCGCCCGACTCGCTCTCTGGGCCCTTCGGTCCGTACGCCGAGCCCCGCACGTAGATGATCTTCGGGTTGTGCGCCCGGATGTCGTCGACCCCGAGCTTCAGCTTCCGCGTGACGGCGGGCGTCTTGTTCGTCAAGAACACGTCGCTCGTCTTGATGAGCGCGTGCAGGACCTCGAGACCCTGCTCGTTCCCGAGATCGAGCCCGATGCTGCGCTTGCCGCGATTCGAGTGCTCGTAGAGAACATGCACCTGCCCGCCCAGGTTCAAGGCGCCCGTTCGGCCGAGGCCGCGCATCGCATCGCCCCGAGTCACGTGCTCCACCTTGACGACGTCGGCGCCCCAGTCCGCGAGAACGGCGGAAGCGGCGGGCACGAACGTGTGCTCGGCCACCTCGAGGACGCGGAATCCCTTCATCACATCGCTCACACTCGGCTCCTTTTCGGGTCGCTTCGAAACGTCGCCGATCCCGGCGCCGGGGTCAACGCCGCACCGCGCCGGCGACGTCTGGCAGGCTCGTTCCTCCCGGTGTACGGGAGGGCATGCCGAAAAGACGCGACCTGATCCGGATGACCGACGAGGAAACCTGGAAATTCATCGAGGAGCGACACAGCCTCCAGGTCGCCACGCTGAACAAGGACGGCACGCCGCAGCTCACGACGCTCTGGTTCGCCGTGGTCGACGGCGCGATCATCTTCGAGACGTTCACGAAGTCGCAGAAGATCGTGAACCTGAAGCGCGACCCGCGGATCGCCGTCCTCGTCGAGGACGGCCTCACCTACGATCAGCTCCGCGGCGTCTCGATCAACGGTACGGCGGAGCTCGTCGACGATCCGCCCGCGGTCGAGCGCTACGCAGCGGCGGTCGTGCGAAAGTACAACCCCGAGGTGCCCGAGGCCTCGGTAGCGGACGCCGCGAAGGCGCTCGCGCGGAAGCGCACCGTCGTGATCGTGCGTCCGACCCGCATCGCGAGCTGGGACCACCGGAAGCTCGCGGGAACGTACTGACGATCGACCTCTCGGTCGTCGTCGCGGTCGAGATGCTCCGCGCAGCCGGCCGCGACGAGACGCGTGTACGCCTCGAGCAAAGCGGGGACGTTCTTTCGCGGCTCGATGGTTCCGAGGAAGAGAACGCCGTGCCGCGCGCGAGGGGCAGGATGAAGGACGGCGAGTGAAGGACGTCGAGCCGAAGCGCGCTCGCGAGCACGGGCAAGGCGAGCTGCTGCGACACGAGACGCGCCGCGCGCGGCCGGAGGCTCACCGGGACGACGCACAGATTCTCCCCGAGACGGCCCTCGAAGAGCGGACGGTCCTCGCGGTTCACGAAGAGGACGTAGCAGCTCTCGTAGTCGATCCGAGCGAGATGCCGCACGAGGCCGAGCAGTGAAGCGTCGACGCCCGTCGCTTGCGGGAGGAGGGCCGTCAGATCGATGCCGATCCGCATCGTCCCCGTCGTCGCTCCGGGCGCGTGCAGCCCGGGCTCAGGGCCGTCCGGTCTTCCGCCGCCGCCCGCCCGGCTCCTGCCCCGCCGGCATCTCGATCATGCGGAGGGATTGGAGCTGGCCGAGATCGAACGGCTCGCCGCGCGCGAAGGCGCCGATGTTCGCCTCGAGGATCGAGAAGAACACGTGCAGCGCCTGGAGCCGGTTGCGCAGGATCGCCGCGTCCTCGTCGTTGCTCGTGAGCGCGTCGCTCGTGCGACCGTCGTCTGTGCCTCCGTCGCCTGTGCCTCCGTCGCCCGCAGCGCGCTGCGTCTCCTCCACCGTCGCGAGGACCTGACGCAGGTTGAACCGGAAGCGCCGGTCGATGATCTGCTGCATGACGCGAAGCAGGTTCGTCGCGGCCTCGTAGTGGTCCTTCCGCGAGCCCGGGACCTGCACGCGGCGCACGAGGTGCCAGTCGGCGAGCCCGCGGATGTTGACGGAGACGTTGCTCTTCGACGTCTCGAGCTGCGCCGCGATCTCCTCGAGCGAGACGGGCTGCGGCTGCAGGTAGAGGAACGCGAAGATCCGCCCTTGCAGCTGGGTCAGCACGCCGGACGTGGCCGAGGCGGCGCCCATTCCGTCGACGAAGATCCCCGTCACTCGATCCATCCGTTTCCCCGGCGCTTCTCCCGCCGGGCGAACGTAGCAGAAGTCGCGCGGCGAGCGCGCACGGCGACGCCGGCGACGCCGACGACGCCCACGACGCCGACGACGCCGACGACGCCCACGACGCCCACGACGCCCACGACGCCCACGACGCCGACGACGCCCACGACGCACTGCGCGACGAGCGCGCCTGGAATCGGGCCGTCGCGACGCCTAAGAATCTCCCATGTCCGAGGGTGCCCGCTGGTCGTTGCTCCCGGCGGGGCTCGCGCTCGCGTGTGCCGTCGCGTGCGGAAACCCGTCGTCGTCGGCCACCGGCTCGGGACCGCCGCCGGCGACCGTCGAGGTCGCGACGGCCACCCCCGGCGTCTTCGCCGACGTCGCCGAGTTCACGGGAGCGCTCCTCGCCGACGAGTCGGTCGTCGTGAAGCCAGAGACGTCCGGCACGGTCGACACGGTCGAGTTCCGTGAAGGCCAGGAGGTGGCGAAGGGCGCTCTCCTCTTCACGCTCCGTGACGATGAGCAGCGCGCGCGCCTCGAGGAGGCTCGCGCGGCTCTGCAGCTCGCCGAGCGCAACTTCAAGCGCGTCCAGTCGCTGCAGGGCGAAAACGTCATGGCGCAGGAGGAGCTCGATCGCTCCCGCGCCGAGCTCACGCAGGCGAAGGCACGTGTCGACCTCGCCGAGGTCCTGCTCGCACGCACCGAGATCCGCGCGCCGTTCGACGGGGTCCTCGGCCCGCGCCTCGTCTCGCCCGGCGACCGCGTGAACCGCGGCGGTCCGTCGGGGGACCGCGAGCATCCCGGCCTCGTGCAGATCGACGCGATCGACCAGCTGAAGCTCGTCTTCACCGTGCCCGAGGTCGCGATCAACGCGATGCGCGTCGGGACGCCGGTCGAGGTGAGCGTCACGCCGTTCCCCGGCGAGCGCTTTCCCGGCGAGATCTACTTCGTCGCGCCGTCGCTCGACCCGTTGAACCGTCGCCTCCTCGTGAAGGCCCTGATCCCGAATCCGGAGAAGAAGCTCCGCGCCGGACTGTCGACGACGGTGCACCTCGAGGTCTCGCGCCGGGACGACGTGATCGCGATCCCCGAGTCCGCGATCGTGCACGACGTCGCGGGCGCCTTCGTCTGGCGGCTGAAGGACGACGGCACGGCCGAGCGCGTGCAGATACGGCTCGGCGCGCGGCGTCCCGGCGAGGTCGAGGTCAGCGGCGGGCTCGCGCCGGGAGACCGTGTCGTCTCGGCCGGCGTGAGCAAGGTCTCGGTCGGACGGCCGCTGCAGATCGCGCCGGCGGAGCCCGTGAAGGACGCCGCGGCGGCTGCTTCGTGAAGATCTGGCATCTCTGCATCGAGAGGCCGGTCCTCGCGACCGTGCTCTCGCTCGTGGTGATGCTGATCGGGATCGTCTCCTTCGGACGCCTGCCGAACCGCGAGTTCCCCGACGTCGATCCGCCGGTCGTCGCCGTGACGACCGTGCTCCCGGGTGCGGCGCCCGAGGTCATCGAGACCTCCGTCACGCAGCCGCTCGAGGACCAGATCGTCGGCATCGCCGGCGTCAATCATATCACGTCGGTGAGCTCCGAGGAGATCTCGGCGATCACGGTCGAGTTCGATCTCGGCCGCGACGTCGACCTCGCCGCGAACGACGTGCGCGACCGCGTCGCGCGCGCCCGTCGGAACCTGCACGAAGACGTCGAGGAGCCCATCGTCGCGAAACGCGACGCCGACGCGAGCCCGATCCTCTGGTTCGCACTGAACGGCGAGGGGCAGGACCAGATCTACGTCTCGACGGTCGCCGAGACGCAGATCCAGGACCGGCTGGGCAAGCTTCCCGGAGTTTCCGAGGTGCTTCTCGGAGGCGAGCGCCGCTTCGCGATGCGCGTCTGGATCGACAACGTGAAGCTCACGGCGCATCGCCTGACGGTCGCCGACGTCGCCGCCGCGCTCCGGCGCGAGAACGTCGACATCCCGTCGGGACGCGTCGAGGGGACGGAGACCGAGTTCTCGGTGCGGACTCTCGGCGAGCTCAAGACGCCCGAAGCGTACGGCGCCCTCGTGATCGCCGAGGTCAACGAGGGACCGATCCGCCTGCGCGACATCGCACGCGTCGAGATCGGCCCGGAGAGCGAGCGGAAGCTCGTCCGCTTCAACCGCAAGACCGCCGTCGGACTCGGCGTCGTCAAGCAGTCGAAGGCGAACACCCTCGACGTCGCGGACGCGCTCAAGGCCGAGGCCGAGGCGATCCGCCCCACCCTGCCGCCGGGCCTGAGCCTCGACATCGCGTTCGATTCGTCCGTCTACATCGAGCAATCGCTCGCGGACGTGCGGCAGACGATCCTCGAATCGATCGTCCTCGTCGTCGTCATCATCTACCTCTTCCTCCGCTCGCTCCGCGCGACGATCATTCCCGCGCTCGCGATTCCGGTCTCCCTCGTCGGGTCGTTCGCCGTGCTCTACGCCCTCGACTTCTCGGTGAACACGCTGACGCTGATGGGCTTGACGCTCGCCATCGGCCTCGTCGTCGACGACGCGATCGTCGTCCTCGAGAACGTCGCGCGCTGGATCGAGGAGGGAACGCCGCCCCGCGAGGCCGCACACCGCGGCATGGACGAGATCGCGTTCGCGGTCATCGCGGCGACGCTCTCGACGCTGGCGGTGTTCCTCCCGCTCGCCTTCCTCACGGACAAGACCGGACGTCTCTTCCGCGAGTTCGGCATCACGGTGGCGGCCGCCGTCGCCATCTCCGGATTCGTCGCGCTGACGCTCTCCCCGATGCTGTGCGCGCGCGTCCTCCGGAGGTCGCACGACGAGGGACCTTTGAAGCAGGCGCTCGCCCGCGGTCTCGAGGCGCTGGCCGCGGGCTATGGCCGAACGCTGCGAACCGCTCTCGCCCACCGGCGGCTGATCTACGTCGTCCTCGTCGTCTGGATCGCGCTCGGCTTCGTCCTGCTGCGGCAGATCCCACGCGACTTCATCCCGACCGCGGACCGCTCGGCCGTCGTGACGCTGACGGAGGCGGCCGAGGGGACGACGATCGAGCACACCGACCGCTACATGCGGAAGGCCGAGGAGATCCTCTTCGCGACGCCCGAGGTCCTGCGGAGCTTCACGGTCGTCGCCCTCGGCATCGGCGCGCCCGGCCGCGTGAACGAGGGAGCGATGTTCACCAGCCTCGTCCCCTCCGAGGACCGCGAGCGGAGCCAGCACGAGGTCGTCGACGACTTGCGCGTGCGCATGAGCGACGTGCCCGGGATCGCCGCGTTCCCGATCAACGTCTCCGCGCTCGGCAACAATCTCTCCTCGACACCGATCTCGCTCGTCCTGCAGGGTCCCGACGTGAACCAGCTCGCGCGCTACGCGGACGAGATCGTGAACCGTGCGCGCTCGATCCCCGGCCTCGTGAACGTGCGCACCGACCTCGTCGTCAACAAGCCGCAGCTCGACGTCGAGATCGACCGCGATCGGGCGAGCGACCTCGGCGTGTCGGTCCGCGACATCGCGACGACGCTGCAGATCATGATCGGCGGGCTCGACCTCTCGGAGTTCAAGCTCGGCGGCGAGACCTACGACGTCATCGGACGTCTCGAGGCGGGCGAGCGCGCTTCGCCGGGCGACCTCTACGAGCTGAACGTGCGAAGTGGCGAGGGAGAGCTGATCTCGCTCGCCTCCGTTGCCCGCGTCGAGGAGACGGTCGCGCCGCGCGGCCTGCCCCACTTCGACCGGCTTCGTTCCGCCACGATCACCGCGAGCGTGCTCGACGGCTACGGCCTCGGCGAATCGCTCGACCGCGTCCGTGCACTCGCGAACGAGGTGCTGCCCGCGGGACAGGGCTACCGTTTCACGTTCTCCAGCGAGTCGGAGGACTTCTACGAGTCCTCGAGCGCGCTCGCCTTCGCGTATCTCCTCGCTGTCGTGATCGTGTACCTGGTCCTCGCGGCGCAGTTCGAGAGCTTCATCGATCCGGTGACGATCCTCGTCGCCGTCGCGCTCTCCTTCACTGGCGCGCTGCTCTCGCTCGTGGCGGTCGGCGACTCGCTGAACCTCTTCAGCCAGATCGGGCTCGTGATGCTCGTCGGGATCGTGACGAAGAACTCGATCTTGATCGTGGAGTTCGCGAACCAGCTCGAGGAGCGCGGGCTCTCGCTGCTCGACGCGACGCTGGAAGCGTCGCGGACGCGCTTCCGCCCGATCTTGATGACCGCGGCTTCGACGATCGTCGGGATCCTGCCGATCGCGCTCGGTCTCGGCGCGGGCGGCGAGATGCGAGCTTCGCTCGGCGTCGCCGTCGTCGGTGGAATGCTGCTCTCGACGCTCCTGACCTTCTACGTCGTGCCGGCGGTGCACATCGCATTCGCCGGCTTCAAGAAGAAGGGGGTCCGGTTCGTTACCGGACAACTGGACCCAGGCTCCGGGAGCCTGGGTGCAGATACCCCGTAACGAACCGGACCCCGTCAGCTTGCGCCGTCGAAGTATTCCTTGAAACCGGATGGCGCGTGCGGCCCGATGCAGAGCTGCTCGAGGACGCCGATTCCCTCGCGGTCGCCGCTTCGCGCGCGCATGACCTGCTGGATGTGGAGGTTGTCGAGCGCCAGCGGATCGGCGTCGGCGCACTTCCACGATTCGCCGGCCATCGCGAGCTCGCCCTTCCAGCGACCGTGTCCCCACTCGTGGTGCATGTAGCCGAGACCCTTCATGCGGTGGAGAAGGAGCGGCTCGAGCTGGATCACCTCGCTCTCACCGGTCGGCGAGACGAGCGTGAGCTCGGCGCTCTTGGCTTGCCGTGTGCCCTTCGCGTACACGACGCGGCCGCTGCCGCTCTTCATGTGGCGCACGGCCGGATCCTCGGGCAGCGGAATCGACTGGTAGGAGGCGTCGTAGACGGGAGAGACCGCGCCGTCGAAGTGCCACACGGTGCCGTCCGGTCGCTCGAAGAGGCCGAAGTGCGTGCAACGATCCTTCCAGTGGATCGGCGACCAGAGGAAGTACACGCCGGGTGCGTTGCCGCCGGGCCGCGCCGGCGCACCGGCGTCGGGCTCGCCGACGGGACGGATGCCCCAAGAGCGGTCCTTCGTGCCGTACGTGCGTGCGGCGTCGACGGCGAGCTCCTTCCCGTCGTAGCGGATCCGTCCGTGCCAGCGGCCGAACTGCGCGAAGCGCGTCGAGTCCATGATGATGCGCGCGCCCTGGCGCATCGTCTGGCGTCCCTCCTCGATCGGCGACGTGCGTGCGGTGAAGGTGAGGTCGGCTTCGATGCCCGTCTCGTTCGGTCCGAGCACGAAGTGCGTGACGAGCATCGGCTCGACGATGTCGATGCGGAACGGACCGCAGACCGACTCGCCGCGCTCCGCGGGAGCGCGCGCCGAAGCGTGGAACGCGTACTGCATCCCGTCGCGCACGAAGCTGAAGCCGCAATCGATGATGTCGCGGTGCGGGTACACGGCCATCCCGACGCCGAGATAGTACTCGCCGTCGTCCGCGTAGCCGTTGAACCAGTAGCGGTCGTAGACGTTGCGATCGCTCGAAGCGGGATGTGCGATCGCCTCCGAGGTCTGATGGATGGGATAGTCGTCGAACCGTGACAGCATGGGCGGGTTCCATAGCCCCTTCCCCCGGCCCGCACCAGGTCCGCCCGCAGCCGCGGCCCGCTCGTCGAGGCGCCCGGATTCCGAGCCGATAGGAAAGGCCGTCCTGGACCTGTTCCAGCCGCCCGCGCGCCAGGGCGGAAGCGCCGCAGGCTGAAGCCGTCGAGCGCGTCGGCGGACGGGCTCGAAACCGGCTCAGGCGAGAGTCGCGCCGTCGACCGTCAAGTACTCCCCGTTCACGTGCAGCCCGTCGTCCGAAGCGAGGTAGGCGATCGCGCTCGCGACCGTCTCCGGCCCCGCCTGCCCCGTGAGCGCCATGCTGCGCTGGATCAGCTTCCAGTCCGCGTCCTCGGGGAAGCCCGGCGGAGCCGCCATCGCGGTGCGGATCGAGCCCGGCGCGACGGCGTTCACGCGAAGGCCCTGCTTTCCGTACTCGACCGCGAGCGTACGCGTCAGAGCGAGAATGCCGCCCTTGGACGCCGCGTAGGCGGCCGCGTACGGCGTTGCGCGAAAGCACGTCGTCGAAGCGGCGTTCACGATGCTGCCCTTCGACGCGAGCAAGGACGGGATCGCTGCCTGGCACATGTAGAACGTCCCCGAGAGGTTCACTGCGAGCACGCGATTCCACGCGTCCTGGGGGAACTCGGCGGAGTGTCCCATCTGGATGATCCCCGCCATGTTCACGAGCGCGTCGAGACGTCCGAAGCGCTCGACGCACGCGCGCACCGCGGCGCGGCACTGCTCCGGATCGGAGACGTCGGCGGCGTGCGCGCCTGCTTCGGCGGCGTGCGCGCCTGCTTCGGCGGCGTGCGCGCCTGCTTCGGCGGCGTGCGCGCCTGCTTCGACGCCGAGCTCGACGGCGCGCGTGCTCGACGCTTCGGCCGCATCCGCGACCACGTCGACGCACCACATCCGACCACCCTCGCTCGCGATCCGCTCGACCGTCGCGCGTCCGATCCCCGAAGCCGCGCCGGTCACGAGAACGACCTTGCCCTCGAAACGCTTCAACGCCGTCGCCATCGCGGCTCCTCTAACCCCTCCACGGACGCCGTGCTATGCCCACCGCGGGAGGATCGCCATGGGCGTCGAGATCAACGGAATCGCGCACATCCAGCTCACCGTGAACGACCCGGCGCGCTGCATTCCCTTCTGGGAGAAGCTCTGTCTCTTTCTCGGCATGAAGACGCTGATCCTCGCCGACGAGATGGTCTACTGCATCGGCGGACGCACGGGCGTCCTCGTCGCCGCGGCACCCGCGGACAAGCGCGACCGCGCGTTCGACCAGCAGCGCGTCGGCCTCCACCATCTCTGCTTCCGCGCGCGTAGACGCGACGACATCGACGCGATCCACGCGTTCGCCGCGAACGAGCTCGGCGCGCGCATCGTGCATCCGCCCGAGGAAGGCGGGTTCGCGCCCGGCTACTACTCGGTCCTCTTCGAGGATCCCGACGGGCTTCGCATCGAGGCGAACTTCGTTCCCGGCAAGGGACACTTCGGCTCGGAAGGGCGCCTCGGCGAAGGCGGCGCGGGACCCGCGGTCGGCATGCGGCGCGACGGCCTCGTCGACGGCGGGAAATAGGCGGCGCTCCGGAGGATGTCCCGAGGGTTCGTCGAACGCTTCCTTGCGCCGCTCGCGCTCGTCGCGCTGGTCGTGTTCGCGTACGCCCAGACGCTCGACGCCGGGTTCGTCGTCTGGGACGACGACGACCACATCTACGAGAACCGCCACATCGTCGCCGAGGACGGCTTCGCGGACGCCTTTCGCGACTGGCGTGATCCCGCCTTCTACCCGCTGACGTTCTCGCTCTGGTGGACCGAGTGGCGCCTCGCGAACGGCGAGCCGTGGCTCTTCCACCTCGGCAACGTGGTCCTGCACGCGGCGAACGCCGTCCTGCTCGGCCTTCTTTTCCGCGCGCTCGGCCTCGGCGCGGGCCTGTCGTGGGCCGCCGCGGGCCTCTGGGCGCTGAATCCCGTCCAGGTCGCGACGGTGGCGTGGGCGACGGAGCGGAAGAACGTCCTCTACGTCTTCTTCTACCTGGCGGCGCTCCTCGCGTACGCGCGCTCGCTCGTCCCGCCCGACGGAGCGAAGAGCACCGGACGTGCGGCGTTCCTGCTCTCGCTCGCCCTCTTCACCGCTTCGCTCGCGAGCAAGGCGACGGCGGTGACTCTGCCCGTCGCGGCGGCCGCGCTGCACTGGACCGTCGCTCGACCCTTCGACCGGCGCGCGATCGCGCGGCTCTCGGCGCTCTTCGCGCTGGCGCTCGTCGCGGGCGGCTTGCACGTCTCGCGCGAGCAGGTGACGCCGCTCCTCCCCTTCGACACGCGGGCGATGGTCGCCGCGCGAGCGATCTGGTTCTACGTCGGCAAGTTCCTGTGGCCGGCCGATCTCGTGCCGGTCTATCCGCGGTGGCCTCTCGATCGCGTCGTCGGCTTCGGGCTCGTCTCGCTCGCCGGGATCGGTGCGGTCCTGCTCGCCGCGTTCGTCGAAGCGCGCCGTCTTCCACGCGCCGCATGGTTCGGCGGGCTCCTCTACGTCAGCAACGTCGCGCTCGTGGTCGGGATCGTGTGGTTCCCGTTCATGATCTACTCGTTCGCTTCCGACCACCTCGTCTACCTGCCCTCGGCCGGTCTCGCGCTCCTCGCGGTACTCGCGGCGGACGCAGTCCTGCGCTGGATCGGCGTTCCGGCGCGCGCGGCGCTCGCGACGATCGCGCTCCTCTGGGTCGTCCTCGCCGGTGCGACGCGCGCACAGACGGCGTACTGGCACGACACGGAGAGCCTCTGGGGCCGGACGTTGCAGTACGATCCCAAGAACGCGCTCGCGCACAAGAACCTCGGTGCGGAGCTCCTCGAGAAGGGCGATCTCGACGAGGCGCAGGTGCACTTCGAGGAAGTACTCCGCAGCAATCCGGGCGACCACGAAGCGCTCCTCAACCTGGGCGTCGTCGCCGCGGAGCGCGGACAGTGGGAGGAGGCACGCCGCCACTACGAGGAGACGCTCGCGCGCGGCTTCTACGAGTCGCTGGCCCTGCGGAACCTCGGCATCGTCGCGGCGAACACCGGCGCGCTCGACGAAGCCGTCTCGTACTACGAGCGCGCGCTCGCGATCGACCCGGACGACGCGGCGACGCGGACGAACCTCGGCGCGGCGCGCGTCGCTCTCGGAGACCTCGAGGGCGGAATCGCGGACCATCGCGCCGCGCTCCGCGCCGATCCGCGCTTCCTCGCCGCGCGGTTCAACCTGGCTTCCGCGCTCGAGCAGGCGGGTCGGCACGACGAGGCGACGGTCCACTACGAGGAGGCGAGCCGGCTCGCGCCCGACGACCCGGATCCGCTCTACCGGCTCGGCGTACTCGCGCTCCGCCAGAGCCGTCCCGCCCAAGCGCGCGCGTACCTCGAGCGCGTCCTGGTCCTCGCGCCCGAGCGCGCCGACGTCGCGTACGACCTCGGTGCAGCGCTTCTCGCGGAGAAGCAGCTCGAGCCGGCGATCGCGGCGTTGCAGCGCGCCGCGACGCTCGCGCCCGGCGACGTGCGGACGGCGGGCGTCCTCGCGGGCCTCCTCGAGGAGTCGGGAAGGACCGGCGAGGCGGTCGTCCTTCTCGAACGGGTCGACGCCGCGGGCACGGCGACGCCGCGGCTCCTGAGTCGGCTCGCCTGGATCCGCGCGACGAGCACGGATCCGCGCTGGCGCGATCCGGAAGCCGCCGTTCGACTGGCGGAGCGCGCCGCCGGCAACGCTTCGGCGCCTCACCCCGTCTTCTTCGACACGCTCGCCGGCGCATACGCGGGCGCCGGCCGCTTCGAGGAGGCCGTCCCGATGGCGCAGCGAGCGCTCGAGCAGACGGAGCCCGGCTCGCCCGCGGCACGTGAGCGCGAGCGGCGGCTCGCGCTCTACGAGTCCGGCAAAGCGTACACTCCGTAGAAATCGGAGTACGCTCGAGGAAGTCGTGTCGATTCCCGGGTCGGGCGAACGACCATGGAGCAGGAGGGTACGATGAAGCGAAGCGGAAGCAGAAAGCTGCAGGAAGCGTTCGACGGCTAAGGCGCGGGCGTCACCTCGAAGAGACGCAAGGCGGACCCCGTCAGCGCGTCCTCGTCACCGGGGCCGCCGCGATCGGTCGCGCGGAGCTCGACGGCGAGGAAGTTGTTCGGCCCGGCGTTGTGGTCGAGAAGCGACGGCTCGAAGGTCGGATTGCACCCGAAGAGCTCGACGACGGGGTGCGCGTGCGAGTTGTGGATCAGGCGCACGTCCCAGACGAGGCTGCGGCACGGAACGTCGCCCTCCTGCGCGTCGACGGCCCTGCCCTCGAGCTGGGTCTCCCGACCCTCGACGAGCACCGTGCCCTCGGCGGGCGAGACGATCGTCACCTCCGGTGCGGAGTTGCCGACGAAGATCCGCGTCACCGTGGGAAAGCTCTTCCGTCCCGAGCGCGCCCGCACCGTCAACGTCACCGAGTACGTGCCCTCGGTCGTGAACGTGTGCTCGGTTTCGGGGCCGGTCGCGTCGACACGGCGGTCGCCGTCGAGGTCCCACTCGTACGACGTGATCGCGTCGTTCGGCGCGAACGAGCCCTCGGCGGAGAAGGAGACCGTCACCGGGGTCTCCGCGCTGCTCTCGAGCGACGGCGTGATCCGCGCGACGGGCGTCAGGTCTCCCGCGGCGTTGTACTCGATGCGCGAGAGCCGCGCGTCCGGGTTGTCGCCGCCGAAGGCGGAGCCGTACTCGAGCACGTAGAGCGCGCCTTCGGGCCCGACGCCGAGATCGATCGGCCGGATGAAGCGCTCCCACGGGACCATCCGGTGCAGCCCTTCGAGCTCGCCCGCTTCGCTCACCTGGATCGAGACGAGCAGGTCGCGCGCCCACTCCGTCATCAGCAGCGAGTCCGCGTGCGGCGAGGGCAGCGCGAACGGCTGGTTCCGCGGCGGCAGGCGGTAGAACTCGCCGGCGATGGCGGTGCGTCCGCTCAAGTGATCGTCGTCGGTCAGGAAGGCACGCCCGAGCGCGACGTAGTCGACCGTCGTGTAGTCGTACGCGACGAGCGGCGGGACGAAGCCCTCGCACGAGTAGGGCTCGCCGACCTCTTTCGTCACGTAGTCGTACCGGCTGTAGGCACGGTTGAAGCCGATGCAGAGCGGCCAGCCGTGATTGCCCGGGCCGTCCGCGAGGTTGATCTCGTCGTAGCCGCGCGGTCCGCGCGGTCCGTCGAAGAACGCGTCGGGGCCGACGTCGCCCCAAAAGAGACGCCCGTTCGCCGGATCGATCGCGATGCGGAACGGATTGCGCGTTCCCTTGACGTAGATCTCGGGCCGGCCCTGGCTGCCGTCCGCCGGAAAGAGATTTCCCGGCGCGGGCGCGCCGTCCCGCGTGAGCCGCAGGATCGAGCCGCGCAGGTCGAACGGATTCTGCGCCGTCCGCCGCGCGTCGTACAGCGTCCGGTCCTCGCGCGCGTCGAGCGGTGCGTAGCCCTCGGCTTCCCCGAACGGGTTCGTGTTGTCGCCGATCGAAAGGAAAAGCAGTCCGTCCGGCCCGAACTCGAGATCGCCCCCCTCGTGATTGCCGCGCGCGCTCGGGACGCGGAGGAGGATGTCCTCCGAGGCCGGATCGACAGTCACGCGGTCCGACATGCGGAAGCGCGCGAGACGGTTCTCTCCGACCTCGTCGAGGACGCCCGTCACGAGCCCCGGGGGATCGGGCGCGGCGTAGTAGACGTAGAGGAGGCCGCTGCGCAGGAAGTCCGGCGCGAGCGCGACGCCGAGGAGACCGTTCTCTCCGGTGCGCGAGACCTCGAGCCGCAGCGCCGCGTCGGAGCGGCCCGTCGTCGGATCCCAGATCCGTACCTCGCCGGCCCGCTCGACCCAGAAGACGCGGCCGTCGTCGGCGACGTCCATCGAGAGCGGATTGCGCGGACGATCCGTCAAGACGATCCGGTTCCAGTGATTGACGCCGGCCGCCCAGCGAATGCCCTGCAGCAGGTGGCGGAGGAACAGCGGATCGTCCCAGGTCTCGGAGCGATGTCCGAGGTTCGTGTAGAACGAGCGCCCGCCCTCGAACTCCTTGTACCAGGCGATCGGATGATCGGCGCCCATCGACGGGCCGCCGTCGGTGTTCGGATAGATGAATCCGTCCTCGTCGACGGTCAGGAGGATGACGTTGTCGCGCCGCGGATTGCGATCGAAGTTGTAGATCTCGTCGGTGAAGAGGAACGTCTCCGCGAGGTGCTCGGTCGAGGCGTGGCTCCCGTCCTCGGTCGTCACCTCGACCTCGACCGGAAGGAGCGGATGGCTCCGGAAGTACGCGCCGACGAGACGGCCGTACCAGGGCCAGCCGTACTCGGTGTCGGCGGCGGAGTGCACGCCGACCCAGCCCTTCCCACCCCGGACGAAGCGCTCCATCGCGGCCTGCTGTGAATCGTCGAGCACGTCGCCGGTCGTGTTGACGAAGAGCACGACGTCGAAGCGCTCGAGATTCTCGTCGGTGAAGACGGACGGGTCCTCCGTCGGCGTGACCCGCACGTTCTCCGCTCCGGGAAGCGAGCCGAGCGTCCGCCACGCGTCCGCGATCGAAGCGTGCCGGAAGCCCGCCGTGCGCGAGAAGAGCAGGACCTCGATCGGGCTCGCACCCTGCTCGCGACAGGCCGCGAGCGCCCCCGGCGAAACGCCGCCCGCGAGCTTTCCGCCGGGACAGCGGGGCCGCGTTTGCGCCGCTCCGGCGGCGTCGAAGACGAGGCTGATCGAGGCGGCGACAAGCGGGAGAAGAAGCGAGCGCGCGCGCATCCGGCACAGCTACAACGACCTCTCGGACTCGACAACGCCCATTTGGAGATTCGTCGGATCGCTCGGGATCCGATATGCTCGACGTACGTGCCCCCTCCCCTTTCCGATCGAGGATTGACGCGCCCGGTCAAGAACGACCCGCGCGATCGCTGGCTCGCCCGCTGGCTCTGGGCCGTCGCCGCGTTCCTCTCGGCGACCGGCCTCGCCGTCGCGGCGGTCTCGGGCTTCCGGCGCGGCGTGCTCCTGCCGATCATCGTGATCGTCGGATACCTCCCCTTCCTCTACGCGCGCCGCCGGCTGCACGCGGTCGTCGCGCGGCGACTCGAGCGGCAGGACGGCTCGCGCGGGTTGCTCGTCGCGTGGAGCGCCCTCGGGGTCGCCTGCGACGTCCTCATGGTTGCGCAGCTTCTCACGGCTCGAGCCGCGGGCCGGGTGATGCTCCTCGATGCGCCCGGCCTCGCGTGGGTCGGGCCGGTCTGGTTCAGCGCGCACGGGCTCCTGTTCCTCGGCTACGCGTTCCTCGGCAGCGTGCGCGGGCTCACGCGTCTCGGCGAGCGGTTCGCCGCGTGGCTGGGACGCGCCCGAAGCGCGGCTCGCGAGCCAGTATCTCCGGATCCCGCGGAATCTTCGCTCGACGTCCCACCGCTCTCGCGGCGGGCCTTCCTGCAGCGGACGAGCCTCGCGGGAGCCGCGATTCCGTTCGGCGTCTCGATCTCGGGCGTCGGCACGTCGTATGATTTCCGGGTCGAGGAGCGCGACGTCGAGCTGCCGAACTGGCCCCGCGCCCTGGATGGATTTCGCGTCGCGCACCTCTCCGACATCCACGTCGGCGGCGCGATGGACCGCGAGCGCCTCCTTCGCATCGCCGAGCTAACGAACTCGGCGCGCCCGGATCTCGTCGCGCACACGGGCGACTTCCTCACGCACCGGAGCGGCAACTTCGACGCGCCTCTCTACGAGGCGCTCGCGAAGATCGAGGCGCCGTACGGCCAGTGGGGTTGCCTCGGCAACCACGACTTCGACGACGCCGAGCGTCTCGTCGGTCTCCTCGGGGACTCGGGAGTGCGCGTGCTGCGCGACCAGCTCGCGCTTCTCTCGATCGGGGGCGAGGCCGTCGAGATCGCCGGTCTCGACTACCTCTCGCGCGGCGTCGACTGGACCTCCGGGTACCGGCGACTCCTCGCTTCGCTCCGACCTCGCGAAGGTGCGCCGCGGATCCTCCTGAACCACGATCCGACCGCGTTCGTGCGGCTTCCGGAGGAGTGTGCCGACCTCGTCCTCTCCGGGCACACGCACGGCGGACACGTCGGCGTCCAGCTCGGTCAGAACCACGCGATCACCGTCGTCGGTCTCCTCGGCCTGCCCGATCAGGGCGTCTACCAGCGCGGCAACATGCGGCTGTACGTCACGCGCTGCGTCGGGTTCTACGGTTATCCGATGCGGATCGGCATTCCGCCGGAGATCGCGCTCCTCCGCCTGCGCGCGAGCGTGCCGACGGTGACGGGTCCTTCGAGCACCGAGACGTTCATCCGCGATGCCGCAGACCCGATGAATCTCGCCGCCCCCGCTTCGCTTTTCGTCGGGCGGAACGGCGCGAGCGCCATCGAGTCCGCCCATCGCCTCGCCGCCGCCACGAGCATCTACGGCGGAACGAGCGAGATCATGCGCAGCATCGTCGCGCAGGGCTCGCTCGGCATGCCGCGCAGCCGAAGCTGAGCCGAAGACGATTCCTTCACTTGCCTACGAGCAGCGGATCGTGTTCGGTAACCGTTCGCAAGGAGCTCCGATGAAACATTTTCCGATCACCTTCGTCCTCGTCGCTTTCCTCGCCGCGTGCACCTCGGACGAGGCGCCACCTCCTCCGCCCGCAGCGGCTCCCGCTGCACCGGCCGCAGCGGCGGCACCGGCCGCGGCTCCGGCGGCAAAGGCGCCTGCAGCCCAAAGCGGCGATCCGATAGCGATGTCGGAGCAGGCGTACAAGGGCGCGATGGAAGCCTGCAAGGGCGGCTGCGAGAACCCGTCCGCGTGCCAGCAAGCGCTCGTGCAGGCGCTGCACGCGACGAACGCCGCGCTGACGATGCCGGGCGACGACTCGCAGCTCGAGAAGAGCGCCGCCGATGCGGAGATCCTGCGCACGCGCTTCGACGGCATCTCGAAGCTGTCGCAGGGTTGCGTGCGCCGCGCCGAGAGCGCGGAGAAGAAGCTGAAAGAGCAGCCGGAGAAGCCGGCGAGCTGAAGACCGCTTGGCGCGCGTCACGCTCACGATCGACAACGGCCCCGATCCGGAGGTGACTCCGCACGTCCTCGACGTGCTCGCGCGGCGGAACGTACGCGCTTCGTTCTTCGTCCTCGGAAGCGCGCTCGCCGATCCCGCGCGCCGGCGCTGCGCGGAGCGCGCGCGAGCGGAAGGGCACTGGATCGGGAACCACACGTACACGCACGCGGTCCCGTTCGGGCAGAACGAAGCGCCCGACGCCGTCGAGCGCGAGGTCGTCGCGACCGAGCGCCTGCTCGGCGACCTGGCGCACGAGGAGCGGCTCTTCCGTCCGTTCGGCGGCGGAGGTCACCTCGACGAGCGGCTCCTGAGCCGTGCGCTCGTCGACCACCTGACCGCGGAAGCGTACACGTGTGTCCTCTGGAACGCGGTGCCGCGCGATTGGGAGCCGCACGACTGGGTCTCGGTCGCCGTCGAGCAGATCCGCGCGTCGCCGTGGTCGGTCCTCGTCGTGCACGACGTCATCCCGGGAAACGACCGGCGGATCGACGACCTCCTCGCGCGCCTCGAGGACCGCGGCGACGAGGTCGTGCAGGCTTTCGCTCCCGACTGCGTGCCGATCCGGCGGGGAGAGGTCGTCCGGGACGTCGCGCCGTTCGTCGGGCGCTGAGGATGCGGAAGATCGCGTGGGCCGAACGCTTCGCGTTCCTCGACCTGCCGCTGATCCGCGCCCGGCACGCCCTTCGGCTCTGAGCATCGTCCGACCGCTTCCCGTCCCCGCCGGCACGGTGTAGGGAAGCGCGCGCCGAGCATGCGCCGCTTCCGCCAGGATCCCCGCCTTCCCGTCTCGTCCACCAGAGCCGCGCTGCTCGCGTTGCTCCTGCCGCTCGTGCCGTTCTTGGCGCCGTTCGCGGCGACGACCGCGAGCGGCCAGCCCGAGGCCCCGCCGCCGAAGATCGAGGCCCCTTCCTCCTACGTCGAGGAAGGCGAGGAGCGCGACGCGGTCGGCGGGATGATGGGCGAGTCCGACGCCGAGATCGGCCAGGCCGAGGAAGCCGAGCGAACCGGCGGGCCGGCCGCGGGACT
>VGTG01000107.1 GCA_016874795.1 Deltaproteobacteria bacterium | reverse complement strand
CCTCGGACCGGAGGGCGACGCAGGCGTACTTGAACAGTACGTCGAGGAGCCCGGAGGGAGAAGCTCGCGAAGATTCGGTGCTATCGGCCGCCGCAGTAGGGATCTGGTGAGAAATGCAGGCTAGGCTCGGCACGTGTCCGACTTCTTCCGCGAGAAGATCGTGCTCCTGACGGGAGCGTCCTCCGGCATCGGCTACGTCACGGCGAAGGCGTTTGCGCAGCGCGGCGCGGTCGTGATCGGCGTCGCGCGGCGCGAGGAGCTCCTCCGGAAGCTCGAGGGCGAGTGCCGCAACAGCTCGCCGCGCTCGACGTATCTTTGCGGCGATCTCGGCGAGCGTCCGTTCGCGGAGCACGTGGTCGACGAGGCGGTGCGGCGGTTCGGTCGGATCGACGTCCTCGTCAACAACGCCGCCGTCTCGAAGCACAAGCAGATCTATCACACCTCCGCCGACGAGGCGGAGATGGTGACGCGCGTGAACTTCCTCTCCTCGGTATGGACCACGTTCGCCGCGATCCCCTACATGCTCGAGGCCGGCGGCGGCTCGATCGTCAACGTGTCGTCGTTCGCGGCGAAGGTCGCGCCGCCGCGCGAGGCGGTCTACGCGGCTTCGAAAGCGGCGCTCACGGCGTTCACCGAAGGCCTCTGGAACGACCTCGCGGGCGCGAACATCCACGTCGCCCTGATCCATCCCGGCCCGATCGACACGGAGATCTGGGACAAGGAGGACGAGCCGGTCGCGTTCGACGGCAAGAAGCATCCGCCGGAGCTCGTCAGCGACTCGATCCTGGAAGCGATCGAGCGCCGGATCTACGAGCGGACCGTGCCGCGGCGGAATCCGGCGCTCGTCACGGCGCGCTTCCTGCGGCTCTTCCTGCCGAGCATCCTGCGCCGCGGCATGGCGAGCGTCGATCCCGTACCGCCGGACGTCGTCGCGCGGGCGCGCGAGCGCGCCGCCCGAAAGCAGCGACTCGGCGACATGCGCTGACCTCGCCTCGAGCTCGCTCGAAGTCGACTCGCGACCAGGCGATCAGCCCTTGCAGAGCAGCCTCGCGTTCGACCCGATGTAGGGCCGCGCCCTACATGAGCACGGCGGAGCGTGCCCCAGGGCGCGGCGCAGCGCGGCGAGTGCGGACAGACTCGCTTCACGGCGGGCCAGTGCAAGCTCGACACCGCGGGAACGGTGCTGACCTGCAAGGGCTGACCCACGACCGTCTCAGCGAAGCGCCCTCGCACCCGGGAAGCGGATCGCGGTGAGCTTGGCGGTAGCGACGAAGCTCAGGAGCGAGCGGACGCGCCCCTCCTTGTCGAGCACGAGCTGCTGCACGAGCCGCGGCGGCTGGCCACGTGCCCGATCCGAGAAGATGCCGACCAGCGCGGGGAGCCCGTTGATCGTGCGGATCTCGAACGTCGAGTGCGGGAGCCGCGCTTTGCCGATGTTCCGGTAGAAGCGGAGCACACGCTCGCGCCCGACGATCGGCTTCCGTGCCGCGAAGAACTCGCCGCCGCCGTCCGTGAGCGCCGTCGCGGAGTCGGCGAGGAGCTTCTCGGCGCTCCGCATGTCGCCGGTCGCGAGAGCGCCGACGAGAGACTCGAGCGCGGCACGCGAGCGCGCACGAAGCTCGTTGGTCGGGATGCAGCGCTCGCGGTCGTAGGCCTCGAGAGCGCGTCGCGCGCGGTGAAGAGTGACCTTGACGTCGGACTCGGAGACGTCGAGCGCCGAGGCGGTCTCGGCGACGGAGTAGTCGAACACGTCGCGCAGGAGGAGCACCGCGCGCTGCTTCGGCGTCAGCACCTCGAGCGCCAGGAGGAACGCCATCGAGACGCTCTCGACGAGGTCGTAGCGGCCTTCCGTCGTGCGCTCGCCCGCGAGGACGGGCTCGTAGCCGGCCAGCGTCGCGTCCTCGCCGGTTTCGATCGGGGAGGGGAGCCACGGCCCGACGTAGCGGCGCCGGCGACGCCTTCGCAGGAGGTCGCGGCCGAGGTTCAGCGCGACGCGCGCGAGCCACGGCCGCATCGGCTCCGTCGTGTCGGGGGGCGGCCGCTCGAGCGCGCGGACGAACGTCTCCTGCACGAGGTCGTCGGCGTCCGCGGCGGAGCCGGTCAGGCGATACGACAAGCCCCAGAGGAACGGCGCGTGCTCGCGGTGGAGCTCCTTCGGCAGCGCCGGATCGCCTTTCGCTCCCGCACGCGCGGCGCGTCGCCCGGGAGAAGCTTCGGAGCTCTCCTCCGCGCGGCCTCGCCGCGCGGAGGCTCTCGGCTTCTCGGAGGGCGCTCGCTCGGGCGGGCGCCGTGCGTGTGGAGCGTTCGAGGACACGACGTCAAGCAGCTGCTGCGGCCGGCCTCCGGAGCGCGGCGCGCTCGCCCGCCGCCTTGCCGCTCGCGAGGCTCGCGTCGGCGAGGAGACCTTCGGGTCCCACCCAGTCGCCCGCGACGAGCACGTTGCCGACGCCCGGCAGATCCGGTCCCGGACGTCCGGCGAGGCCCTTCATCGCGGCGGTCGCGAGGCCGTGCGAAACGACCATGCGCGGCAGGAAGCGGCTGTGGAGCGTCACGTCGCGCCATCCCGGCTGCACGAGGTCGAGCACGCCCTCGAGCTCGCGCTCGTCGGCCTCGCCGTCGCCGGCCTTCGGGCCGAGGTACTTCATCAGGCTGATCAGCCCGCGTCCTTCCGGGGCGAGGCGCGCCGCAGCGGAGTGGACCGAGAGATACACGGACTGGTCGACGCCGAGAGCGAACGTCGCGCGCGGCACGGGCACGCGCTCGAGGCACACGTCGAGGCATGCCGCGTAGACGGGAATCGCCGCTTCGGCCCATCGGCGCAGCACCGCTCCCGCGATCCCGCCGCTGATCTCCGCAGCCTCGGCGGGAGCGATCGCGAGGACGACCGAGCCCGCGCGGTACGACTCCTCGCCGGCGACCCGGACGTCGACCGTCGCGCCGTTCGACTCGAGATGCTCGACTCGCACGCCGGACACGATGCGCACGCCGGCGCGCTCTGCGACGCCGCGAAGTCCGTCGACGAGCGTCCGCCAGCCGCCGTCGATGTAGAGGACGTTCGCCGAGAGCGCGAGCTGGAGCTGCGCCAGCGCCGCGCCGGCGCTCTGCCTCTTCGGATCGTTCCCGTAGGTCGAGAGGCGGATCAGCGCGCGCAGGAGATTCCGCACCTCCTCGCGGCGGACGAGGCGCTCGAGCGCGTCGTCGACGGAGACCGCGTCCCACGCCGAGGCGTCGAGCCGCGGGAGCGTCGCGAGGATCCGCGCGACCTCCAGCTTCGCCGGCCACGAAACGACGTCGGTCGAGAGCAGCGAGAGGAATCCTCCGGGAAACGTATGCTTGGCACCGCCGTCGATCAGGTAGCCGACCGCCGCGGACGGCTTCCGGCCGGGCGTCGCTACGCCGAGCTCCTTCAGCACGCCCCGACCCGGTCCCGCGGCGTAGAGCGCGTGCGCTCCCTGGTTCAGCAGGAATCCGTCGCGCTCCTGAGTCCCGCCGCGCCCGCCGAGGGTTCCGGCCTTCTCGAAGAGAACGACCTTCGCGCCCGCGCGCGCGGCGCAGGCCGCGGCCGAGAGGCCGGCGAGGCCGCCTCCGACGACGAGGACGTCCGCGCTCTTGTCCGATCCTGCCATGGCTTCCTCCTGATCTCGTGGGCGCTTCGCACGCCTCACCCTCATCACGTCCGGAGGGGCGATCCGGTTACGGTTACGGCGCGGAATTCTTCCCTGCGGTCCGGAGGCCTCATTCGAGGGTCGTGCAGGGCACACCTCCGCAGACGTCGACCAGGGCGCCGCCCGTCCGCAGGTACTCCGAGACGAGGACCAGGACCTCCGGCACCTCGGAGGCCTTCCCGTGCGGATCCTCGCCCTCGCGCGGGGGTACGTTCTCGTCCGGAGGAGGCGGCGTCCCGAAGTCCCACACGACGAGGGCCGACCCGGGCCACGGATACGAGGGGACCGGCTCCATCCCGTAGAACGGCTGGACGGCGCTCGAGCGGCCGGGGCGAAGCGCCGGCTCGCGGACGCGCGCGTCGATCGTCCGCGCCGCGACCTCGGTCGCGACGTTCGCAACCTGATGGTCGGCGAAGGCCATGAAGTAGAGGATGTCCTTGACGGGCGTCTCCCGGTACGGGTCGCGTGTCAGGTGCTGCAGGTAGGCGTTCGCCTCGCCGCGGTCCCAGAGCATCTGCGTCAAGCCAAAGCCGAGGCGACGGACGAGCGCGTCGGGATAGGACTGCGCGAGGACGGGCTCGAACTCGTCGAAGTCGACGCTGCGCGGAATCAGCAGGCTGTAGTTCGCGCCGCCCACCGCGAGGACGGCGCGCGTCCAGTCCTGCGCGACGGCGCTCGTCGCGCCGCCGAGGATGCCGCCCTGGCTCGCGCCGAGGAGAAAGAGATCGCTGCCGTCGAGGACCGACTGCCCGTCCTTCTGGAAGGCCGGATGGCTGCCGAGGCCCTCGGGGTGCTTCATCAGGCGGCCGAGGAAGAGGAAGTTCAGGTGGCCCTGCTGCAGGCGGTCGGCCTGCGAGCGGAACGTCGAGAGGTCCTGCAAGATGCGGAGGACGTTCGGGATGTCGCCGGTCGACATGCCGATCCAGTCCGTCGCGCAGGACGTGACGTTCACGAGTGCCGCGATCTGGCCGACCCCGAGCACCTCGGCGGCCGAGCCGAGGAGCCCGTGGCCGTAGAGCATCAGCCGCGACGGGTTCTCCGGCGAAGCGCCCGTCGGCACGACGCAGATCAGGTTCGCGGACTGATCGCCGTTCCGCCGCGGTAGAGCATCCGGGCTGCCGTCGTCGTCGAAGGTCGAGCCCGGAGATCCGTCGCCAGTCAAGTAGCGTGGAACGATGAAGGTGCCGATCACCGAGCGTGACGTGGCACTCTCGCTCGTCTGCGTCACGGTGAACGCCGGCGCCTCGTCGCCGAGCGCGCCAAAGGCGCCGTCGCGGATGTGCAGAAGACGCTCGGAGAGGCTCCTCTCGCTCGCGACGGTGAAGTCCCAGGCGAGGAAGAGCTCCTCGCGCGGCACGCCGGCGGAGTCCAGGTCCGCGAAGATCCGCTCCATCGCGGGGCGACGTTCCTCGATCGCAGGGTTCGTCGTCGGGATCGAGTCGCGGAAGACGCGAAAGACCTCGCCCGCCTCGATCGTCTCGCCCGCGCCGTCGGCAAGCCCGCGCAGTGCGACGACGTGGCGACGTCCTTCGCGGAGGCTCCGCGCCGGGAGGATCAGGAGAAGGCGACGAGCCGGATCCGTCGCGTGCGAGTCGAGCTCCGCCCACGCGAGGACGCGCTCGCCGGCGTCCACGTCGAGCAGGACCAGATTCGACCCCGTCTCGAGCGAGCGCGCGACGTCCGTCACCGGCGGCAGCCCCGAAGCGGCCGGATCGACGCCGCGCACGAGAAGCGCGATCTGCGCGCCTGGGCTGAAGCCGTCGTTCCGGTTCCACTCGGTCGGATCGACGTGCACGCCGGAAGCGTTCGCCGGCATCGACTCGCGCGCGAAGTGGACGCGCCGGCCGGTGTCCGTCGCGTCGTCGGCGACCGTCAGCGCGTCACTCGGGAAGGGGAGGAGGCACTCGCTTCCGCTCGGGTCGAGGATCTCGCAGCGGTCCGCGTTGGGCGTCTCGACGTCGATCGGCGCTGGTCCGTCGTCGTCGCTCCCGCAGCTCGCGGTGAAGCCGAGGCAGAGCAGGATCGCGATCGCGAAAAGGCGCTTCGGGGTCGGCATGGGACCAGGCTAGGTCGATGCGGGCCCCGCAGTCAAAGGCCCTGGCGACGACACGTTCGGGCGCGTGTCCCGGCGCACACGCGGCCCGGGTTCTCGACCGGTAGCCCCTGGCTCGCGTCGAAGCCGAAGTCGCCGAGCTCGATCGCCATGCGCTCCGTCGCGACGAAGCCCGGCATGAGTGCGACCTTTCTCATGCACACGGGATAGGCCGGGCGGACGCGCCGTGTAAAGCGCACGGTTGACCCGCACCGCGCGGACGGGCGATGTAGCTCTCGCGCGAAGGAGGGAACGATGAAGTTCGATCTGCTCTACGAGCTGCAGGCGCCGCTGCCGCACGACGACCGTACGATGTACCGTCTCTACGAAGAGGCGCTGCAGCAGATCGAGCTCGCGGACCGGCTCGGCTTCGACACGGTGTGGGCCGTCGAGCACCACTTCCTGACCGAGTTCGCCTACAGCTCCGCGCCGGAGGTGTTCCTCTCTGCGGCGGCGCAGCGAACGAAGAACATCCGCATCGGCCACGGCGTCGTCCTCCTGCCGCACCGCTTCAATCATCCGATCCGCGTCGCGGAACGCGTCGCCGTGCTCGACATCCTCTCGAACGGACGCGTCGAGTTCGGCACCGGGCGCTCGAGCCAGTACGAGCAGGCCGGTTTCGAGGTCGACACGGCGCGCTCGCGCGACATGTTCCAGGAGTCGCTCGAGATCATCCCGCGGATGTGGACGGAGGAGACGTTCGAGTACGACGGCGAGTTCGTGAAGATCCCGCCGCGGAGCGTCGTCCCGAAGCCGCTGCAGAAGCCGCATCCGCCGATCTGGATGGCGGCGACGAGCCCGGAAGGCTGGGAGATCGCGGGGCGGAACGGCGTCGGCATCCTCGGCCTCACGATCTTCGTCCGCCTGGCGCAGCTCGCGGACCGCGTCAAGGCGTACAAGAATGCGCTGAAGCAGGCGAAGCCGGTCGGCAAGTACGTCCACGACCAGGTCGGCGCGTTCACGATCGTGCACGCCGCGGAGACGCACGAGCAGGCGGTCGCGAACGGCGGACCGGAAGCCGCGATCAACTATCTGCTGTACGCGTTCCGCGTCCTCGGCGGCTTCGCCGATCCGTCGGGCCGCGGCATGCAGCGCGAGTACGCGGAGCTCGAGATCGCCAGCACGCCCTATCGCGACATGATCGCGAAGGAGTACCCGATCATCCTGAAGATGCAGCGCAACGAGTGCACCTTCGAGGATCTCGACGAGGAGGACATGGTGATCATCGGCGACGTCGACCACTGCATCCGCAAGGTCGAGCGCTACGCCGCCGCGGGGCTCGATCACATGATCTGTCTGATGCAGGCGGACCGCATCCCGCACGAGAAGGTGCTGCGCTCGATCGAGCTCTTCGCGAAGGAGATCATTCCTCGCTTCCGCTGAGGGTGCCCTCGGTGCGCGAGGCCAGGCGGTCGAGGAGGCGCGTACGGCGCGCGTTGGAGACGCACACGCGGTAGCCGTCGAGGGAGCCGCACGTCGCGGGAAAAGCGTCGACCGAGATTCGATCGTAGAGATCGCGGGCGGCGACGTAGACGACGTCGGGCTCGAGATCGCCCCTCTCGAAGGCGCGTACCTGCGCTGCACAGCTCGCCTCGATGCCGCGAGGCGAGCGCGAGAGATGGCCACTGTTGACACGCATCCCTTCGACCCCGGCGACGAGCGCAAATGGCATGTAGTACGAACGCGGGTAGATGCCGCCGTCGCAGCCCGTATCGACGACGGCGGGAGGGACGAGGCGGATCTCGCGATAGTCCCGACCGATGCCGCGCCACTCCGGGGCGGCGAGCGGGCGGTATGGACTGCGGAGCGCCTGCATCGCGACGCTCCGGCGTGAGTACTCGTGCCACGAGTCGGCGGCCTGGGCGCCGAGCGCGAGGAGGCAAAGGAGCGAGAACGTGAGAGTGCGCGAAACCGACAGCCGGAGAAGCGTCAGCGCGCCGAAGATCGCTACGTAGACGAGCGGCCAGACGAAGCGCCCTGAAGAGCGGAAGATCGAGGGCAGCGGCTCGAAGAGCGCATACACGTCGCCGAGGCGAGCGAGCTCGATCGTGCCGAGCATCGGACGCGACGAGAGCGCGAAGACCGCGCAACCGGCGACGACGACGAGCAACGCGCCGAGGCGGAGCGGGGGATGGGTCCTCACGAGGACGGGCTCGCTGCGGAGAGCTCGCCGCGTGATCGCGATCCCGGCGAAGGAGGCGACGAGGAGAGGAGCGAGGCCGAGGTAGGCGAAGCCCTCGTATTGCCCGCCGCCGTTCGGAAGGTCGGGCAGGATCGTCGACTGGCCGTTCGGGTCGAACAGGGCGAGGACGTTCGCCGAGTAGAAGCCGAATCCTGCCGCGGTCGACTCCGCGCCCGTGAAATAGCCGAACGAATGGAAGCCGAGCCATGCCGTGGCCAGGAGGAGGAGGGTGCTCGCGATAGCAGAGGCCGCAGAACGCCGGTTCGACCACGCCGCCGCCGTCACGATCGCGAGGACCATCGTCGCGAGGTACGGGTGCGTTCCCGAAGCGAGAAGGACGAGGAGGATGGCCTTCACGCGAAACCAGCGGCGGCTCTCCGGCACGGCGGAAGTCAAGTACAGAAGCAGCGCGGCAACGATGAGCCAGTGGGCGCACAGGCTCAGATGGCCCCTCCGGGCGAGCAGGACCGGGTTCGCCACGACGACGCTCGTCGCGACGACGCTACCCAGCACGTCCCGCGTGAGAAAGTGCAGCACATGGAAGGAGAAGAGCGCGAGCAGCCCGTAACAGAGGGCGAGCCAGAGGCCGGCGTGCTGGAAGACCTCTCCGAAGAGAGGCGAGGCCGGCAGGAGCAGCAGGCTGAACCACGGGTAGCTGTCGGTCAGCGCGAGCGAAGCGCCCGTCGGGTGGACGTACGATGGGATCCTGCCGAGCGGGAATCCGAGGGGCTCGTTGCGCGCAAGGTGCCAACCGAGGAAGCTCTGCCCGCGATCGCCCGAGAGCAGCCATTGAACGGCCGACGGGTCGAAGGCCATCGATCCGAGCAGCCACCACGCGAAGGCCACGCCCAGGACGAAGCACGAGCACGACGCGAGAGCTTGGCGACCCATGGCGATCTCGCGGGGACCCTATCACCTCCGGAAGCGGTCGCGACGTGCATGGATCTGGAGCGGCTCGCATTGTAGACGACCGGCGTGGGCGAGCCGCAGCGCATCCAGGCGAGGATCTCTCCCGAGCGGCGTCGCCTGCACGAGGCACGTGGCGAGTGGCCGCATCCGAACCTCTCGGAGGTGCTCGCCCGGCGCGTCGCCGAGTCGCCCGACGAGGTCCTCTACGTCGCCGGCGAAGAGCGCGTCACCGCTCCGGAGCTGTCGCACCGCGTCGCGCGGCTTGCGACGGGGCTCCGAAGGCTCGGCGTCCGTCCGGGCGCGGTCGTCTCCTGGCAGCTCGGCAACTGGATCGAGGGCGTCGTCCTCCACTTCGCGATCGACCGGCTCGGCGCGGTCTCGAACCCGATCCTGCCGATCTACCGCGAGCGCGAGGTCTCGTTCATCGTCGGGCAGGCGCGCTCGCAGGTGCTCGTCGTTCCCGGCGAGCTGCGCGGCTACGACCACCGGGCTCTCGCCGCCACGGTGCAGCGCGAGCAGCCGCATCTCGAGTACGTCCTCGTCGCGCGTGCCGCGCCCGCGGAGGGGCAGGGCTCGTTCGACGCTCTGCTCGAGACCCCGCACGACCCCGCGCTGCCGGCTTCGACCATCGGGCCCGACGACGTGTGCGGCGTGTTCTACACCTCCGGGACGACCGCGGATCCGAAGGGCGTCATGCATACGCCGTCGACGCTCGGTGCCTTCATGCGGACGCAGTCGTCGATCAGCGGCGACTCGGGTCGCATCGGACTTCTCTCGTTCCCACTGACGCACATCGGCGGCGTCTGCGCGTTCGGAACGGGACCCGTCGTGAACGGGTCGCGCGCGATCTTCCTCGATCCGTTCGATCCCGAGGTCGGCCTCGATCTGATCGAGCGCGAAGGGATCACGAGCGCGGGCGGGCCGACGCCCGTCCTTCAGGCGCTCCTCGGCGCGAAGGGCTTCTCGTCCGAGCGCGTGCGCTCCGTCGAGCTCGCCGGGCTCGGCGCGACGGACGTTCCGCCCGAGCTGATCCGCGAGGTCGGCGAGAAGCTCGGCGCCTTCGTCTATCGCGCGTACGGAATGACGGAGTGCCCGATGGCGACCTCGGGACGTCCGGATGACCCGGAGGATCGGCGCATCCTGACGGACGGGCGCGCCGCGCCGGGAGTGATCGCGCGCATCGCGGACGAGCAGGGCAGGCCGGTTCCTCCGGGAACGGAAGGCGAGGTCGAGCTCTTCGGCCCCCAGCTCTGCGTTGGCTACTTCGACGCGCGCCTCGACGAAGGGTCGTTCACCGAAGACGGCTTCATTCGTACGGGCGATCTCGCGGTGATGGACGAGGGCGGCTACGTCCGCATCACCGGCCGCAAGAAGGACATCATCATCCGGAAGGGCGAGAACCTCTCCGCGAAGGCGATCGAGGACGAGCTGCACGAGCACCCGAGCATCCACGAGGCCGCGGTGATCGGCGTCCCCGATGCGAAGACCGGCGAGCGCGCCTGCGCGTGCGTCGTTCTTCGTCCGGGAGCATCGCCGCTCTCGCTCGACGAGCTGCGCTCGTTCATGCGTGGGCGCGACGTGATGGCGCAGAAGATTCCCGAGCAGATCGAGATCGTCGACGCGCTGCCGCGGAACGCGACCGGCAAGGTCAAGAAGCACGAGCTTCGAGAGCGCTTCGGAAGGCGCGCGGGAGCGTCGGCGTGAGTCGCGAAGGCGCCGCGGGGCGCATCATCCTGGTCCGGCACGGCGAGAGCGAAGGCAACGTCCTGAAGCGCTTCTCGCCGGACACGGACATCGATCTCACGGAGCGCGGCGTCGTGCAGGCGCGCGACGCCGGCGGGAGGATCGCCTCGCGCTTCGTCCCTGCGCGCATCGTCGCGAGCCCGTACCGGCGCGCGCTCCGGACCGCGCGCCTGATCGCGGAGACGATCCAGCATGCGGGCGAGATCCAGATCGAGCACGAGCTTCGCGAGCGCTCGATCGGCGAGCTCGCCGGAACGCCGTACGGAGCGATGCGCGATCATCCCGGCTACGATCCCGAGCGCTTCTGGGAGTGGCGTCCGCCGAGCGGCGAGTCGCTCGTCGACGTGCACGGACGCGCCGTTCCGGTGCTCGAGCGTCTTCTCGAGCACGGCGAGGACATCGTCGTCGTGAGCCACGGCGGGACGCTGCTCGCGCTCTGCGCGTGGGTCGAGGGCTCGTGGGCTCGGCAGCGGGTCGCCGACAACTGCGAGCTCCTGATCGTCGGTCGCGGCACGGAGGGACGTCTCGCGGTCCGCTCGCTCGACGAGCACGACCAGCACGGCGTTGCCGGTGCCGACGGCGAGCGGAACGACGACGCGACGGGCTGAGCCGCTCGAGAGCGTTGCAACGAAGGAGAGTCACATGCCGACCGAAGAGAGCATCGCCAAGGGAACCGGAGTCCTCGACAAGCTTTTCGGATGGAAGATCGATCCGAAGACGGTCACGCAGCCGTTCAACCGGATCACGATGGGGAACCTCTTCGGCGACGTCTGGACGCGCCCCGAGCTCGCGATCGAGCAGCGATCGATGATCACGGTCGCCGCGCTGATCGTGCTCGGACGCGAGTCGGAGCTCCGCATGCACCTCCGCGGCGCGCTGAACGTCGGCATCACGCGGGTGCAGATCGAGGAGATGATCCTGCACCTCGCGCACTACGGCGGCTGGCCCGTCGCCGCGACCGCGACCCGCATCGCGCAAGAGGTCTTCGCGGAGATCGACGCAGGGAAATGAGGCTTCGACGATCCTGCCTCCGCGCGCGCAGCGCGCGGCCGAGCGGAGGGCGAATGGGGAGAGGAGGCTCCGCGCGGCTTTGCCGCGTGGACGAGAGGGGCGGCGCCCCTCTCGTCAACGACAAGTGAAGGCAAGCGAGTTCCTCGGCCTGCAGGCCACGCACAATCCGCACCGCTGGTACCTGCCGCTCCATCCGGGGATCTGCACGCGCGCGAACTTCCTCTTCGGCGGCTGCGGTCTCGCCGCGGCGGTGACGGCGCTCGAGTCGACGACCGGTCGCCAGCTCGTCTGGGCGACGGGGCAGTACCTCGACTACGGCCGCCCGCCCGCGGTCCTCGACATCGACGTGATCGTTCCGGTCTCGGGGAAGCGCACGACGCAGGCGCGCGCCGTCGGGCACATCGTCGACAAGGAGATCTTGACGGTGAACGCGGCTCTCGGCGACCGCCCGGTGGACGTCGAGGGACAGTGGGCGACGATGCCCCAGGTGCCGCGCCCGGAGGACTGCGAGCCGCCGCCGCGGCCCGAGGCCACCGACTCGATCGACTCGCGCGTCGACATCCGCATCGCCTCGGGGCGGTGGGGGATGGCGGAGGAGGGCCGGCCTTCCGGCGACGGCCGCTCCGCGCTCTGGGTCCGCCTGCCGGAGATCGAGATGTCCGCCGCGACGCTCGCGATCATGGCCGACTGGATGCCGTCGGGGATCGGGCCGGCTCTCGGCCGCTGGGCAGGCGGCAACAGCCTCGACAACACGATCCGCATCCTGAACGTCGTCCCGAGCGAGTGGGTGCTCTGCGACATCCACGTCCACGGCGTCCGGCGCGGCTACGCGCACGGGCGGATCCATCTGTGGAGCCAGGACGGCGTCCTGATGGCGACCGGCGGCCAATCCGCGATCGTGCGCATCCTCGGCTGAGCTTCGGCTCGGCTCGACGGGCGTACTCCGCCAGATCGAGGCACGAGTGGAAGCGGTCCGGGCCTGCTGGACCGAGACTACAGGAGCGCGAGCTGTCCGGCGTCGGGCTCCGGCGCCGGACGGCGCGCGCGCGTCTCGCCGCGACGCTGCTCGAGGAGCGCCTCCTCGATGTCAAGCAGGTACGGCGACGGCTCGCGCGCGGAGCTCTCGCCGCGGACGCGCCTGCGGCGCGCCCACGAGAGCAGGAGATGCGTTCGCGCGCGCGTCATGCCGACGAAGAAGAGGCGCCTCTCCTCCGCGGCGTCGTTCGCGGGCGCTCCGCCGAAGCGGAGCGGCAGGAGCCCGTCCTCGCAGCCGACGAGGAACACGACGGGAAACTCGAGCCCCTTCGCCGCGTGCAGCGTCAAGAGCGAGACGCGGTCCGCACGCGGGTCGAGCGAGTCGACCTCCGCGCCGAGCGCCAGATCCGCGAGGAAACCCTCGACGTCGTCGCCGTGACGCTTCGCGAGCGGCTGGAGGAGATCGGCTGCCGCGCGGATGTCCGCAGCCGAAGCGCCCGCGCCCGGAGCCGCTGCATGCGACGGCTCGAGCTCGAGCTCCTGCGCCGCCGCGGCCTCGCGCGCGACGAGCTCGAGACGGTCCGAGACGCTGCCGCCGAGAGGAAGGGCCGGAACGGTCGCGCTTCCGCCTGCACCTTCGTCCGGTCCCGCACGCAGCCGATCCGCGATCGCGCGGACGCCGGGGCGATCGAGGAGCCGCTCGTGCGAGCGTTGCTGGAACGGCACGCCGGCGCGATCGAACGCGAGGGCGATCGCCGCGGCCTGCGCTTCGGTGCGGTAGAGCACGGCGATGTCGGCGAACGACAGCGCCGCGCCGGCTTCGCCGTCGCCCGAGCCGACGCGCCCCGAGTCGATCGATAACCACGAGTAGCCGCCGAGGAGCCGCTCGATCGAGTGCGCGACGAACTCCGCCTCGGCGCGCTCGCTCGCCGCGGCGTGCACGACGATCCGCTCGGGCAGATCCGCGTCTGCGGGCGTGGCGGCGACGAGCTTCCGCTCCGCGACGAGAGTCTCCGGCGCGATCGCCTGTCCCGCTCCCGCGACGATCACGGGCGTCGAGCGATAATTTCGCGTGAGCTGCACGGTCGGTGCGGTCGGATAGTCGCGGTGGAACCGCAGGAAGAACCCGACGTCCGCACCGCGGAAACCGTAGATCGACTGATCCGGGTCGCCGATCGCGCAGAGGTTGCCCGAAGCCGGTGCCAGCGTACGGATCAGCCGGTACTGGAGGTCGTCGACGTCCTGGTACTCGTCGACGGAGAGCCAGGCGAAGCGCTCGCGATACGCGTCGCGCAGGGTGAGGTCCGATTCGAGGAGGCTCGCCGGGATCTCGACGAGATCGTCGAAGTCGACGAGGTCGCGCTCCCAGAGCGCCTCACGATACGCGCCCGTGAGGACGGACGCCTCCGTCACCGGCGCCGCTTCCCGTGGGCGCGCGCCTCGGCTCTCGCCGACGCGCCGGGCGCGCGAGATCTGCGAGAGGAGAGAGCGTGCGCGGCGCTCGCCGACGCCGAAGACCTCGCGCGCGAGCGCGACACGCTCCGCTTCGTCCGCGACGCGGAACCCGCGCTGCAAGCCGACCGCGACACGCTGCTCGGTCAGGATGCGAAGCCCGAGCCCGTGCAGCGTCGTGACGACGGCTCCGCGCGCCTTTCTGCCGAGGAGCGCTTCGAGCCGCGCCTGCATCTCGGCCGCGGCGCGCCGCGTGAACGTGACGGCGACGCACCGCTCGGCGGCCACGCCGTGCGCGAGGAGGAGGTTCGCGATCCGGTAGGTGCACGTGCGGGTCTTGCCGCTTCCCGGTCCGGCGACGACGAGGAGCGGGCCGTGGACGATCTCGGCAGCGGAGCGCTGCTCGGGATCGAGGGCGGAAAGGAGCTCGGCGACGCGGCGTGCGGCAGTGCGGCGCGGCGCGGCGGCGGGCGTGCCCGTTCCGCGAAAGTCCGTCCTTTCGGGCGTGGCTGTGACCGGCGTGCCGAAGAGATCCAGCGGCAGGCCTGCGTCCCGCTCCGCGGAGCGCTGGCGGCTTCCCTTCACGCGCGCGTCCGCGGCGGAAACGGACGCGGCCAGCGTCGCGGGCGTCTCCGTGCTCGTCTCCGCGGGAGGCTCCGCCTCGTAGAACAGCGACTCGACGACGGGGCGACCCCGGAGCTCGCGCTCCTCGAACATGCGGATCACGCCGTACTTGCCGTCGTAGCCCGCCTCGCGCCGCACCTCGCCGCGCCGCAGACGCGAGATCGACTCGCCGAGGAGCTCCGAGCCGGCGCGGCGGATGTCCTCGGGCGGGATCGTGCGGAGGATCTCGAGCTCCGGTCCGAGCCGCTCGACGAGCCCGGCGACCTCGCGCTCGACCGATTTGCTCTTCGCGCCGACGCCGACGATCTCACCGACGATCTCCGGAAGCGGCACGAGATTCGTGAACGGCGCGACCTGCGCCGGCTGCTCTCCCTCGTCGCGATCGGCGAGCGTCTCGACGCGGCTCAGGACGCCCTCGGTCACGCGCTTGCCGCACTCCGGGCACGCACCGCCGAGCTTTCGCGTCTCCGCGGGCAGGAAGCGTGTCTCGCACTTCCGGTGCCCATCGAGGTGGTACTTCCCCTCCTCGGGGAAGAACTCGACGGTGCCGTCGTAGCCGGTGCGCGTCTCGAGCGCGCGTCGCATCGCGAAGTAGTCGACCTCGCAGGCGAAGGCGCTCGCCTCGCGTCCGAGGATCGGCGGCGAATGCGCGTCGGAGTTGCTGACGAGCGTGTATCGATCGAGGCTCGAGACGCGCCAGTTCATCGGCGGATCGGAGGAGAGCCCCGTCTCGACCGCGAACACGTGCTCGGCGAGATCGCCGTAGCAGTCCGCGACCGCGTCGAAGCCGGACATCGCGCCAAGGACCGCGAACCACGGCGTCCAGATGTGCGCCGGAACGAGGTAGGCGCCGGGACCGCTCTCGAGCGCGATCTCGAGCAGATGCCGCGAGTCGAGACCGAGGATCGGCCGACCGTCGGAGTGCAGGTTCCCGATCTTCCCGAGCGCGCGATTGAAGCGCGCGGCGGTCTCGAGGTCGGGCGCGTAGATCAGATGATGGATCTTCCGCGTGCGGTCCGCCTTCTTGTAGATCGTCGAGATCTCGACGGAGAGCATGAAGCGCACGGGACCGCGGCACGAACCGGGCAGGGTGCGGAGCCGCTCGCGGTCGAGGTCGTCGCGCAGGCGGAAGAGGCCGGTGTCGCCGTCCGGAACGAGCTTCGTCCGCAGCTCCTCGAACCAGCCCGGATGCGTGAAGTCGCCCGTGCCGACGACCGTGATGCCCTTGCGACCCGCCCACCAGGCGAGGTGCTCGAGATCGCAGTCCCGGCTCGTCGCCCGCGAATGCTTCGAATGGATGTGCAGATCCGCGATGAAGCCCACTCCGCCCCACCTCCTCGTCGTCGTCGCCGGCCCGCGTATCACGGAAAGAGGAGGCGTCGAAGCTGCTTCCGCCGCGCCGGGAGCGAAGATCGAGCGAAGAGTCGCGGCGCGAAGCTACGATCGGTCACCCCAAGCGATCTCGTGCATCGATCCCGGAGGTGCGTTTCGTCTATTCTTGACGGTCGCAGCGAGCGCGGATACGCGCGACGCTCGATGGGCGACCCCGCACGAGACCGCTACGCCGCGCCTGGCTCCAGCTCCGGCCGCACCTCGGCGCTCTCTCGACCGCCGTCGTCGTGATCGGTCTCGGCATCGCGCTCGCGGCGGCTTCGCTTCTCGCGAACCACGCCCTTCGCGACGGCTTCGAGCGCTCGATCGACGCGCTCGCCGGGCGCGCTTCTCTCGAGATCGTGGCCCGAGGCGAGAAGGCCTTCGACGGGAGCCTGCTCGACCGCGTTCGCGAGATCCCGGGCGTCGCCGCGGCGGCTTCTCTCTTGAACGAAGGGGCCTTCCTCGACGTCGGCGAAGGTCCCGCCGTCCGCGTGATCGGCGTCGACATGCTCGACGAGGGGACGATGCGCGTCTACGAGCGCGCCGAGTCGGACGGCGGCAGCGCCGACGGGATCGACGATCCGCTCGTCTTCCTGAACCAGCCGGACTCGGTGCTCGTCCCCGCTTCGCTCGCCCGTGAGCAGGAGCTCGAGCTCGGCTCGCCGCTCGTGGTGCGGACGCCGACCGGACGGATCCGGCTCAGGGTGCGCGGCATCCTCGCCGACCGAGGTCCGGCGGAGGCCTTCGCCGGCCGCGTCCTCGTCATGGACCTCTTTTCGGCGCAGGAGCGATTCGCGGCGGAAGGGCTCGTCCACCAGATCGACGTCCGCGCCGCGGCAGGCGAAGACGTCGAAGCCCTCGCGCAGCGGATCGAGGCGGGCTTGCCCGACGGGCTCGTCGTGCGCGATCCGGCCGAGCGAAAGGCGCTCTTCGGCGCGACGGTCGCCGGCTTCCACGACCTCCTCGACGTCATGGGCGCGATGGCGCTGCTGCTCGCGATCGTCGTCGCGTCGAACCGCCTCGCGACGATCTACCAGTCCCGCCTCGTCGAGCTCGGTGTTCTGCGCGCGATCGGCGCCGACCCGGGCTCGCTCGTGCGCGGTCTCTGCCTCGAGGCGGGGATCGTCGGCGTCCTCGCCGCGGCGATCGGCTTTCCGCTCGGGGTCCTTCTCGCGCAGGGCATCGTCGAGCCGCTCGCGCACACGATGGAGCTCAACTTCAAGAAGGCGACGGCCGCGCCTTGGGTCTCGCCCGCGCTCGGACCGCTCGCGCTCGCGGGTGCGGCCGGAGTGCTGAGCGCTCTCGCGGCGGCGTGGCTGCCGGCACGGCGTGCGACCCGGCGTGCCGTGCGTGCGGTGTTGACGGGAGACCGCGAGGACGTCGCGAGCGGGTCGCTCGAGAGCGAGGCGGCGCGCCGTCGACGGCTCCGCGTCCGGATCGCCGTGCTCGTGCTCGCCGCGGTTCTCTTCTGCGCTCAGGTGAGATTCGCGTTGCCCTGGCTCGGCGGGCCCGTGATGGCCGCGGCGCTCGTCGTGGGTGCACTTCTCCTCGCACCGGCCCTCGATCTCGCGGACGCCGCACTCTCGCGCTTCGCGGGACCGAGCGCGCGGATCGGTCTCCGGCGTCGAGCGGTGCAGGCCGTCGGTCCGTCGGTGCGGCCGCGGTCGCGTTCGTCGGCATCGTGATGGTCGTCTTCGTCTCCGGCGCGGCCTCGAGCTTCGAGCGCTTCGTCGTCGACACGCTCCTCGGGCTCCGGCGCGCGGACCTGTACTTCGGTCTCGCGTTCGAGGCGGCGCACGGCGACCGCGTGCCGCAGATGCCGGACGAGCTTCGACGGGAGATCGCCGCGGTCCCGGGTGTCCGGCGCGTCGTCACGGAAGCCTACGACATCGTCGGCGAGCCGCCGATGGGAATGCTCGCGATCGACCCCGAGCGCTTCGTCACCGACGACTTCGGCGTCTGGCGGCTCGATCCGGGAGCCTTGCCGGACGCGCTCGAGCGGGCCGCACGCGGCGAGGGCGTGATCGCGGACACCCGACTTCTGCGGAGCCGCGCACTCGCCGTCGGCGATCGCCTTCGGGTCGACGCTCCCGGCGGTGCGCTCGAGCTGCCGATCCTCGGCGCCGTGCAGGCGTCGTTCATGTCCCAGACGGGCGACGTGGTGATGAGCCGGGAGCTCTTCCGCCGCCACTGGCTCGAGCCTCGCTTCACGCACGGCCTCGTCGTCGTGGAGCCCGGGGCGGACGTCGACGAGGTTCGAAGAGCGATCCTCGGACGCTTCGGCGAAAGCCACGCGATCGACGTGCTCCGGCGGGATCAGTACGTGGCGTGGCAGGAGGACGGAGTGCGGCGCGGCTTCGCGTTCGCCGGGGCGATCGTGCTCCTCGTCCTCGTCGTCGTGCTCGCCGGCACGGGCGACAGCCTCGCGGCGAGCGTGCTCGAGCGTCGCCACGAGATCGGCACGATGCGCGCGCTCGGCGCGGCACCCGCCGGCGTCGCCACGATGATCGCGGTCGAAGCGCTCGCGATCGGCCTCGCGGGCGCGGGGCTCGGGCTTCTCGTCGGCCACGTCGTGGTCGTCGCGTTCCTGCGTGGCGTGATGGAGACGGCGCTCGGCTGGAGCGTGCCGCTCCATCTCGATCCGGCAACCGCGCTCGCCGGTGCGGGCGTCGCGATCGCCGCGTGCCTGATCGGCGCGGTGCCGCCGGCGCTTCGCGCGGCGGGCCTTCCGCCGATCGCGGCTCTCCATCGGGAATGACGAGCGCGAGAAGGGAGAGAGCATGAAGGTCTTCGACATCGAGGTCGTTTCCGTCTCGAAGGTGCACGGCTCCGGCGCGAGCGCCGTCCGCGCGCTCGACGAGGTGAGCCTTTCGATCGACGCGGGCGAGCACGTGAGCATCGTCGGACCGAGCGGCTCGGGGAAGTCGACGCTCCTGCATCTGATCGCCGCCCTCGACGAGCCGACGGGCGGGGCAGTCCGCATCCGCGGCTGCGACGCCGGTGGCTTGTCCGAGCGCGACCGGAGCCGGCTGCGTCTCGAGTCGATCGGCTTCGTCTTCCAGAGCTTCCATCTCTTCGCCGGCCTCACGGCGCGCGAGAACGTCGCGTGGCCGCTCGAGCTCGCACGCGTCGACCGGGAAACGGCGGAGATGCGGACGGATCGCCTCCTCGAGCGTCTCGGCCTCGCGGAGCGCGGGGAGCACCGGCCGGCGGAGCTCTCGGGCGGCGAGCAGCAGCGCGTCGCGATCGCGCGCGCTCTCGCGAACGATCCGGCGATCCTCCTCGCGGACGAGCCGACCGGGAATCTCGACGAGGAGTCCGGCGCGCTCGTGCTCGACCTCCTCGAGGAGCTGCACCGCGAGCGTGGCTTGACGCTAGCACATCCCGGGAGTCCCCCCGGCTTTCCCGGGGAGGCAGCCGAAGTTTGACGAATCCGGGCGTTCGACCTGCACGGCGTGCGGAAGTTGGAACTCCCCTCCGTGAGCCGCTCAAAGCATCACGAAAGGGAGTTCCCGTCCATGGACGAGTTTCAAGCGTTAAACCACACCCAGTGGGAGTGCAAATATCACG
>VGTG01000106.1 GCA_016874795.1 Deltaproteobacteria bacterium | reverse complement strand
AGGGCGGCGTGCTCCAGGGCGGCGTGCTCCAGGGCGGCGTGCTCCAGGGCGGCGTGCTCCAGGGCGGCGTGCTCCAGGGCAGCGTGCTCCAGGGCAGCGTGCTCCAGGCGGGCGTCCCGGCTAGAATCGTGCGCGATGACTCCGGGCTTCGGCGCGCTCGCGGTCGGCCTCCTCGTGCTCGGCCTCGCGTTCGGACTCCTCGAGCGGCTCGCTCCCGCGCGGCCGAAGCAGCGCTGGCTTCGCGCCGGGATCGGCACGGATCTCGTCTACTGGTTCTTCACGCCGCTCGTGACGAAGACGCTCACGCGATTCACGATCGTCCTGGCGCTCGTTCTCGCGGCGGTGGCGGCGGGCGTTCCTCTCGAGCGCTCGCAGCTCGAGGCGTACCTGCGACCGAGCGGTCCGCTGGCGGAGCTTCCGTGGCTCGTGCAGCTCGCGGCGCTGCTGCTCGTCAGCGATCTCCTCGCGTACGGCGTGCACCGTCTCTTTCACCGGCGTGCGCTGTGGCGCTTCCACGCGGTGCATCACTCGTCGACGCAGGTCGACTGGCTCTCGTCGGTGCGGCTTCATCCGGTGAACGACGCGCTGACGCGCATGGCGCAGGCGGTGCCGATCGTGCTCCTCGGCTTCGATCCGACGATCCTCGCCGCGTACGTGCCGATCCTCACCGTGTACGCGCTCTTCGTGCACGCGAACGTGCCGTGGTCGTTCGGGCCGCTTCGCTTCGTCGTCGCGAGCCCCGCGTTCCACCGCTGGCACCACGCCGCGGAGGAGGACGGGCTGAACCGCAACTTCGCGGGCCTCTTCCCGTTCATCGACCTGCTGTTCGGGACGTTCCACATGCCGCGCGACCGCGCGCCGGCGCGCTTCGGCATCCCGGACGGAGACGTGCCCGAAGGCATCGTCGCGCAGCTCGCGTGGCCCTTCCGGCCGTTGGGGTCGGTTGGGGTCCGGTTCGTTGCAGCGCAACCGTACCCAGGCTCCTGCTTGAGCCTGGGTGCAGATGAGCGACAACGAACCGGACCCCCTCGTTGCACCCTCGTTGCAGGGGCCTGCGCGGAGGGATAACAGGCCGGCCGTGAGCTCATTCCAGACCATCGAGTACGAAGTCGAGAACGGCGTCGCCTGGGTGCGGTTGAACCGCCCCGAGAAGCTCAACTCCTTCAACAGCGTGATGGGGCAGGAGCTGCAGCGGATCTGGACCGATCTCCGCTCGGACGACTCCGTCGGCGCTGCGATCCTGACCGGAGCGGGCGACAAGGCGTTCTGCACGGGGATCGATCGCATGGAGGCGATGGGCGGGGACGCGAAGCCGCCGCGGCTCGCGAGCGACATGATCCACCTCGACGATCCGGGCGAGTTCCTGGGGCCGAAGGCGAACGGGCTCTGGAAGCCGGTCGTCGCGGCGGTGAACGGGATCGCCTGCGGCGGTGCGTTCTACATGCTCGGCGAGGTCGACGTGATCATCGCCGCGGAGCACGCGACGTTCTTCGATCCGCACGTGACGTACGGCATGGTCGCGAGCTTCGAGACGATCCACATGGCGCAGAAGCTGCCGTTCGGAGAGCTCCTCCGGATGCAGCTCCTCGGAGCGCACGAGCGCTTGAGCGCGCAGCGCGCGTTCGACATCGGGCTCGTCACCGAGGTCTGTCCGGCGGCGGAGCTCGACGAGCGTGCACGCTGGATCGCGGAGACGATCGCGGCGCGTCCGCGGGCCGCCGTGCAGGCGACGCTGCGGGCCGCGTGGTCGACGCGCGACCTGCCGCGGAGCCAGGCGCTCGCGCAGGGCGGGTCCTTCTTGGCGCTCGGGTGGAGCCCGGAGAACATCGCCGAAGGTCAGCGGTTCTTCGAGTCGGGCGGCCGCGTCGAGTGGCGCAAGCGCTGACGAGAGGTCACTCCGCCGGGACGCAGCTCCCGCTCTCGCACGTGCCGACGACGATCGTGTCCCCGAAATCGGGCGGATAGACGCCACAGTCGAAGTCGCCGAAGTCACCCGTCGACGTCAGGACGGTGTCGCGGCAGCCTCCTTCGTGCTGCTGGCAGCAGACTGGAAGGGGATCGATCGCCTGATCCTCGCACGCGCTCTCCTTGCAGCCCGGGAGGCCCCCCGAGCACGGCGGACCCTCGCAAACGCCGAACGAGGGCGTGCCATAGGCTGCGACGATGCAACCGGAGATGTACGGGTGGTAGACCATTCCGCCGTCGTACACGGTCCAGCCGATGCACTGGTCTTCGCTGCTCGGGAGATCGCAGCAGACCGATCGGGCCAGCGTGCAGTCCGGCCCGCACCCGCTCTGACCTTCGCACTCCTCCGCGGGCGGCTCGATGACGCCGTCGCCGCACGTGTGGATCTGCTGGCAGGAGGCGTCGCACGTCGCCGTCCCGGGAGGATCGCATTGCTCACCGAAGGTGATCTCGACGACGCCGTTCCCGCATCGATCGTTGCACTGATCGTCGCAGGAGAACGAGCCCGGCGGCTCGCAGTCCTCGCCCGGGTCCACAGTGCCGTTGCCGCAGTCATCGACGGTGCACCCGTCCTCCGGCGAGCAGCCGTCCGCGAGATGCGGGAGCTCGGTTTCGCAGGCTTGGCCGTTCTTCGGTGCGACGCAGCCCTTCGTCACCGGACGGATCACGCCTTTCCAGGGGCGGTCGCCCTTCTTCAGGCAGCAGGCGACGACGTCGGCGCGGCCGCAGGTGGAGCGGCTCGCGAACTGGCGCACGGCGCCGCGACACGACTTCGGAAGCTCGCCGCCGTCGACGCGATCGGCGATGACCCCACCGACGCAGCCCATGTACGCCGCGCGGCTCGCGACCTCGCAGTCGCACCCGGCGCGCACGGCGTCTCGAGCGGCTTCGACGGCAGCGAGATCTCCGGGAGCTTCACCGCACTTCGCCGCGAGAGCGAGCGATGTGGCCCAGAGGAGCGTCGACGCGGCTACCAAAGCAAGAAGACGTGTTCGCATGCGCGGCTCCTCCCGTGACCTGAGTTTCACCGAAGACGATCGTCTTCGGGTCGCAGCCGACCGTCAAGAGACCAAGGAAGAGCCTTCAAAGGGCCGAATCCGCGAGCCGCCCCAGGGCCTCTTCCGCGTCGCGGGCGTGCAGCCAAGGCAGGAGGACGATGCGGTGCACACCTGCCTCCTCGAATCGCGCGACGTCGTCCCGGTCGAGGGTCAGCGATCGATGGCTGACGGTGCACTCGAAGGGAACGTCGCCGCGGCCGGCCTCGTCGAGGAGCCTACGTAGCTTCGCGATCTGCGCCGCCGCGCTCTCCGGCGTGTTGCCGACGCCGTACCAGCCGTCTCCGAGCGCCGCGGCGCGCTTCAGAGCCGCCTCGGTCTCGCCGCCGAAGACGATCGGTACACCTGGCTTCTGCAGCGGCTTCGGCTCGAACTTGACGGGACCGAACGAGAAGAAGCGTCCCTGGAAGGACGGCTCCGCTTCCGTCCAGAGCGCGCGGAGAGCGCGCGTGCACTCGCGGAGGCGAGCGCCGCGCGTGCGGAAGTCGATCCCGGCGGCTTCGAACTCCTCCTCCAGCCAGCCGGCGCCGACGCCGAGCGTCAGGCGGCCGCCGGACAGGTGATCGACGCTCACGGCGAGCCGCGCGCTCACGAGAGGGTGTCGCAGCGCGAGGAGGTAGACGTTCGTCCCGAGGCGAATCGTGCTCGTCGCCGCAGCGATGTGCGTCAGCAGGATCAGCGGATCGAGGTGCGGAGCGTCGACTCGAAACGGCGGAACGCCGTCGGCCGCGTACGGGTACGGGCTCCGGATCTCGGTCGGGAAGACGAGGTGCTCGGGAATCCACACGGACTCGAAGCCGAGCGACTCCGCGCGCGCTGCGACGCGTGCCATGTCGCGATGCCGGAGCCGGAATAGGGCGATCCCGATCTTCATGCGCTTCTCCGCGTCCTAGGACGTCCTCAGAACTGCGCTTCGAGATTTTCTCCGCTCGACGTCTGGCACTGCCCGACGCCGCCGCCTTCCATGCCCTCCTCGGGGTCGCTCAGCTGGAAGCGACAGCGCATCGTGTCGCCGCGATCGCCGAAGAGCGTCGCGATCGCCTTGCCCGAGTAGTTCTGCACGAAGGTCGCGAAGTCGTCGCCCTGCACCCACGGGCTGCCGTGCGGTCCCCAGTCCTTCCAGTAGGGCTCCCACGAGCCCCAGCCGCCCCACGACGTTCCGAGGGTGTCCGTACCGGAAGTCCGCGTGATCACCGCATAGTGGCCGTTGAAGCTCTCGCCGCTCGGCACCGTCGCCGTGATGGTGCCCCCCGTGCCGAAGGTCTGGCTCTGGTACTCCATTTCGATCGGCGTCGCGGCGGCGCCGGAAGAGCCGAGGAGGCGCGCATTCATCGTGGTCGTGGGCCGAACGGTATCGATGGTGGTACAGCCGGCCGCGAGCGCGACCGCGGCTGCGCCGAGAAGTGCGGCGATCCGGTCTGCCTTCATGAAGCTCCTCCTGTTTCGGCCCTTCCATTTTGGCTACGTCGATTCCACCCGTGGAGCAAACCGCCGCGGCTCGCGCGCACGGCGAGCGCGTAGTAACAGGCCGGCGTGCAGAAGCGGCGTGCGCATCGTCGGCTTGCGTGGCTTCTGCTGACGGCGATCGTCGCGGCGTGCTCGACTCCGGCGCCGCCCGAAGCGGAGGCGCCGATCGTGGGTCCCGCGGGACGTGCCGTCGCCCTCGGAGAGGAGTTCGAGATCCGTCTCCCCGCGAACCAGACGACCGGTTACCGCTGGGAGCTCGGAAATCCGCCGGACGAGTCGGTCGTGCGTTTCCTCAACTCGCGCTACGAGGCGGAGCCGACCGACGTCGTCGGATCGGGCGGCATCACGATCTTCACCTTCGAGGGCGTCGGCGCGGGACGGACGAGCATCAAGCTCGTCTACGTCCGTCCCTGGGAGAAGGGCGTCGCGCCGGCGCGCGAAGCCACGTACGCGATCGTCGTGGAGTGATCCTCAGTCGAGCATGCGCATCACGCGGTCGAGCGGGATGCGCACGAACACACCGCGCGCTTCGGCGGTGACCTCGGTGCCGGCGAGGACGCGGCCGGCGGAGTACACCTCGCGTCCCTCCTGGCGCTCGACCCAGCCCTCGAAGCGGAGCTCCGTGCGGAGCGGCGTGGGCTTCTTGTACTTGATCTCGAGCCGCTTCGTCGGTCCCGCGATGCCGCTGCTCATGTTCGCGACGTTCAGCACCTGATCGAAGACCGCGGCGAGGACGCCGCCGTGCACGCATCCGGGTGGGCCTTCGTAAGGCGTCCCGAAGCGCGCGGTGCCAACGGCGAGCGTGTCCTGCCAGACCATCTCGACCGGCGGCGCGAGCGGGCTCATCCGGCCGACGAGCGGATCGTACGGGAACACCTCCGCGACCGTCGCTCCGCCGGTATATCGCGGCGGCACCGGATCGGGCACGTGACGCCGGAGGCTCGCTTCGACCGCGCGCAGCGTCGTCTCCGCTTCGCGCAGGGTCTCCGGCGGCGCAAGCGTCGTGACCGCGGCGTCGATCAGACTGCGCATTCGTTCGACCAGCTCGGCAAGCTCGGGTGCTGTGGACATCGGCTCCGACCCTAGCGAACGAGCGTGCGCGCGCGAGTGAGCGGGAGCTGGACCTGGACCTGAACCCTGGACCTGGACCTGGACCTAAACCTGGACTTAAACCTGGACTTAAACCTGGATCGTCCGCCAGACACCCTGCCGGAAGCGCCAGCTCTTCAGCGCCGCGCGCACGATGTAGTCGCCGATGATCGTTCCCCAGAGCCACACGAGCGGCAGATGGAGGATCCCGGCCACGACGAACGAGGTCCCGAGCCGGACGACGTAGAACGCGATCAGCACCGACACGAGGGGAAAGCGCGTGTCGCCCGCCCCGCGGAGCGCACCGCCGAGCGTGAAGTCCATCGCCATGAACGGCTGCGAGATCGCGAGCATGTGGATGAACGCCACCGCCCCGCTGACGACGGGGGGCTCGTCGACGAAGAGGTGCGCGATCGGCTCGGCGAGCAGGAAGATGACGAGACCCGACGTCGACATCATCACCACGGACATGCACGTCGAGCGCCAGCCCGCGCTCTCCGCGCGCGCCGGATTGCCGGCGCCGAGGTGCTGTCCGACGAGCGTGCTCGAAGCCGCCGCGAAGCCGAACCCCGGCAGGAACGACAGCATCAGGATGCGCACGCCGATGAAGTAAGCCGCGATCGCGTCCGTCCCGTAGCGCGCCGCGAAGACGAGGTAGAGAAGGAAGCCGAGTTGCATCAGCGCCTGCTCGATGCCGGCCGGATAGCCGACGCGCAGCACGCGACGGATGACGTCGCCGCGTGGCCGGAAATCCGCGCGCCGCGGGCGTAGCCGCAAGCGTCCGCGGACGAGCAGAAGGCACGCGAAGGCGACGCCGCTGGTGTAGGCGAACGCGGTCGCGACCGCCGAGCCGGCGACGCCGAGAGCGGGGAAGCCGAGGTGACCGAAGATCAGGAGCCAGTTCCCCGCGACGTTCAGCACGTTCACGAAGATCCCGATCACGAGCGGCGTGCGCGTATCGCCGGAAGCGCGAAGCCCGGAGCCGAACACGAACAGCACGGCGGAGCTCGGGACGGACAGCATCACGAAGCGCACGAAGCGTGCTCCCACTTCGGCGACCTCCGGCGTCACGCCGAACGCGAGCACGATCGGCTCGGCCCAGAGGACGACCGGCACGACCATCACGGCGCCGAGCGCCGCTCCCGCGATCATCGACTGTGCGAGGGTTTGGCTCGCCTCGTCGCGCGCTCCGGCACCGACGTGGCGCGCGACGAGCGCGATCGTTCCCGTCGCGACCGCGGTCATCGTGAGAGTCACCGCTCCGAGGATCTGGCTGCCGACGCCGACCGCGGCGACCGCGGTCGCTCCGAGCCGCGCGACCATCAGCATGTCGACGAGCGCGACGACCGACTCCGAGAGGAGCGCCAGGATCACGGGCCAGGCGAGCGCCCAGACGACGCGCGGCGACTCCTCGCGCGCGAGCGAGACCGGCATCGGCCCGTGGCGTCGCTCGCCGGCGGGACGGAGGTCGGGCGCGCTCGTCACGGAGGCATGTGAGCGGAGGGCCGGGCGAGGCGCAACGCGCCTCTACGAGGGTGGAGACCGCACGACCTCTGTTGCACGGGTCGGACCCGGCGGATACGGTTGGTGAAATTGAAATCCATTTTCAATTGACCGAGGGAAAGCCCGTGGTGACCGTCCCCTTGAGCCGACTCGAGCCCGGCCAAACCGGGCGGATCTGCGCGCCCGAGCCGGGCGAATCGATCCCGCTCCGGCTTCGCGATCTCGGCTTCGTGCCGGGGACGCTGCTGCTGCTCCGGCGCCGCTCGCCGCTCGGGGATCCCGTCGAGCTCGAGCTCCGCGGCTACCGGATCTGCCTTCGAACGGAGCAGCTCGCCGCCGTTCGCGTCGAGCTCGAGCCTTCGTCGAAATGACCGCGGCTCCCGCAGCGGTCCTCGGCTCCGGTCCGACGCGCGTCGCGCTCGTCGGCTCGCCGAACACCGGCAAGACGACGCTCTTCAACGCGCTCACCGGCTCGTCGGCGCGCGTCGGCAACTATCCGGGCGTCACGGTCGAGAGACGCGAAGGCCAGCTCCTCGGAAGCGAGGTGCGGATCCTCGATCTCCCCGGCACGTACGCGCTGCACGGCGAGACGCCGGACGAGCAGATCGTCACGCGCATCCTTTCGGGAACGCTCGAGGGAGAGCGCGTTCCCGACGCGCTCCTCGTGGTCGCGGATGCGACGACCCTTCGACGCGGGCTCGGCCTCGTGCGCGAAGCGCTCGACCTCGGCCTTCCGACGATCGTCGTCGTCACGATGATCGACGAGGTGAAGGCGCGCGGCGGCAAGCTCGACATCATGAAGCTCTCGCGCCTTCTCGGCGTGCACGTGCTCGGCGTCGTCGGGCACCGTGGCGTCGGCCTCGAGCCGCTACGCGGCTTCCTGCGCGATCCGGCGAGCTGGCCGCGGCCGCGCGCCCTGCCGCGCGCTGCCGACGCCGAGGCGCGCTTCGCCTGGGCGGATCAGATCTGTCGCGAGGTCGGTGCGGACCGGCTCGAGCCCGACACGCGCACGGACTGGATCGACCGCGTCCTCCTGCACCCGGTCGCGGGCATCGCGGTCTTCGCGGCGGTGATGATCCTCCTCTTCCAGAGCATCTTCGCATGGGCCGTACCCGCGATGGACGCGATCGACGCGACCTTCGGCGAGCTCGGCGTGGTGAGCCGCGCCGTGCTGCCGGCGGGGTGGATCACCGATCTCTGGGCGGACGGCATCCTCGCGGGCGTCGGATCGGTGCTGATCTTCCTCCCGCAGATCCTGATCCTGTTCACGTTCCTGCACCTGCTGCAGGACGTCGGCTACATGTCGCGCGCCGCGTTCGTCGTCGACCGGGTGATGGGCTGGGTCGGACTGCAGGGACGGAGCTTCGTGCCGCTCCTCTCGTGCTACGCGTGCGCGGTCCCCGGAATGATGGCGGCACGCACGGTCGCTTCGCCGCGCGAGCGGTTGGCGACGATCCTCGTCTCGCCGTTCATGACGTGCTCCGCGCGTCTGCCCGTCTACACGCTCCTGATCGCGGCGTTCGTGCCGGCGGAACGAGTTCTCGGGCCGCTCGGCCTGCAGGGCCTCGTGATGCTCGGGCTCTACCTGCTCGGCGCGGCGACGGCGTTCGGCTCGGCCGCGCTGCTGAACCGCACGCTCCTGCGCGGCACGGTCTCGGTCTTCTACATGGAGCTGCCGCCGTACCGGATGCCGACGTGGCGCCTCCTCCTGCGCCAGGTCTGGGGCAGCGCGCGCGCGTTCTTGAAGCGCGCCGGGACGATCATCCTCGCGGCTTCGGTCATCCTGTGGATGCTGCTCAACTTCCCCACGCCGGAGCCCAACCCGGCGTTCTCGCCCGCGGAGCAGACGCGTGCGAACGTCGAGGCGAGCTTCGCCGGCCGACTCGGTCACGCGATCGAGCCCGCGATCGCGCCGCTCGGCTTCGACTGGAAGATCGGCGTCGGCCTGATCGCGAGCCTCGCGGCACGGGAGGTCATCGTCGCGACCCTCGCGCAGATCTACGCGAGCGGTGAAGCGGATGACTACACGAGCTTGCGGCAGGCGCTCGTCTCCGACGTCGATCCGCGCACGGGCAAGCACGTGTTCTCGCTCGCGACCGCACTCTCGCTCCTCGTGTTCTTCGTCTTCGCGCTGCAGTGCACGTCGACGATCGTCGTGATGGCGCGCGAGACGGGGAGCTGGCGCTGGCCGGCGCTCGCGTTCGGCTACATGCTCGCGCTCGCGTGGATCGGGAGCTTCCTCACCTACCACGCGGCGCGAGCGCTTCTCTGAGCTGGCGAACGATCCGCTAACCGAGGAAGCGAAGGACCGCGCCGCTCCACTCGGTCGGCTTCTCGAGGAACGACATGTGGCCGCAGCTCGGGATCACCTCGAGCTGCGCACCCGGGATGAGGGACGCGTACTTTCGCCCGTACTCGATCGGCGCGACGCGGTCGTTCTCGCCCCAGAGGCAGAGCGTCCGCGCGCGCACGGCCTGGAGCTTCGCCTCGAGCCGCGGGTTGTGGAGGAGCGGGTTCCAGCCGACGCGAGCCGTCGCCGCCATCGCGTTCATGAAGTCGATCATCAGCTCGTCGGGCATCTCCCAGCCGGGCTTCGGCGTCATCGCCTGCGCGAACGGATTCGAGGTGTCGTGGAAAAGGAGCTCCGCGACGTGCTCGGGCCGCTGCGGATTGAACGCGAAGATGTCCGCGAGAGGCTTCTCGCGGATCCAGATACCGACCGCGCCGGAGAGGACGAGCGTCGAGATGCGCTCCGGCACGCGCACCGCGAGCTCGGCGCCGATCCAGCCGCCGAGCGAATGCCCGACGACGTCGACCGAGTCCCAGCCGAGGACGTCGAGGTAGGCGAGGTAGTGGTCGACGAGATCCGCCATGTCGCGGATCTGGTCGATCCCCTGCGATTTGAGAAAGCCGGGATGCGCCGGCGCGTGCAGCTCGCGGCGCGCGGCGAGCGCCGCGAGGTGCGGCATCATCCAGCTCGCCTCGCCCATCGCGCTGTGCAGGTAGAGGAGGGGCTTGCCTTCGCCGCCGCGCGCTTCCTGGACGCGGCGGCCGAGGACCTCGACGTTGGTGACGGTCGGCTCCATGGTTGCTGTCCTCGCTCTCGTCTCAGGCCGCTTCCGGGAAGGGGATCGAGACGGGCGGCGGCTCCGCGGCGTTCGGGATCGCCGCGTTGACCAGCGGCAGGACCGTCTCGGCGTACCGGCGCGCGTTCTCGCGCGCCTTGCCGGTCGGCATGTTGCCGAGCTGGAAGAGGCCGAGCATGTTGCCGCAACCGATGTCCTTCGAGTGCTCGATGATTTTCTGCGCGACCGTCTCGGGACTGCCGACGATCGCGTAGCAGCCTTCGTCGACCTCGTCCCAGGTCTCGACGCCGTTGACCCAGAGCTTCCCGTTGCGGAGCGCCTTCGCGATCCGCATCGCGGACTGGACCGAGCTGTAGCCCGGCGGGCTCAGCGTCAATCCAGGAATCAGCTTCTTCTGGAAGTACCAGAAGTGCTCCTGGAACTCCTCGCGCGCCTTCGCGTCGGTCTCGGCGACGTAGATCGGCATCAGGAGTCCCATCTGCTCCGGGTGCGCCCGATAGCCCTCGCGCTCGCACGCCTCGCGGAACATCGCGTACGTCTTCTTGAAGAAGTCGATGTGGAAGTACGGGATGCCCATGTACGCGTAACGGCGCTTCGCGACGAACTCCATCGTCTCGAGCGAGCCTGCGCCGGGAATCCAGATCGGCGGATGCGGCTTCTGGATCGGCTTCGGCCACGTGTTCACGTACCGGAGCTTGTAGTGCTCGCCGTAGAACTCGAACGGGCCGGGCTGCGTCCATGCGCGCATGATGATCTCGTGCGCTTCGGCGAAGCGCGAGCGCGCCTCCGTCGGATTGACGGAGAAGCTGAAATACTCGGGACCGCCGCCGATCACCTGGCCCGAGATCATGCGTCCGCCGGAGATCACGTCGAGCATCGCGATCTCCTCCGCGACGCGCGTCGGCGGATCGTAGAGGGGCAGGGCGTTGCCGACGACCGCGACCTTCATGCGCTTCGTTCGCGCGACGATCATCGATGCGATGATGTTCGGCGACGGCATCAAGCCGTACGCGTTCTGGTGGTGCTCGTTGACGCACACGCCGTCGAACCCGAGCTCCTCCGCCTCGACGATCTCGTCGAGGTAGTCGTTGTAGTACTGGTGCCCCTTCGCCGGGTCGTAGAGGTCGTTGGGGACCCAGACCCAGGCGGAGTCGTGGTTCTTCTCGAAGTCCGCCGGCAGGTCCTTGTACGGCATCAGGTGGAAGAGAAAGTGTTTCATTTCCGCTCCTTCATGTCCGTGCCCTCAGGGCACGTAGCCGAGCGCGCGCAGCTTCTTCGCCGCTTCCGGATCGACCTCGGGCAGCGCGGGTGGCGGCGTCGACTCCCGCCACCGGTGCAGCGCCGCGGCGAGCTTCGCCCTTTCCTCCGGATGGAGCTCCGCGACGTTCCGCTTCTCTTCGGGATCGGCCTTCAGGTCGTAGAGCTCGATCGTACCCTCGTCGAGCGCCTCGATGTACTTCCAGCGGCCGAGGCGCACGCCGAGCTTCTCGCCGCGCAGGGGAAAGCCCATGTGCTCCGTCTCCTCGTAGATGCGCCGCTGCAGGAAGACCGGACGGTCGGCGTCGAGCGGCGCGCTCTGCAGAAGCGCCGCAGCGAGCGCTTCGCCGGTTCCGGGCTCCGTCGAGGGCGCGATTCCCGCGAGCGCGAGGAGAGTGGGGCTCACGTCTGCGACCTGCACGGGCTCGCGCACCACGCGTCCGGGCGCGATCTTCCCCGGCCAGCGAAACAGGAAGGGCACGCGCACGTCCTCCTCGTACAGGAAGATGTTGTGGTGCATGTGGCCGTGCTGCATCAGGCCCTCGCCGTGATCCGCGGCCACGACGACGAGCGTATCGTCGAGGCGTCCCGCCCTCTGCAGGGCGTCGAGGATCGCGCCGATCGACGTGTCCATGAAGCGGATCTCGCCGTCGTACGCGGCCTTCTTCTCCGCGAGCCAGTCGGTGCCCTGCGGACGGAAAATCGCGTTCGGCTTCGTCTCCCAGGGCGCGTGCGGGTCGAAGTAGTGCACCCACAGGAAGAAGGGCCGTTCGCGCGGGCTCGGCTTGCCGGCGAGGTAGCCTCTTTTTTTTGGATCGAGGTAGCCCTCTTGCTCGAGCCACTCGAGAGCGCGGTCCGTCGTTCGATCCGCGTTCCGGCAGAAGCCGGCGTCGAGGTCGAAGCCCTCCCACTCCTGCATCTCGGCGAGGCACTCGCCGCCGCGGAAGTCGTCGTCGTAGACGTCGAAGCCCTGCGCGAGGCCGAAGCGGCGCTCGAGCGGGAACGAGCTCACGAACGCCGCCGTCCGGTAGCCGGCGCGCTGGAGCTGCTCCGCGAGGGTGTCCCACCCGTCGGGGAGCACGGCGCCGTTCTTCGTGAGGCCGTGCTTCCGCGGCAGCTCGCCCGTGAACATCGTCGCGTGCGACGGGAGCGTCGTCGACATCGGTGCGTAGGCGGCTTCGAAGCGGACGCCGTCGCGCGCGAGCCGCGCGAGACGCGGCGTCGTCGGACGGCGATAGCCGTACACGGACGTGTGGTCGGCGCGCGTCGTGTCGAGCGTCAAGAGTAGGATGTCGGGGCGGCGCGGGCTCTTCGGCGCGCGCGACGCGATCACGAAGGCGGCGAACACGACGAGCACGACCCCGGTCAGGACGACGCCGCGGACGAAATGGGACTTCATGGAGCGCGACCATCGTAGCATCGCGCTTCCCGGAACGTCGCCCCGATGATTCCGATCAGTCCGGGTCGTACGCGAGGTTCGGCCGGAGCCAGGACTCGACCTGCTTCCCGGTGACACCCTTGCGCCGTGCGTAGGACTCGACCTGGTCGCGCTCGATGCGCCCGACCTGGAAGTATCGCGCCTCCGGATGCGCGAGGTAGATCCCGCTGACGGAGGCGGCCGGCATCATCGCGAAGCTTTCGGTCAGAGCCATCCCGGCGTCGTCCGCCTCGAGAAGGCGGAAGAGCGTCGTCTTCTCCGAGTGATCCGGACACGCCGGGTAGCCGAACGCGGGGCGGATGCCGCGGTATTTCTCTGCGATCCGCTCCTCGTTCGTGAGCCGCTCGTCCTTCGAATACCAGCCGCGACGCGCTTCCTCGTGCAGGGACTCGGCGAACGCCTCCGCGAGCCGGTCGGCGAGCGCCTTCGCCATGATCGCGCGGTAGTCGTCGTGGTCTTTTTCGAATCGGGCAGCGAGCTCGTCCGTGCCGATGCCCGCCGTGACCGCGAAGGCGCCGACGTAGTCGGCGAGCTTCGACTCCACCGGGGCGACGTAGTCCGCGAGCGAGCGGTAGGCCTTCTGGCCCTCGAACTTCGTCTCCTGCTGGCGGAGCATCACGAAGCGCGCGAGCTCGTGGCGCCGTTCCTCGTCGGTGTAGAGGACGACGTCGTCGCCGTCGCTGTTCGCGGGCCAGAAGCCCCAGACGGCGCGCGCGCGGAGGAGCTTTTCGTCGACGATCCGGCGGAGCAGCGACTGCGCGCTCTCGAAGAGGTCGCGCGCCGCCTCGCCGACCTCGGGATCCTCGAGGATCGCCGGGTACTTCCCGCGGAGCTCCCAGGCGTGGAAGAGGAACGTCCAGTCGATGTAGGGCACGAGCTCCGCGAGCGGTCGATCCTCGATCACGCGTCGTCCGAGGAACGGCGGCTTCGCGAGGTCTGCCGCGCGCCACGCGATCGAGAAGCGATCTCTTCGCGCCTTCTCGTGCGGGACGAGCGGATTCGACTGGCGCTTCGCGTGGAGCTCGCGCAGCGCGTCCTGCTCTGCCCGGTTCTTGTCGGTGAACGCGGGCTTCGCCTCCGGCGAGAGCACGCTCGCGACGACGCCGACCGCGCGCGAGGCGTCGAGCACGTGCACGGTCGGCTCCTCGTACGCGGGCGCGATCTTCACCGCGGTGTGCTGCCGGCTCGTCGTGGCGCCGCCGATCAGGAGCGGGACGTCGAAGCCCTCGCGCTGCATCTCCTTCGCGACGTGGACCATCTCGTCGAGAGAGGGTGTGATCAGCCCGGAGAGGCCGACGACGTCGACGTCCCTCTCGCGCGCCTCCGCGAGGATCTTCTCGGATGGCACCATCACGCCGAGGTCGATCACCTCGTAGTTGTTGCAGCCGAGCACGACGCCGACGATGTTCTTGCCGATGTCGTGCACGTCGCCCTTGACGGTCGCAAGCAGGACCTTCCCCTGAGCGCGGGGCTGGGCGTCGCCGTTGCCGCCGTTGCCCGACTTGGCACGCGCGAGCTTCTCCGCCTCCATGAACGGCTCGAGGTAGGCGACGGCGCGCTTCATCACGCGCGCGCTCTTCACGACCTGCGGCAGGAACATCTTCCCGGAGCCGAAGAGGTCGCCGACGATCTTCATGCCGTCCATCAGCGGGCCTTCGATCACCTCGAGCGGGCGCGCATAGCCCTGGCGCGCCTCCTCGACGTCGGTCTCGATGTGATCGGCGATGCCCTTCACGAGCGCGTGCGAGAGGCGCTCCTGCACGGAGGCGCGGCGCCAGGCGTCGTCCTGGGCGCGATCCTGCGCCTTCGCCTTGTAGGTCTCGGCGAACTCCACGAGGCGCTCGGTCGCGTCCTTCCGGCGGTTCAGCACGACGTCCTCGACGAGCTCGAGCAGGTCCTTCGGGATGTCCTCGTAGACGGCGAGCTGGCCCGCGTTGACGATGCCCATGTCCATCCCCGCCTTCATCGCGTGGAAGAGGAAGGCGGAGTGGATCGCCTCGCGCACGGCCTCGTTGCCGCGGAAGGAGAAGGAGAGGTTCGAGACGCCGCCGCTCACGTGCACGCCGGGGCACGCGCGCTTGATCTGGCGCGTCGCCTCGATGAACGCGACGCCGTACTCGTCGTGCTCCTCGATGCCGGTCGCGATCGCGAGGATGTTGGGATCGAAGATGATGTCCTCGGGCGGGAAGCCGACGTCCTCCGTCAGGATGCGGTAGGCCCGCTTGCAGATCTCGACCTTGCGGTCGATCGTCGCCGCTTGACCCTCCTCGTCGAAGGCCATGACGACGACCGCGGCGCCGTAGCGCAGCACCTCGCGCGCGTGATGGCGGAAGGCGTCCTCGCCCTCTTTGAGTGAGATCGAGTTGACGACGCCCTTTCCCTGCACGCACTTCAGGCCCGCCTCGATCACGGACCACTTCGAGCTGTCGATGACGATCGGTACGCGCGCGATCTCGGGCTCCGTCGCGATCAGGTTCAGGAAGCGCGTCATCGCCTTCTCGGAGTCGAGAAGGCCTTCGTCCATGTTGACGTCGAGGAGGTTCGCGCCGCCGCGGACCTGATCGAGTGCGACCTGGAGGGCAGACTCGTAGTCCTCGGACTTGATGAGACGCGCGAACTTCTTCGAGCCGGTGACGTTCGTGCGCTCGCCGATCATCACGAAGCCGGCTTCCGGGCGGAGCGTGAACGGCTCGAGGCCGGAGAGGTGCGCGAGGCCGTCGGACGTGGGCTGGCGCCGCGGTGCGCAGCCTTCGACCGCATCGCGGATCGCCGCGATGTGCTCCGGCGTCGTGCCGCAGCAGCCGCCGACGAAGTTGAGCCAGCCGTTCTGCGCGTACTCGCGTAGGACCTGAGCGGTCTGGTCGGGGGTCTCGTCGTAGCCGCCGAACGCGTTCGGCAGGCCGGCGTTCGGGTAGCAGCTGACGAGGACGGGTGCGGTCGCGGAGAGCGTCTCGACGTACGGCCGCATGTCGCGTCCGCCGAGCGCGCAGTTGAGGCCGACGGACAGCGGCCGCGCGTGCGCGACGGAGTACCAGAACGCCTCGATCGTCTGGCCGGAGAGCGTGCGGCCGCTCCGGTCGGTGATCGTGCCGGAGAGCATCAGCGGGAGGCGGACGCCGCGCTCGGCGAAGACCTCTTCGATCGCGTAGATCGCGGCCTTCATGTTGAGCGTGTCGAAGCTCGTTTCGGCGAGGAGGAGGTCGACTCCGCCGTCGAGGAGGGCACGGACCTGCTCGGCGTAGGAGTCGCGCAGCTCGTCGAAGGTGAGATTCCGGAATGCGGGATCGGCGACGTCCGGCGAGATCGACAGCGTGCGGTTCGTCGGGCCGATCGAGCCGGCGACGAAGCGAGGCTTGTCGGCGGTGCTCGCCTTGCGCGCCTCCGCGAGCGCGATGCGCGCTGCCGCGAGGTTGATGTCGCGCGCGCGATCGGCGAGGCCGTAATCCGCCTGCGAAACGGAGGTGGCCGTGAACGTATTCGTCTCGAGGATGTCGGCGCCCGCTTCGAGGAACGCGCGGTGCACCTCGGCGAGCACGTCGGGCCGCGTGATCGAGAGGAGGTCGTTGTTGCCGCGGAGGTCGGACGGGTGATCGCGGAACTCGTTGCCGCGGTAGTCCTTCTCCTCGAGTCCGTAGCGCTGCAGCGTCGTGCCCATCGCGCCATCGAGGACGAGGATCTTCCGCGAGAGGAGGTCGTGCAGGAGACGCGAGCGCTTCTCGGTGTCGGCGTGGCCGCCGTGGTCGCCGTGGTCGCCGTGGCCGGCGTGGTCGCCGTGGCCGGCGTGGTCGCCGTGGCCGGCGTGGTCGGCGCGGCCGGCGTGATTGTTTTCTCGGGAAGCCAAGATCGTTTCCTCCCGGGAGCGTCGCGCTGCCCGAGGAGGAGATCGTACCGCATCGACGCGCCCGTGCCAGGGTGAAGAAGCTCTACGCTCGTGGCTATCGCTCTGGGCGGCCTCCATCCGGACGAACGGATGAAGGTCCGCTCCATCCGCGTTGACGACCTTCGCGCGGGCGCCATAGGAAAGCGGCCATGCGTATTCTCGTCTCCGCGATGCTGCTCGTGGCCGCCGCGATTCATGTCCCGCCGCTGTGGGGGGTGCTCGGGGCGAAGCGTCTGACGGATCGAGGAGAAGATGCGTCACGTGACGAAGAGCTGGCACGCCGGCTGGGCGATGAAGATGCTCGGCTGGATCTAGCTCAGCCTTAGTCTGAGTCTAGATCAGGCAGACGCGGCCACGTAGCGATCCCCGCGCGAGCGGAACAGCGGCGCTCCGCTCGCCGTCCTCCCGACCTCCCAGACGATCTCGTGCGGAGCGCGGCCGAATGCGCGGATGCGCCCTTCGTGGATGCCGCGCAGGTGGTGCCAGGCACAGACGGTCGTGCGGTTCCCGAGATCGTTCGCGCCGCCGCGCGACCGGAACATCACGTGGTGGTCGTGCAGGTTCTTGCGGGAGCTGCACGCCGGTACTGCGCATCGCCAGCCGTCGCGTTCGAAGATCGGGTCGCGGTGGCGCGGCCGTCCTTCCCACTCCGAGCGCACGTGGAAGAGGAGACGTTCCAGGCTCGACCAGGCGAAGTGGTAGGGCGTGCCGAAGCTGCGCATCGCGGTCTTCAAGAGGACGACCACGGATTCGGGCCCGGTGAAGGAGATCGTCGAGTCCTGCACGCCCCAGCGGGCGAGCCGGCGACGCGAACACATTTGCCGCTCTTCGGTGTCGAGCTTCCCTCCGTCGAGCTTCCCTCCGTCGAGCTTCCCTCCGTCGAGCTCCCCTCCGTCGAGCTTCCCTCCGTCGAGCTTCCCTCCGTCGAGCTTCCCTCCGTCGAGCTTCCCTCCGTCGAGCTCCCGTCCGTCGATCTCCGCGCCGCCGAGCTTCTCTGCCGACGCGTCTCCGTGCGTCGCCCGAGCTTCGTCGATGGTCTCGCCGACCTTGCGCAGGTCTGTGTCGGGCGCCGGCGGCCAGACGGCTTCTGCGTCCTCCTGGCGCTCGAGCGCATGGTCGACCTCGTCCATCAGCCGCCGAACCGTGACCTCGCGGGCGCGCTCCACCCAGGCCGCGCCGGCGGCGCCGGTCGAGGTGCGCACGGCAGGAAGGATCGCGAGCGCGCGTACCCACGAGAGCCGTCCTTCGCGGTACGCTTCGCCCAGCGCCGGTGAGTGGCCGCTCCGTCGCTCGATCGCGATCAATCCGCGCGCGCGCCGCGACGAGCAACCGAGCCGCTCGCGCACGTAGCTCGAGAGTGAGCCGAAGCCCGCCAGCTCCGGACCGCGGAGGTCGTGGAAGATGCGCAGCAAGCGTCCGGTCTGCCAGTCGATCCGCTGTAGCGCGCGCACGACTTCGCGGAGCCGCGCGTCGAGCTCCCACGGGTCGAGTGTGTCGCAATCGTCGGCGAGTCGTTCCACCTCGAGCGGAAGGGCCTCGCGTAGCGCGGTCCAGTCGAGACATTCGTGTCCGACGTGACGCTCGTCGCGCGCGGCTTCGCGCCTGCGCTCGCGTGCCTCATCGCGGGTCGCCTTCGTCGCGGCGTCGAGCCTGTCCTGCTCGCGCCACAGATCGTCCGGCGACACCCACGGCCCGCCGAGCGTGCGGCGCGTCGACTCGGAAGCGGTGAGTGCTTCGGCGGCGATGGCCTCGGCTGCCTGCCAGACCGGGAGCTGCTCGCCCGCCATGCGTCGTGCCAGCTCCACGGCTTGATTCCAGGATGCGACGACCCGCCGTGGGCACGGAACGGAGAAGCGTGCCCGCAGCTCGCCGTCGCACGTCTCGTCATCGTCATCGTCGTGATCGCGATGGTGATCGCGATGGTGATCGCGTTTGTGAGCGCCGCAGTGGGAGACGCGTTCGCTTTCGTCCGCGGTGTCGGACGGGTGCGGCGCATCGCGCATCAGAGCCTCGAGCGCGCGCACGGGGCGCTCGCGAGCCAGCTCGATCCACGTGCGTTCGCTCTCGGCGTCGGCGAAGCGCGTGAGCAGCCGCACCTTCGCCCAGGAGAGCTCGCCCCGATCGAATGCGTCGCGGATCTCCGGGAGGGAGCCCAGGCGCTCAGCCGCGCGTGCGAGCTCCTGCAGTTCGCGCGCGCCCATGCCGAGCCGCTCGCGCGTCCAGTCGGAGAGGCGTGCGAAGCCGAGCGAGTGGCAGGCGCGGCTGGAGAGGAAGCGCGCAGCGAGCGCTCCGAGCACGCGGCGGCAGAGTGCCTCCTGCCGACCCAGACGCCGCAGCCACCCGTCGAGAACCAGCGCGGCCGCAGGCCGATCGAGCCGCCCGCTCATGCCGCGCACCGGCGGCGTCAGGATCTCCTCGGGAACCAGATCGAGCGACGGAATCCGTCGCCGAGGAGTGCGTGCGGGTGCGTCGTTGGCTCGCCGCTGCGTCGCCTCCGGCATGAGGCGAAGATTAGGCGAAGATCGACGGTCTGTCAAGAGTTTTTCGCCTCCGAGGGGGATCTCTTTGGTGCCGCAGCTCTCGCTGCCGGTGGTATCGGGCGGGTTCGCGCCGAGTGGCGCGTCCTCATCTCGTCGGCAGCGCGACATCTTCGCACTCCGTCGTCCTCGTGTGGCGGTCGCGCTCGCGACGCTGATGGTCGCGGACGTCCGGAGCTCAGGGTTCGGGCGGAATCCGAAGTGAGGAACGCAGGATGCGGCAGCCGGTCCGTTGCCCTCCGCGAGGCGATGACGTTAGGCTGCGCGACGTCATGAGTTTACGTGGGTCGTCGGATGCCGGGTCGAGACTCGATAGAGGCCGTCTCACCGTGCGCCTCTCCGCGAGTCTTCGCCAGCGCGATCCCGGAACTCGGCGTGACACAGGTCCGCCCAAATCCCGGTTTCGGTATCGGCGTCTGCGAGTCCAAACGACTTTCGGGACGAGGGTGCGTGTTAGGCAGACCCGCTATTCCTTCCGTGCTCGCCGCGGAGAGCGGTCGAATAGCTGTTGGCCAGATTGCGCGGAGGAGAAACGCCATGTGGTCGTCGCCTCGTGAGGTTCCGCTGCAGAACGCGCTCGCATCG